>JAJZVZ010000181.1 GCA_021846945.1 Acidobacteriota bacterium | reverse complement strand
CCCGACGCCGATCGAACCACGAGACGGAAGAGGCTCTGGAACTGCTTGCCGCGCACGCCGAATGGTTTCGGCCGATGCTCACGCATACAAGGGAGATGGAGCGCATCGACGAGGCCTTCACCATCGCCAGCCAGTATCAGGACGGCGTCGGGAAGATGATCGTCCGGCCATAGAGGCGTTGTCCGCCGGGGCTGTCGCCAATGCGAGAATCTCCGATTCAACTCCGAGGGTGGTTCAGGCTGGTAATTTCCCAGGTCCCAAAATCGGGACATGGGGCACCGGCTCTACTGATCCCTGATCCCTGCACACTGATCGCTCGCTTTATATCCGCACCAGGTCGCTCTGTATCTTGCCGGTGACCCAGGCCTTGCCGGGAGCGGTGAGCATGTTGACTTCGCTGCGCACGCCGAAGCCGGGCAGGTAGATGCCGGGCTCGACGGAGAAGCAGGTGTTGGGCAGAATGCGGCGAATGTCGTGCGTTTCGAGGTTGTCGAGATGTGCGCCGGGGCCATGAATTTCACTGGTGATGTTGTGGCCGGTACGGTGGGTGAAGAAGTCGCCGAAGCCGGCGGCGCGAATAACGGCGCGCGCGGCATCGTCGGCTTCGAAGCCGACGATGGGGCGGTTGGCGGCGAAGGCCTGCTCGACGGCGGCGATGGCGGCATCGCGGGCGTTGCGGACGGTCTCGAAGACGCTTTGCTCATGCTCGGTGGGCGCGCGGCCGATGACGCCGGTCCAGGTGATGTCGTAGTAAACGCTGGCGGGCGAGTCAACGCGGCCCCAGATATCAATGAGGATGAAGTCGCCCTCGCGGATAGGGGCGGAGCGCTCGGCGGTGGGCTCGTAGTGCGAGTCGGAGCTATTGGCATTGATGCTGACGTTGGGGCCGTTCTCCCACACCAGGCCAGCGCGGCGCATGGCCTCGCTGAGCCATTGCACATGGTCGAATTCCGTGTAGGCGGCGGAGCTGCCAGACGGCGGGTGCAGGCGGCGGGCGATCTCGCGCCACCCCTCGGCCAGCAGATCGTCGATGGCGCGCTGCGCAACGGCGTGGGTGGCCATCTGCTCCGCGCTGAGCACGGCTTCAAACTGGCTGACCAGGTCGGCTGAGGAGACGATCTCCTTGCCGAGCGAGCGCAGGAACTCGACTGTGCCCGCGTCGACCATCGATACGTACATGATGTCGTTGTTGGGCGAGTACTGCATGGCGAGGCGGCGCGCGCCGGCGAGCATGGCCTGGAGGCCGGCGTGCAACTCCTGCCAGCTGGCATACTGGGTCTTCGCGCCGGGCAGGGAATCGAGGCGGCTCTGCTCGATACGGTGAACCAGCTTGCTCGGCTCGCCCGCGGCCGGGATGAAGTAATACCAGCGCCGGGTGATGTGGGCCTTTTCGTCGAGGCCGAGGATGTGGGCGGCGATGGGATCGCGGTGGTGATGATCGTAGAAGAGCCAGCCGTCGTGGCCGGCCTCGCGCAGGGCGGACTGGATTGCTTCGAGATTCATAGGGTTAATGATACGAGCTTTCAGGCATCAGTCCTCGGGCGGTGTTCTTTGACGGGAGCGTGGCCCGCCGTTCGCTCGTCTGCTTACACAGCATGAGGCTGTGGGTGGTGGGAGTCGATTGCGAATCGCAGGGGATCTGCCGGCTCTGGCGCCGCGCTTTCGTTGACAACGGACGGCATTTTGGCGGGGTACTCCTATTACTGTGCTCGTATAACTCTGCGGCGTCACCGGTCTTATCCGACGCGCTACGGAGGGCAAGCGCTGCGGACGAGAGCCTGGGCGCCCAGGATCAAAAGTTGGATGACAAAATCACGCTGAGATAGCACTACACCCAGCCGGCGTCGATGATGTAGCTCTGGTTGGTGATGGCGCTGGAGTCGTCGGCGGCGAGGAAGAGAACCAGGCGCGCGACTTCGGCGGGCTCGATCTGGCGCTTGATGGACTGGTGCTCAAGGATCTGCGCCACGTACTCGGGCGTATACCAGAGGCGCTTTTGGCGTTCGGTGGCGATGCCGCCGGGCAGTACGGCGTTGACCCGGATGTTGTGGGGGCCGAGCTCGTGGGCCATGGTGCGGGTGAGGCCGACGATGGCAGCCTTCGATGCGACGTAAACCGGCATGCCGGTGTTGGGGATGATCCACGCGATGGAACTCATGTTGATGATCGAGCCGCGGCCCGCGGCGCGCATCGCGGGAGCCACTGCCTGCATGGCGAAGAACTGCGGGCGGAGGTTGATGGCGATCGACTGGTCCCAGAATTCTGGCGTGACTTCGTCGCTGGGTTGGCGCTGGTCGTTGGCGGCATTGTTGACGAGGACGTCGATGGCTCCGAACGCATCCAGGACTTGCTGAACGGCGTTCTTGAGCGCCGCGAGGTCAGTGAGGTCGCAATGAATATAGAGCGGGGCAGGGCAGCCTTTGGCGGCGAGCTTCGCCGCGAGGGCTTGCGCTGGCTCGTCCTGGATGTCGAGGAAGGCGACGTGGGAGCCCTGGCGGGCGAAGTGGGTGACGATGGATTCGCCGATGCCAGTGGCGCCGCCAGTGACGAGAACGGCTCGGCCTTCCAGGCTGGGGTAGCGGGCGAATTGGGGGTCATTGTGTGGCATGGACCTTTGGTGTAGATATCAGCCTTCGGTTATTAGATTAAAGCCAAAGGATTGTTGGAACTTGCGGTATCCCACCCTTTCCGTTCGCAGGTGCAAACGGAAAGGATGAGGCCCCCGATTGGTTCAATCCTGTAAGGTAGAGCGACGCTTCTCAGCTCGCCGGAACAGGGCGGAAGTGCATGGCGATCTGGCCCGACTGGTCGAGATGCATGTTGACGCCAACCCGGGTAAACGGATTGCCCATGTCATCCACCTTGTCCTGAGTAACGATGAATGTGACCGGCGCATCCACACTGACCCGCAGGCGCTGGCCCTGGTAGTCGATTTCCAACGTCTTTGAGTCGAGTTGCTTGCAGGTTCCGTGAGTCGGGAACGACTCAATGACGTCGGCAGGACCGGCCACGGTAAACTGATCGTCGATCTCGACCGCACCGCCATTCTCACGCGAATAGTGCATGGTGCGGATGACCTGCTTGAGATTGGGATCGTTGTAGGCCGGGGTGATGTCCATGGAGACGCTGTCTTCCTGGGGCGTAAATGCGGAGGAGAGCACTTTGGGATGGACGCTGGTTGCCTCCAGTTGCAGTTTGCCGTCGATCTCCGGGACGGGGTGACCGAAGGAGTTGAGCAGGCGGTAGGTATAGCGCTTGTTGTTGAAGGTGTCGGCGTCGTAGAAGCCTGGACCGCCAGGGTCACCGACGATCTGCGTGTCTTTCAGGCCGATGGAGTAGGTGCCTACGTCATTGTGGCTGTGATTGGCATTACCGCCGGCCTTGATGGTGATGGCGAAATCGCCGCCGGGTGCCGGGCGATCCACGAGGACGCCGGGATCGGCGTACCAGGTGCGCATACCGATAAGCGTGGCGGCGGTTTCACCGGGATCGTGGCGCTGGGAGCTGTTGGGAAAGGCGGCAAACACAGCCTCCGGCAGGGCCGCACGGCGGGCCGACCGCATGAGGGCCAGATCATCGGGAAATTCATGCAGATTAAAGATGCGGTCGATGGTAGCCAAAAAGGAGGGGCTGGGCTTGTCCATGAAGTGCGCATCGCCGAAGTCGGCGTAGACGCCGGGCAACATGGCAAACTGGAAGCCGAAGAGGGCTGCCTTGCGGGCCTTGGGGTTGTCGAAGAGGTCGATCTTGCCGCGGGTGGAGTACCAGAGCTGCTCGCGGAGCTCTTCGTAATTGGAAAAGCCATACTCCCAGTAGCCGATGCCTTCGGTGTCATAGCCGTAATCGCTGTAGCTGTCCAGGTAGTTGGAGACCCAGTGCTCGCCCGCGGCGGCAAAGATGGCGCGTTCGTGACGGCTGGGCAGGATGGTGAGCGCGGCGTCGGTAACGCCATTGAGACAGACCGCATTCCAGTTGTGCTTGGCGTGCAGCCAGTCGATGAAGGTCTGCTCCTTGCCAGCGTAAGCCAGACGCATGGGGCCGAACATGTGCTTTTCCAAAGCGGCCATGGCGCGCTGGCGGGTGGCTGCGGGAATCTTGTCGCCCAGCAGGTAGAGCGTCTCGGCCACGGAATGCCCCAGGGCCGCCGCGTTCAGATCAACATAGTAGCGGGTGCCGTGGAAGTTGAGGAGCTGGGGATCGTGCGCGGGCAGCGTCCAGGAGGGTTCGGCGGAGATGGCGTCGAGTTGCTCGGCGATGCGCGGCAGGAAGCGCCCTTTCCACTCGCTGCACTCGGCCAGCACCAGCGGAGTGAGCTGGCCGGTATGGCGGTGCAGCATGGCTTCGCCCTCGCGGCGGTCGCCATCGCGCGAGTAGCGCAGGTAAGCCAGGTCGTTCCACGGCGGCAGAGGGCTGGCGATGAACTGCTCGGCAAGCTGCACATCAGACTGGTAGAGCTGGGCGGCCGAATTCCACGCAACGCGGTCGGAACATGGCACGCCGAAGCCGGCGGGCTTCTCGGGCAGCATTTGCTCAACGGCTGCGATGCGTGCCGGGTTCAGATCGGGATACTGGTTCTGGGCGGCAACAATCGCCGGGCCCGCCAGCAGAGCGGTCAGAGCAACAACGCCGATACGTCCTGGACGAATGAAATGAGAGAACATGGTTTTGAGCTCCTGCTGGTTCTGCCAGCCGTTGAAAAAGATCGTGTCAAGGAACTACGCGGGCTCCGCATCCGGTCTTCTCATCGCCGGTTTCGGTGCGTTTCGAAGGTGTTTGCGAAGGCCGACGGAATTATACAGCGCACACAAAAGTACTCGCTTGCGACGAGGCGCAAGGTGATTGGCGGCAAGGCGGTACTGGATACCACTTTTTGGGACGGCGTCTCCCTCTGGCAGGTGCATACTTAAAGAGGCAGGCCGTTGTCTTGAGGTGACCTTCCCCTGAGTTCACCGCTCTCCGTTCCGGCCGTTACAGCTGCAAGGGTATTTTGGGGCGAGTCGCTTTAGGAAAGAGCCGGGGACAGCGCGAACCGGGAGCGGAGCGAGGTCGGGGCAGGGCGTCCTGATGAATCGATTGCTTTAGACACACGGCGAAGATATCGTTTACAAAAACCGGATTCATTGAGAGGAATTCCATGAAGGCTGCTGCTCGTTTTCCAGGTATTCGGGTCACCGCCAACGGTAACCAGCTTGTTTCCTACCACACCGAAACGCGGATCGCCGACGCCGGCGTATTCTATCCGATTACGCCATCGACGGAGGGTGGCGAACTCTTCCAGCAGGCTTACGCTGAAGGTCACCTGAATGTCTTCGGGCACAATACATTGGCTATTGAGACGGAGGGCGAACACGCGGCCCAGGGCGGCGCCATTGCCCACTCAGTGTGCGGCAAGCGCGTGGTGAATTTCACCTCGGGGCAGGGCGTGGTGTACGGCGTGGAGCAGTATTATCACGCGCCGGGCAAGGCCTCGACCATGGTGCTGGAGGTGGGCGCGCGCGCGCTGACCAAGCACGCCCTGAATGTGCATTGCGGCCACGACGATATCTATGGCGCGCTGGATACGGGCTGGATCATGGTCTTCGGCAAGGATGCGCAGCAGGCCGCCGACCAGGCGCTGATTCTGCGTCGCGTGACCGAACTGAGCCTCACACCCGGCATGAACATCATGGACGGGTTCCTGACTACGCACCTGGAGCGGACCTTCTATAAACATGAATCGGAGCTGATCCGCGAGTACCTGGGAGCGCCTGACGACATCATCGATTGCCCAACCGAGGCGCAGCGCATTCTTTTTGGGCCGACACGCCGCCGGGTTCCCAGGATGATCGATCTCGCCAACCCGATCCTGCTGGGCCCGGTGCAGAACCAGGAGCACTACATGCAGGGCGTGGTGGCGCGGCGCAACAACTTTGCCGAGCCGATTCTCGGCTTCCTTGAGGAAGCCTACGAAAAGTTTGCCGAGTTGACGGGGCGGCGCTACGGGCTCATCAGCAAGTACAAGACGGAAGACGCCGACACCGTGTTTGTATCGCTGGGTTCGGCAGCGGAAAACATTGAGGCGGCGGTGGATTACCTGCGCGCGACCCGCGGCGTAAAGGTTGGTTCCATCCATCTGAATGTGATCCGGCCGTTCCCGGAGGCTGCTGTTATCAGCGCGCTGCGCGGCAAGAAGAACGTGATCATCCTGGAGCGGACGGATGAGGCGATGGCCGGCGACAACCCGCTGGGCCGCGACATCCGTACCGCATTTTCAAAGGCCGTGCAATATGACGGTCATCCGGCCGCCGAGGGGCTGCCGGCGATCCAATTGCAGGAAGTACCTCGGATCTTCGGCGGCAGCTATGGACTGGGATCGCGGGACTTCCGCCCCGAGCACATCATTGGCGCTTATGAGTACGCCACTGCGGGCCGCGTGCGCAAGGACGGCAAGTCGGCTGCCGATGGCGCGAACTTCTTCGTGCTGGGCGTGGATCATCCTTACAGCGTGATCGCGGACGAGACGCCGTCGCTGTTGCCCGAGGGCGCGGTGGCTGTGCGCTTCCACTCCATCGGCGGCTGGGGCGCCATTACGACGGGTAAGAATCTGGGCGCGATTCTCGGCGACCTGAACGACCTGATCTTCGAACGGGATGGGGAGCGCGACGAACTGGGAAACCCCAAGGAAGTGATCCACGTCAGCGCCAATCCAAAGTACGGCTCGGAGAAGAAGGGAGCGCCGACCAGCTACTTTATGGTGGCGGCCAAAGAGCGTATCCGCGTGAACTGCGATCTGCGCCACGTGACCGTGGTGCTGTGCTGCGACCCCAAGGCGTTTACGCACACCAATCCGCTGGACGGCATGCAGGAGGGCGGCAGCCTGGTGTGGGAGTCGGATGAAGAAGGCGAGCAGGCGTGGGAGCGGCTGCCGCTGTGGGCGCGCAGCCAGATTATCGAAAAGAAGATTCGCGTCTTCACGTTGCCCGGCTTCGACATCGCCCGGAAAGCCACCGACCGTGGCGACTTGCAACTGCGCATGCAGGGCAATGCATTTCTGGGCGCATTCTTTGCAGTGAGCAATCTGCTCCAGGAGTTCGGCATCACGCAGGAGCAGTACCGCGAGGTGGTGCACAAGCAGTATGTGAAGAAGTTCGGCAAGTTCGGCGAAGCCGTAGTGCAGTCGAACATGGAAGTGATGATGCAGGGCTTTGAGCGCGTCAAGGAGATCAAGATCGGCGAGCTTTCAGCGGCCGACCGCTCCACGCTGCGCGGGCAGGCGCTGATGCCGATTCTGGAGCTGGCTACGGCTGGCGGCTCGTGCGGGATTGGCTGCCGCTCCACGCCGCCGCCAGCCGGACAGGCCAAGCGCGCGCCGATCGACAGCGTTGCCACATTCGATGCGGAGTTCCGCGCCCACTTCGGCTACAACCAGCCGGCCACGCCGCTTGCGGCCATGGGCGTCATTGCGGCGGCGACCGGCGACACGGCTTCGAAGTACGTGGCGCGGCGCGAGACGCCTATGTACATTCCGGAGAACTGCACGCAGTGCATGGAGTGCATCTCGGTTTGCCCGGATACGGCGCTGCCCAACTGCTCGCAGGACCTGAGCACGCTGCTCTCGACGGCTATCAGCTACTACGTGAGCGACGCTGCGGAGCGCACCAGGATGCTGCGCACGCTGCCTGAGATTGAGAAGCTGGCGCGACAGCGCATGCTGGCGGAGGTGAAGCAGGGCACGCCGCTGCCGAAGATTCTGCGCGAAGTGACGGAGCAGGTGGATGGGTTCTCTGCCGCGGCCAAGGAGCAGTTCTTCAGCATCATGGACAAGGTGCCGATGGCTTACCAGAAGGTGAACGCCATCTTCTCGTCGCCGGAGCGCAAGAGCCCCGGCTCGGGCGGCGTCTTCTCAATCTTCGTGAGCGATCTGTGCAAGGGCTGCGCCGCCTGCGTAACTGCCTGCGGCGATCACCAGGCGCTGAAGATGGTGCAGGAGACTGAAGACGTGAATGCCGAGCACGAGAGCGGCACGCACTTCCTGGATCTTCTGCCTGACACTTCGCAGAAGTTCCTGGGCCTTTATAACAACGCGAATCCGGCCGACTCGAAGACTGCGACGCTGCGCAACATGCTCATGGTTCGCACGAATTACGATGCGCTGGTGGCCGGCGACGGCGCCTGCGCAGGCTGCGGCGAGAAGAGCGTGCTGCGCTCGATTGCCGCGGTGACCGAGGCCTATATGCGGCCGGCCTTCCACGCCAAGAGCGACCGCTTTGTCGCCAAGGCCGGCGAGCTGGAAAAGAAGGGCGCGGCGCGTCTGGCGGCACTGAAGGAGAGCAACCCCGGCGAGTATGCGCTGCTGCGGCAGGCGATCGCCCACCTGGTGATGGGTCTGGGAGGCGAAGACGAGGCCGATACCAGGGCGCGCATCGCAGCTTATGAGGCCGAACACGGCGCGTTGACCGACGCGCAGCTTGTGGAGGCGATCACGGCGGTGTTGCTGACTGAGGCCTTCAATCACAAGAATCTGCAGCCGGTGGACGGGCGGCTGGCCAACGGCATGAGCGTGATGGCCATGGCGGCGCACACGGGCTGCAACACGGTGTACGGATCGACGGCGCCCAACAATCCGCATCCTTATCCGTGGATGAATTCGCTCTTCCAGGACGGCGTGACCGTGGGCTGGCTGATGGGCGAGAGCTTCATCGTGGACCACGCGCGGCGTTCGGTGCTTCCTGAGCGGCTGGCGGACATGCTCCTGACACGTGACAGCAACGTGATCAGCGATGAGGAGTACTACCACTTCACGCACTTTACCGATGCGCTGATGACCGACAAGGAAATCATGGAGCTGCCCAAGGTTTGGGTGGTCGGCGGCGACGGCGGCATCGGCGACATCGGCTACCAGAATACGTCGAAGGTGGTGCTGCAGAACCGGCCTAACGTCAAGGTGTTGATGCTCGACACGCAGGTCTACTCGAACACCGGCGGGCAGAACTCTGACTCGACGCCGATGCTGGGCGGCAATGACATGAATGTCTTCGGCTCGGCCACCCAGGGCAAGAACACCGAGAAGAAGACAGTGGCGGAAACCTTCCTGGCCGGGCACGGCTCGCCGTTCGTGGCGCAGGTCTCGATGGCCAACGCGCCCAAGCTCCACC
>JAJZVZ010000180.1 GCA_021846945.1 Acidobacteriota bacterium | reverse complement strand
CCAACGCCCTTGGTTAACTCCTTCATATTACGCAGCTTATTGGCAGGAGCAGCGGACTTAAGCACGATGTCTCGCCAGGATCTTCCCGCGGGCAACGCGCTCCTGCGCTTGTTCTTCCCTGGACGACTCCGCGGCAAATCGCATGGCTGTTGTTGAAAGAACCCGCCGAAGCTCAGCCGTTGCTCGAAGAACTGTACCGGCGATCGGCGGAGATCGCTGCCGTTTCTTCCGCGGCAAGAGAGTTCGGCCGTATGGTCCGAGAACGGGATGCTGCGGCTTGGCCGTTGTGGTGCCAAACTGACATCTCTGGTCCCCTGGCCGGATTCGCGAAGCATCTTTGTCGCGATGAAGCGGCTCTGCTTGAGGCGGTAGGAGTCGGCGTTCATTTCCAGGATGTGGACGTGATGAGTGATGCCCAAGTCAAGTTGACGAAACCAACTCATAGGCGTCCCAGAGCAGCACGACCTCTTTTATGCCGTACGCTTCCCATTCCCGCACGAGCATCTGTGCCGCTTCCCAATCGCGCCGGTCGAGGGTCCGGCGCACCATCACTCCATCGAGCCTACCTTCGACGGGAATGAGAAAGCCGCCGTGCCGGTATCCACGGCCATTCATGCGGTGCTTACACTTGGCCAAATGCCTTCTGAAAATCGTGAGAATGCAATCACGGTGCCACGGATAGCACACCACATGACTGGAATACGCACGCTGCTGGGAGAGCATCAGCGATGCGGTAAACCATAAGCATCATGACTACTACCTGGATGAGTTCACGTTCCGGTTCAACGGCGCACGCCACGCAGCCGGTGCAAACTACTTTATCGATTGGCGCAACAATCTGTCGCCGTCAATCCGGTGAGTTGCCACCAAATCGATCACCCGGGCGAAGAGAAACCGACTCGAGAACCACAACCGCTTGGGGTGTGATGAGCAAAGCGGACATCAATCTATCGAGAATTTCTTCAGGCGCCACTCTGCTGGTATGCACCCTTGCGTAAATAATCGCTTTACCAAGAGTCGCCTCGGCCAATAAACTGGCCCGACCATGCTAAGCCGCCGATGCTTCCTGCATACTTCTGCTTCTGCTGCCGCATTGGGGCTTGCCGCCAATGCACATCTCGCATGGGCACAGAGATGCAATACCTACCATAATCCCATCCTCGGCGGAGATCATCCCGATGCCAGTCCCATACGCATTGGCATTGACTTCTACATGACACACTCCAGCTTCGACTATGCACCGGGCCTTCTCATCTGGCATTCGCGCGATCTTGTCAACTGGCGTCCCGTCGGCGCTGCGTTGCGCGGTTACTATGGCCGTATCTTTGCACCTTACTTGTGCCAGTATCAGAGCCGTTTCTACATCTACTTCCCCGCATCTGGCGTGATCCATGCAGTTTGGGCCGACCACCCCACCGGTCCCTGGAGTGACCCTGTCAGCCTCGGCATCCATCTCTACGATCCTGCTCATATCGCAGAGGATGGCCACCGCTACCTCTACCTGTCCGACGGCAGTGTTGCAGAACTCACACCGGATGGCCTGGCCGTGAAGACCCCACCACGCCACGTAGTCAATCCCTGGCCGATCCCCTCCTCTTGGCGAATCGAATGCACCTGCTTGGAAGGCCCCGAGCTCATGGAGCATGGCGGATGGTTCTATCTCAATGTGGCAGAAGGAGGAACAGCTGGCCCGGCTACCAGCCACTCGGTCATCTCCGCGCGTAGCCGCCATGCGGTTGGGCCGTGGGAGTTTTCACCGTACAACCCCGTGGTGCATACAAAATCGCGGCCCGAGCGCTGGCTTTCTATGGGCCATGGGAGATTGGTGGATACTCCTGACGGGCAATGGTTTATTGTTGTGCACGCCTATGAGAATGGCTATCGGACGCTGGGGCGACAGCTTTTGCTGCTTCCGGTGGAGTGGACGGCGGATGGGTGGTGGCGGATTCCATCCGGCGTCAATGCTGCAGATGCAATACCCATGCCTATTCTGGGGACGACACAGAAGCCATTTTTTGATCCCTCTGATGATTTTTCAGAACCGCGACTGGGGCTGCAATGGGCCTTCTGGCGTGAGTTCAATATACATCGCTTTTCGATTGAAAATAATGCCTTTATCCTAAAGGCGGAAGGCAAGACCCTGGCTGACTCCTCAGTACTAACAACTCCCGTGGGTGGGCACTCGTACACCGTGGAGGTGGATGCAGAGGTGACTGATGGATGCGAGGCGGGACTGCTGTTGTTTTATAACCCGGCCTACTTCGCGGGCATCGTTCTGACACCGGAAGGTATCCGAGTGAAGGTTGCTGACGGCGGCTTCTGGGGCAATGCAGAGAAGGGCGCGCGGCGGGCTAAGTTGCGTGTTGTGAATAATAAAGAGGAAGTGGATTTCTACTATCAACTGCCTGAGCAGGAGTGGAAGAAAACTCAGGCTTCGACCGAGATTTCCTGTATGAATCACAACATTCTTGGGGGATTTCTGGACGTGCGGCCAGCCATATATGCCTGCCGGGAGGGGCATGCAACGTATCGTCAGTTCCGCTACTGGCCTGAAGCAATAGCACCGATTTAGAGTCCCCGATAGGGGATCGGTGAACCCCTCGCCTTTAGTCGACGGATGGGACTAGGCTTGGAGGGACGGAAGACTACAAGCGTGGCAGCCACACGGTGTGGGATTGCAAGTACCATGTGGTGTGGACGACGAAGTATCGCTATCAGGTTCTTGCCGGCGATGTGGGTCAGAGGCGCCGAGAGTTATTGCGCGAGATTGCGCGGAGTCAGGAGTTGATCATCTGCGCCGGATCGATCAATTGGGACCATGTGCATATGCTGATCGGCATCCCGCCCCATATCTCGGTGTCACGAGCGGTGCAGTTCATGAAAGGCAAGAGCTCGCACATGCTGTTGAGCGAATTTGCGGGCTTGCGCAAGAGGTATTGGGGTCAACACCTGTGGGCGCGGGGCTATTGGGTAGCCACGAGTGGCAATGTGACCGATGAGGTCTGGAAGCGATATATCGAGGAGCAAAAGCCCCCGGCGCCAGACGATGACTTCAACGTGGTGTAATCGGCCGCAGGGCCGATCAATCCGGCTTCCAGCCGTAAACCGGAAGCCACCGCCTGTTAGGCGGTGGAGAATTCACGAGCGGTTTTGGCGTCTAAATCACTGCAAGAAAGCAACTTACAATTGAACCGTTTTGAGTGCAATTGAGGGATCTATCAGACATCTAAGGACGGTGGCTGTTTCATCCGACAGAATGAAATACCCTTGCTGCATCCTAGCCACTGTACTCCGTCACCGCCGCTACGTTCGCAGTGAATGTTTCGCCCCCTGCGCCCACTCTTGGAGCATGCGGTTACCGATTTCTGAGAACGCTGCGTGCTCCTTTGTGTACAGCAGTATCTCTCCAGCCGTAGAGATCATTGCAGTATCCACGCGTTCCAGAACTGCCTTCACGCGTGCGGGCGTGCTTCCGAGTCGCACTTCGCCCAGGCGCTGCAGCTCCTTTGCGCTCGCCCATTTCGTGGTTCCATTGAGGGTCAGGGCCATGCTGTCCTTGGACAAATACACAGAGGTGGTCACGAGGTCATAGACCGGCGCAAGGCGAGCTTCGCCTTGAACGTCGTCATAGACAATGCCGAAGTTCTTGAGGTGCGCGTCGCCATTGCGCAATGCGCAGTTGATGACGATGAGAGTAAATAGGCGCTCCAGGTCTTCGCCAACATGAGATGAGTTGGCAAACTCGACGAAGCGCTTGATAATGGAGCTTTCGTAGCTGCCGCGATATTTTTCATCCGTGCGGCGCGCGTTGAGCACACAGAAGTCCTCAAAGCCACAGTACGTTCCGTCCGGTCGCAAATCGAAGCGATCAATGACAAGCGCAAGGCCATCCTCGGCCAAGCGATAGGGCGGAACTTCCAGACCACACTTCTCCGCAACCTTGAGGCAGAAATACTCGTTGGCAGCGAGTTGCGGAAATTCATTCTGTTCCCACAACTTCACAATATGCGTGGCACCACGATAGCTCTGCGACAAGCGAGTCTTGCTTTTGCTCAGCGCGTTGAAGGCGTTCTCATCGCGCACCAGGAATTTGGGCTGCACACCACTGATCCCGGAGAACGCCGCAAACTTGTCGATGAGATAGCGCAGCAGATCGCCGCCGCGATTTCGTTCAAGAATCTCCTCCACCGATTGGAAGGGCACGTCCTCGTTGAGCTGCTCCTTCTCTCCGGTATAGCGAATGCGACCAACCTGCGAGCGCCCCACGATACTCAACAGATCGAAGTCGTCGAAGGTGCCAGTAGCCTTGGCAAAAGCCAAGCGCAGCCGCTCGCGCAACGCGCCTTCGGGCAGGTTCATTTCAAAGATGGGCAGAAGTCCCAACGGAGCATCATACGACGATGTACGAACATTCATCGTGACGGAAACCGCTCGCTCGCTGGCCACTCCCGGCTGATAGACAAACGTGCTGCCGCGCGTGTTGTGGCGGTCGAGCATGCCCGCTTCAGCGGCGTCGGTCCAGACTTTGATCATCGCGTCCCTCCTCCATGAGTTCTTCGAATGTCGGTCGTCGTCTGCTCGCCTCTTGCAGCCGTAGCTCCAGTCCGAGCGCAGTCAGAATGTTGGTGATCTTCGAATAGCCGAGTTCGCCAAGGCGCGCGTTCTCTAATGCATCAAGCGTCGAGAGCCCAACTCTGGCTTTGTGGGCAAGCTGAGTTTGGGTCAGCCCTAGCTCCTTGCGCTTGCTGGCTATGAGTTCGCCAATTGAGGCCAATGGCAACATTAACCTAATATACTAGGTTTATACCGAGAATTGCAAGAGTCTACCTTGTTTATTAGGTGTAAAATAAGTTGTCGATCACCGCTTCGCCTGCTCACGCTGATTTGCGGTGGTCGGCCACAATAGGCTCCGGATGACCGCCGCGAACATATTTACGCAGGTCCGCGACGGGGATCAATACCGGCTGCAATATCTTCAATGGTGGCCATCGCGACTCACTTTCATCCGAGGAAGCGGCGCTGCCGCCGAGACTCATCAAATCACTGTCCATCATCTTGAATCAATACGCTGAATCAGCTAACAGCCATCAGAACAGCCACCAAACAATTCTAGCCTCTCAATTTTCGAGAGGCTAAATCGCCTTAAGTCTTTTATTTTGTGGTGCCCGGAGGGGGACTTGAACCCCCACGGAGGGTAAGCTCCTGCGGATTTTAAGTCCGCTGCGTCTGCCGATTTCGCCATCCGGGCCTGAGAGCAAATGATTCCTGCTCTATGTTAGCCGAGGAGTGGCCCTCGTGTCGGTTTTGCGCACAGGCGACCGGCTACTGGAGCCAGTAACCCCGCTGCCGCGGAGCGCATCCGCAGGCATTGCCACAGCCGGCCTGCGCGCAGGCCGCTACTGCGGAATCCGGTAGCGGATATTTTCGCCGTCCAGCCGGTATTCGGCCGAGCAAACCTCGCCACCACAGATCATCGTTTCTCCGCCGCAGAGCTGGCGCTGCGTAATCAGGCCCAGGGTGCCGCAGCGCGGGCAGGACATGACGGCTACGTATGGATTCTGCGTATTGCCTAACTTGGACTGGTTTTCCAGGACGAAGATCGTTCCGGGGTCCATCTTTTCGGGGATCCATTCTTCCAGAAACTGCAAGTTGGCTGACATCCTGCCCTCCACCGGATTGAGATCAACAGGGGCGCGTCCAACATTCCGGCCGGCCCTGCTGTACTGCAACAGCAGGCTGCGAATGGCGCTCCAGAGGCTTAGAAGTCTCCGGTCGAACTCAGTGTTGCCGGGGATACCTTGGGAAGTCAACCGGATTCGGCGCGACACCGTGTCGAGTTGGATTCCCCGTTCCACAATCAGGCTATCGCGCCGCAGTAGCCGTTTCCCTGCTCTGTCCGTGCGCGAATTGATCGATCTCTTTGTACATTGCCATGTTGCGCATGATCGCCTGCACATACTCACGGGTCTGAGTAAAGGGGATCGACTCCACGAACTCATCCATGCCCTGGTAGGGGCCGTCCGCTTTCCAGTCGGCCACGCGGTAGTCACCCGCGTTGTAAGCGGCCAGGGCATACTCCTCCACTCCGCCAAACTTGTCGAGCATCTGGCGCAGATAGCGCGTTCCCAGACGGATATTGGTTTCAGGGTCGAGCAATTGATAGGTTCGGAAATAGCGCAGCCCCTCCTGGCGCGCCATGGCTCTGCCCACGGAAGGCAGCAACTGCATCAGGCCGTAGGCGTTGGCATAGGACACGACCGAAGGGTTGAATTCCGATTCCTGGCGGATCAACGAAGCTACAAGATAGGGATCGAGGTTGTTCTTCGCCGATTCGGCCTTGATCGTATTCCACCAGGGCTCGGGAAACAGGATCTGCCAGTACGCCAGCGGGATCGACTTAATGGGAACCGATGCCGCATACGGCAGCGCCCGCTTCATCGCGCGCAGAGCGCGGAAGATCTGGCCGTACGAAGCGAAAATCTGCGCGGTTGCAAGCGCGCCCCAGGACGCTGAATCAGGATCCGCATCGATCTCCTCGGCAATGTACTCGTTCAGGCCGGCGTTCGCCAGCAGCCGGGCTTTTGCCAGATGAGGACTTCCGGCGGGGAAGGTATCTACGAGCCGCGGCGCCGGCAGGGGCTGAAAGCGATCAAGCTGCGCCGCCGCGACCTGCTGCGTATCGCCGAGCGTCGAAAGCCTTTGCCGGGCCAGCAGCGCATAAAAATAGTGGGGATAGGCGCGGACGATGGCGCGATAATTGGCCGCGGCCCGCGCCGGATTGTGGCTCAAAGTCTCGTAGAGGCGTCCTCGCCAGTACAGCGCGGCCACGGCCTGGGTGGAACCGGAATAGAGCCTGATCTGCTCGTCAAAGATTCGTGCCGCTTCCGGATAATTTCCCATCCGGTAATTGAGCCAACCCGCGCGCCAGTGGGCGGCGGCCGCGTAGCGGTTGTCGGGAAAATGCGCGGCTAGATAACGGTAATATTCAACGGCAGTTGGAAAGTCGTTCCGCAGCAGGTACATATTGCCGCTGGAAAAGAGTGCCTCGGCCAGCCAGCGGCTCTGCGGAAACCGGGACTCCATCTGGGTCACTATGCTCTTCTGCTGATCGGTGTCGCTGCGGTCCCTGGCCAACTCCATCAACAGATAGAGCCGCCGCGCGCCGTTTTCATCATTCGTGTCAGGCAGGGCAAGCGCCTGGGCCCTCGTCAGCCGCTTTAGTTTCAAATCGCAGGCGGCCGCGGCCACGGCAAAGCTATTGCGGCTCTGGCTGCTCAGGCCTGGCATGCCGAGAAGCGTGCGGTACTGCCGGACAGCCTGACTGTAGCGGCCGGCGTTGTAGTACGCGTCTCCCAGGCTGCGCAGGTCGGCGGTGGTCAGGATTGCCCCGGCGCCCATCGACGTGAGTTTGTCGAACGCGGTTTGCGCCGCTGAGCTGAGCGGATGATCCAGGAGCACGCGCTTGAAGTCCTGCTCGGCTTCCGCTTCCCTTCCGAGGGCGAATGCCACCTGCGCCTGGGCAAGCTGGAAGCCGGAACGACCCGCCACATCGAGGCCGGCTTTGAGCGCCTGCTGGAGAACCTGTTCCGCGCCCGGGGCGTTGTTCATCGCCAGCAGCACCTTCGCCTCCAGCTCAGGCGCGCGATCGGTAAAGATGCTGTCAGGAAAACGCTCCGTGAAGCCGTGCAAAAGCGTTTCGGCCGCGGCGTCGTCGCTGGCATCATGACTGGCTTCCGCGCCCAGAAAGACCGCGTAGTCTTCCAGGTCCTTACCGGCCTGCCGGGACTTGC
Source organism: Acidobacteriota bacterium (assembly GCA_021846945.1). Lineage (GTDB taxonomy): Bacteria > Acidobacteriota > Terriglobia > Terriglobales > Acidobacteriaceae > Telmatobacter. The sequence continues at coordinate 1,408 of JAJZVZ010000180.1, read as the reverse complement.
GAAAGCTGGACTCTGCCTCGGTATAGCGTCCGTCGAGGAGATATGCATGCCCCAGCGCCAGATAAGCCGTCGCCGCGGCCTCGCCCGCGTGCTGCTCTGCGTAACGGGTGACCCCGGCGTACGCCGCCGGGCTGCGCAGCGTAGCCAGTTGCTGGGCCATGGGCCGCAATTCAGTGGAAGCGACAAAAGCCTGCCTGATCCGCGCTGTCCGGGCGACCCTTGACGCCCTGCTTTCCCTGTGGACGACACGCCGGCGCTTTGTGGCGCGCCGTGTCGTCTTCTTCTTTGTCGGGGCCGGCTTCTTTTGGGCCGACTTTTTTGTCCGGGTCTTACTTGATTTGGATTTGCCGGACTGTGTTGTGGTTGCGGTGGAGGAAGAGGAGGACTGAGCGCCCGGGCCGCCATACGGCTGGCCTTCGATCGGCGCAGCGATCATCATTATCGAAAGCAGGCCAGCCAGACACCGCGAGACCAGGCGTGAAAGGCGGGCAGGCACAACCACGAGCTCCATATTTACACTCTAGCCTTCTTTTTACGTACCGTGGGAGTCAGGAATCACCTGTGTTACCACAAGGTTCCGAACTCGATAGGGGCTGTGCGGACGCTCGTAACTTGGTCCACCGCCCCGTAGTCAATTACACTCATCTTTTGACGGCCCAAATTCAACCCTGTTTGCCGGACAGCAGGAATTGCCGCAACCAACTCCCATGTCGACCATCCAACCTATTGCAGGCGAAAACGAGCAGCATCCCGATGTGGCCCTGGTAGAACGGGTCCGCGGCGGCGATGTTTCCGCCTACGATACGCTGGTGCGCAAGTATGAGCGCCAGGTCTTCCGCATCGCGCAGCACATTACGCAGAACCGCGAGGATGCCGAGGACGTGATGCAGGATGCGTTCCTGAAGGCGTATGAGAAGCTCGATCAGTTTCAGGGGAATTCGAAGTTTTACACATGGCTGGTACGAATCGCGGTAAACGAAAGCCTGATGCGGCTGCGCAAGCGGCGCACCGGCAAAATGGTTTCGATCGACGAGGACATGGAAACCGAGGAGGGAACTGTTCCGCGCGATCTTGCCGACTGGGCTCCCGATCCGGAGCAGAACTACAGCCAGTCCGAACTGGCGGAGATTCTGCGCAAGACGATTCGGGGACTTCCCCAGGGTTTTCGCATTGTCTTCGTCCTGCGCGATGTGGAGGGTCTGTCAACCGAAGAGACGGCAGAGACGCTCGGACTGAGCGTTCCGGCCGTAAAGTCGCGCCTTTTGCGGGCGCGCCTGCAACTGCGCGAGCGCTTGAGCCGGTACTTTCGCAAGAAAACAGGGCCACGGAAAACGGGGGTTGAGAAGTGACCTGTACTGAGTTTCTCGCTCTTCTTGACGATCTTATTGACGATACGGTTACCGCGGAG
>JAJZVZ010000179.1 GCA_021846945.1 Acidobacteriota bacterium | reverse complement strand
GTGGGAATGGAGCGGATGAGGCAGCCGGAAAAGACCGCCGTCGTGGCCATCTCGAAGTCCAGAATGTGCGCCCGGGATTCGGCAATCACTTCCTGGCCGGGTTGCGTATGCAACCGTATGGCAATCTGGTTGCCCATCGTTCCCGTGGGCACAAACAGCGCAGTCTCGCGGCCGAAGATCTCCGCCGCGCGCCGTTCCAGCAAATTGACAGTGGGGTCCTCGCCGTAGACGTCGTCACCCACTTCTGCCGCAGCCATGGCCGCACGCATCTCCGGGGTGGGCCGCGTCACCGTATCCGAGCGCAAATCGATCGGTTCCACTTGTCTTTCTCCCGTCTGAATTCAAATCAATTCGGGATCAGTTCATTGTAGCCGCGCTCGACCGGGAACCCGCTCCAGGACAACTGAAAACTGAGAGCTGACAATTGATAGCTCTCGGCTGTCTCCTAAGGTATCTGCCCCATGGGCAGTTCCATAATCGGCGTCGCCTTTCCATCCTGCATCGCATACGCCCACAGTCCGTAGAAGTTTTCCCGTAGCCCCGGCTGCGCCTTGAGCAGTGCGCTCATCACTGAGGTCGCCTCAGTGCGCAGCGCGGCCGGATCGGTCACGCCTGTAGATTCGTACATAATGCCCAGATCGGCATGATGGAGCGATGGATCAAGACGCAACGCATCGATGGTCCACGTGCGGGGCCCAGCGTGAAGCACATAAGGAAAGGCATTCCGTGGAGAATTTTCGATTTGCTCCTCCTCGTGGTCGAGCCTTTGCAGATTCGGCGAGGAAAGAAAATCCACCGGAACAAGCAGGTAGCGCGCCGCTTCGTAGCAATACCAGGCGCTCCAGGGATCGGCCTTCGCCAGTTCGCGGCCGCGCGCCCAATACCAGACGCCATCGTGCCCATCAAACTTGCCCTGGCGCACGGATAAGCCCGCCAGTGTCCACCCCGGCGAGGAACCGCCTTCCCAGGCCAGAATAATCCCCATCTGCCCCTCCATCGGGGCTCCGGCGGCATCGGCCAGCACAACGCCATATTTCCCGGGCGGCAGCGCCCGCAACGTAATGGTCACGGTCAGCGAACCGGTTGCGTTCGAACAGAAAAATTCCGTGTCGGCCGGAGCCGATTGCGAGCTGGAATCGAGCAGGTAGAGGTTCCGTAGCTGGATGTGTCCGCCCTTCAGGAGCGGCGCAGCCTGTTCCGCCGCCCCCTGAATCCCGTCCCACGCACCCTGCTCCCCGGGAAACAAGGCAGCGTGAAGAGTGCCAAAGTCCTGCTGCAGCACGGCCTGAGCCAGCCGCGCACCGGCGGAGGCCAGTGCATTCCGCGCATCTGGTGACAGCTCGGCCTGTGAGGTGCAGGTGACGGCATAGCTCGTCATCGGCGCCAAAAGCATTGCTGCAACAACCCAAGCCCTCGAACAAAGGCGCATCTTCGCCAAGCTCCTCTCTTGCCCGTTCGACTCGATCTTGAGCGTCCACGGGCCACTGTTAGTCTAGTACAGTAGAGCGGAACGCATTGCTGCACCCGGGTCTTTTCATCCGCGGCTGAAGCCATGCACGAGCCAGAGAGCCGATCCCCATGCGCATTTTCATTCCACCGGCGTGCCGGGCCGTGCAAGACAAGATGAGGCCGAAGACACTCCATCTGCGCGTGAGGGCCCTTGCGGCATTCCTGGCTCCGTTCGCCATCCTGATGGGGACCCAGAACCTGTTGGCGACCAGCACTGTCCCGCAGACGCCTGCCGCGCCCCAGAAGGCCTCTTCTACAACCTCTTCGAAGACAAAAGAGAAACCGGCTCATCATTCAAAGCCTGCTCACCGGCGGAAGTCCACCCCTAAGCACGCCACCGCAGTGGCGCAACCTGTTGCCGCACCGAAGGTTCCAGATCCGCCTCCGCCCAACTGGCCCGTGGACGACAAACCGGGTCCAGCGACCGTGGTCTGGGACAGTCACGGGCTGCGCATCGAAGCCAAAAACTCCAGCTTGCAGCAGATTCTGAAAGACGTTGCCGCCTCGACCGGCATCAAGGTGGAGGGCATGGGGACGGATGAGCGGGTCTTTGGAGTCTATGGCCCCGGAAAAGCGCGCGACGTACTCTCGCAACTGCTGGATGGCACTGACTACAACGTCATCATGGTCGGCGACGAGGGGCAGGGGACGCCACGGGAGATTCTACTGAGCGCCCAGCCCAAAGGATCGCCGCCACCCGCTACCACCACCAGCCAGGCTTCCAATGAAGCGAATTCTGCCGCTGAGGAAGAACCGCCGCAGCAAGCGCCGCAACCGCCTCCTGCCTATCACCCGGGATTCGGCCCCGGCGTCCCGGTCCGTACTCCGCAGCAGATTATGCAGGAGATGCAGCGGCGCCAACAGATGCAGCAGAACAATAGCCCGCAGCAGAACAATAGCCCGCAACAGTAATAATCTCCCAACATGGGATGATGCTTGAGAATTTGAAATCCTGCCGACGGGCGCGATGGAGGTGGATCGTGTCTTCGCTGGCCGGAAAGACCAAGTATAGACGCGCTAGCGCCTTCTTGACCGCAAGTGCTTCTTCAAACGATATCTGAGCGCTTCCAAGGATTATTGAAGGCTGGCTGCTTCAGGACGAGCTTTCATCGGCAGAGGCCGCGGTTGCGGGCGAAGCAGCGCAAAGCCGGCGCGCAGAATCCCGTAGGCTGCCAGGACGCCAAACGCCATTGATCCAATCGATGCGCAAATTAACATGACAAAATTCAACACACCCGTCATTCTCCGTCGCCTCACATGATCGCCTGCGGGTTTTCACCCCGCGTAATGGGTTTTTGATAGCTTACCGGAACAGGTTGGCAGATTCCACACCGGCACCGCCGATGTACCATAACCAGCACTTGCTCCGCGCCCAACTAAGACAACCAAATCAACCAAGTCAACCTGCACCGCGAAACGGATGACTAAATCAATGGCCAGCCTAACGCCTGCTGATTAGGATTTTCGCAGAAAAATCACTGCGTTGACCCCCTTTTCTGTTGCCAAATAGAATACCCCCAGAGGGTTGCAGCCGGTAAGAGAACGAATTGCGGCGCCCCCGAAAGTGCCCACCGTTCCCAAACTGCCTCATCATGTCTATCACTCACATCTCGGTACGAGGGGCGCGGCAGCATAATCTGCGCGACATCCATGTGCGTATTCCGCGCAATACCCTTACTGTCGTAACGGGCCTATCGGGTTCCGGGAAGAGCTCTCTAGCCTTCGACACCATCTATGCCGAAGGTCAGCGCCGTTATGTGGAGACGCTCTCAGCCTATGCGCGCCAGTTTCTGGACCAGATCGAACGGCCCGATGTGGACTCGATTGAAGGCCTGAGCCCGGCGATCTCAATCGAGCAAAAGACCACCAGCCGCAGCCCGCGCTCCACGGTGGGCACCATTACTGAGATCTACGACTATCTGCGCCTGCTCTACGCCTCTGTCGGTACTCCGCACTGCCCCAACTGCGGCCGGCCCATCGCACGCCAGACCGCCGAGCAGATGGTGCAGCGAATTTTGGAACTGGGCATGGGTGAACGCGTGACAGTCATGGCGCCGGTCGTGCGAGGCCGCAAGGGAGAATTCAGAGACCTGCTCGACCAGATCGATCAGCAGGGCTTTCGCGCCCGCGTCGATGGCGAATTGCGCGACCTCTCCGAGCCAGTGCTGCTCGACCGCCGCAAGAACCACACCATCGAAGCGGTGATCGACCGCATTCTGTTGAAGCCGTTTCCGGCTGACGCTGCGCCGACGCCGGCCGGCAAACCGTCCGTGGAGCGGCGCCTCGAACAAGCCGTCAGCAAGGCGCTGCAACTGGCCAGCGGCCTTGTGCTGGTCGCGATTGCCGGAAGTGACGAGCAGATGTTCTCCTCTTCCATGGCCTGCCCTGATTGCGGCCTGGATGTGCCAAAGCTGGAGCCGCGCAGTTTCAGCTTCAACTCCACCTTTGGCGCCTGCCCGGAGTGCCACGGACTCGGCTCACTCTACGATCTCGATCCCGCCAAGGTCATCACCGACTGGTCAAAGCCGCTCTTTGACGGCGGCCTCGGCCCGGGCTCCTCGTCGCAATATCTCATCCGGCTCACGCAGCTTGCCGCCGACCGCTACGGCATTGATCTGAAGGTTCCGTTTGAGGATCTTCCAGCGAAGCAGCAGCACATTCTTATCTACGGCCCTTCGAAGAACGACGCTCCGCGCACCGGCTTCCACGGGATTCTCGCCTACCTGCGCGACACCATTGAAGAAGCCCGCAGCGACACTTACCGCGAGTACATGATGAGTTTCATGTCGGCGACGCCCTGCCCCGCCTGCCGCGGCAAGCGCCTTCGCCCGGAGTCACTGGCCGTCAAGATCGGCGGCCTTTCCATCGCCGACTTCACGGCGTTGCCTCTCAACCGCGCTCTCTCGGCCGCCATCAACCTCAACTTCACTGCGCGTGAAGCGCTGATCGCCGAACGCATCCGACGCGAGGTTGTCGAGCGGCTTGAATTTCTCTGCGCTGTCGGCCTCAACTACCTCTCGCTTGACCGCAGCGCCGCCACGCTTAGTGGCGGCGAGGGCCAGCGGATTCGCCTGGCCACGCAGATCGGCTCACGCCTTCGCGGCGTCCTCTACGTGCTTGACGAGCCCTCCATCGGCCTCCATCAACGCGACAACAACCGGCTCATCGAGGCTCTCGAAAGTCTGCGTGACCTGGGCAATACCGTTTTGGTGGTCGAGCACGACGAAGATACCATCCGCCACGCCGATTACGTCCTCGACCTCGGTCCCGGAGCCGGCCGTCTCGGCGGTTTGGTCGTTGCCGAAGGCACTCCGGCGCAGATCATGGCCTGCCCAGAGTCGCTTACCGGGCGCTATCTCTCCGGCGCCGCCACCATGCTGCAACGCGAAAAGCCGCGGCCCCTCACCGGCAAGTGGCTCACTGTGACCGGCGCGCGCGAGCACAACCTGCAGGACATCACCATCCGCATTCCCCTGGGCGTGATGACCGTAGTCACGGGCGTGAGCGGCAGCGGCAAGAGCACCCTGATCAACGACATCCTCTACCGGTCCCTGGCCAAGACCATCTATGGCTCACGCGAAGAGCCCGGCGCGCACGATTCGCTCCTCGGCGCCGAGCAGATTGACAAGGTGGTTCGCATCGACCAGTCGCCCATCGGCCGCACGCCACGGTCGAATCCCGCTACCTACACCGGCGTCTTCTCGCCCATTCGCGACCTCTTTGCCATGCTGCCTGAGTCCCGCGAGCGCGGCTACAAGCCTGGCCGCTTCAGCTTCAACGTCACTGGTGGCCGCTGCGAGGCCTGCCAGGGCGACGGCCAGCGGCGTATCGAGATGAGCTTCATGCCCGACGTCTATGTGCAGTGTGAAGTTTGCAATGGTCGCCGCTACAACCAGGAAACGCTGGCGGTGAGGTTTCACGGCCACTCCATCGCCGATATTCTCGACCTGCCCATTGAAGACGCGCTCACCGTACTGGCCGACGTGCCGCAGGTGCGCCAGAAGCTGCAAACCCTGGTCGATGTCGGCCTCGGTTATGTTCACCTGGGACAAAGCGCCACCACGCTCTCCGGTGGCGAGGCGCAGCGCATGAAGCTGGCCCGCGAGCTCTCAAAACGCCAGACCGGCCGCACGCTTTATCTGCTCGACGAGCCCACCACCGGCCTCCACTTTGACGACGTGCGCAAGTTGCTCGAGGTTTTGCACCAGCTCACCGATCTGGGCAACTCGGTCATCATCATCGAGCACAACCTCGATGTGATCCGCAACGCCGACTGGGTCATCGATCTGGGCCCGGAAGGTGGCGAGGATGGAGGACGGGTGGTAGGCGAAGGCCGTCCCGCGAAGATCGCCGCCACACCCGATTCTTATACCGGCAAGTTCCTCATGCGCTATTACACTACCAGCAATGGAAATTTGGCCGCAGACGGCAGTGACGACTCAACTGATTCCGCGGACGGAAACACCGGAGGCAGCGAAGACGTGACTGCCGATCCCGTGGACGCGCCTGAAGCGCCGCGCATGAAGACGACGAAAAGGAATGGCAAGAGTGCATCCGCAAAGACAAAACCGCGAAAGAAGAGGACGGTACGCCCATGAACAATCTGCCGGAGCGTGAACCGCTTCAGCCGGAAGATGCCGGAACTCACGCGGACGCACCAGGCCATGAGCCTCAACCTGCGGAGATATTGCCGCCCGAGCCATGGGGAGCTTCATCACCCGCCATTCCCTCCACAGATGGGTCAGCCGGGCCCTCTTCCGCGGATCTGCCGCTCTTCCAGAACTGGATGCAGCCGGAGATTGCCCCGCCGGTGCGCATCCCTCATTTTGGCCATCTCCTGCTTCTGGCCCTGTTCACCCTTTTCGGACTGATAGGCGCCAGCATTCTCATTCGGATCGCGCTTTACCTCCATCTCTTCGGCGTCTCAACCGTACAACAGGCCATCACCGAGATCCATTACACCCTGGGCAGCGAGGCCATTCTTTACCTCGTGACGCTGGGCGCCTGCCTGATCTTCTTTCCCATGGTCTGGCACAAGAGCTTTTTTGCCGGCATGCAATGGAACGCTGCATCCGCTCTGCGCCAGCGCCGTCATTTGATGAGCGTGGCCCTGCTCTGTTTCCTTCTGGCGCTGCTCAGCGGCTATCTGCTCCCCGGGCCTACCAATACGCCCATCGACAAGCTTTTCCGCCGCCCTGGCGCTGCGTGGATGCTCTTCGCCTTCGGCATCACCTTCGCGCCCTTGTTTGAGGAGATTTTCTTTCGCGGGTTCCTGCTGCCTGCGCTCTGCACCGCCTTTGACTGGTTTGCCGAGCGTACCACCGGCCAGCCCAGGCCAATGCTCGGCGAAAGCGGCCACCCAGTCTGGTCGATGCGTTCCATGATGATCGCCGCCGTCCTCACCAGCATCCCCTTCGCGCTGATGCATGCCGCGCAGACCGGCTACTCCTTCGGGCCCTTTGTGCTGCTGGTATGCGTGAGCCTGGTGCTGTGCTGGACGCGCCTCAGCACCCGCTCTCTGGCCGCAAGCGTGCTCGTCCACGCCTGCTACAACTTTCTGCTCTTCTCCTTCATGATGCTGGGTACCGATGGATTCCGGCACCTGGACAAGATGTGAAAAAACAGCTTTCAGCTCGGATCTCTCGGGCTCAATTCATGCGCCCAATCCTGCATTGTTTCAGGCGGCACGAGCGTAGCTGAACGCCGCTGGCTGAATGTTGCCTTTACAATCGAAAGCGATGCCTACAACCACCTATGCTCAGCAGTTGCTCTCTCTCCTCGCCCGCATCAGCTTCCGTCTCGGGCAGTTCAAGCTGTCCTCCGGCGGCACCAGCGATTACTACATTGACTGCCGCATCACCACCTTGCACGCGGAAGGTGGCCGCCTCACCGGCCACGCCATCCTTGAGCTGCTTGAAGAACACGGCATAGATGCCGAGGCGGTTGGCGGACTCACCCTGGGCGCCGATCCCATCGTCTCCAACGTCGCCACAGCCAGCGCCTGGCGCGCCCAGTCCCATCCCGGCGCGCCGCTGCTCCACGGCTTCCTGGTTCGCAAAGCCGAGAAGGCCCACGGCACCGGCCGCCGCATCGAAGGCTTTTCTAAAGAGGGTGCCCGTGTGGTCATCGTGGACGACGTCTGCACGACCGGAGCGTCGACGATCAATGCGATCGAGGCCGCGCGTGAGGCCGGCATGACTGTCGCCGCGGTTGTTTGTATCGTGGAGCGCGAGGACGCTCATGGCCGCCCCGCCGTGGAAGCCGCCGCCGGGAATGCCCCGTTCCTGCGCCTGTTCACCGCCTCCCAGGTGCGGGCGGAACATCTCCGTCAAATCCCCACGGCTGTTTCCTGATCTCGGGATTCACGCCACAACGGCCGAAAAGACATGCAGGCCATCCCTTGGGGCCGGGATGGCCTGCTCACCTGCCCTGGTCGCAACTTTCGACGGCAGCGCCGTCAGCCGTGCCCGATGCCCGATTGTCCCTGCCTAATTGGCTCCCGCTCCGTTGCTGCCCTGGGCCGACGAAGCCGTCTGTTGATCGCTGCTCATATTCGTCAGCATCTGCACTTCTACGCGACGGTTCTTCAGCCGCCCTTGAGCGGTCGAGTTGGATGCGACTTCCTGATCCTTGCCGATGCCGATCAGGTAGAACCGGTGCGGAGCTACGTTGTACTTGGCTGCCAGATACTGCACAACCGCGTCCGCGCGCCGTACGCTCAACTGATAGTTGTATTGCTTTGGTCCCGTCGAGTCGCAGCCGCCCGTGACTTCAAGGATGAAGTTGCTTGCTGAACCGAGCCGTGAGGCAAAGCTGTCCAACTGATCCTTGGCGTCGGCGGTCAGCACGGACTTATCGAAGCCAAAGTTCACGGTCACATCCGCCACCTGCTTGTAGTTGTCCAACCCCTTTACTACACTGTCGAGGGAGTCAGCGCGATGCACGGCGTCATTGGCGGCATTTTGCGCATTCCCTGCCGACTGACTTGCATTTTGCGCGTTCTGATTCGCCGCGTCAGCTGAACTCTGGGCCTTCTGGATTCCCGACTGCGCGCGGTTGTCAACGTCCTTCAGATTGCGGGTGTTGTCAGCCGCCTCATTCTCCAATGTGCTCGCATGATCCGCCAGGGGAGCCGTTTGGGTGCGCACATAGTTCTTGGTTGCGCATCCACTCACGCCTAACGATGCCAAAGCTCCCACCATCAACGCAAATCCTAGCCGATCCATAGGTAATTCTCCTTTTCTGCTTTGGGAACCGAGTAAAGCCAGACCCCAAACCGAGAAGATCCATTCTTCTGCATTTGCCTTTGCACGTATGTTTCCATTTGCCGGTTCCGGTTAATTGATTTTTAATCAACATCTTGCATGGGCCACCCTACGCTGGACCCAGAGCCGTCGGCGTGTATTTCTTACATACTTCGGTAAGGATTTCCCTGTCATGCTTGTCCGCAAAATGCCCTGACGCCCCCGGGGCTATTCCTAAAAAGCCATCATCCGGACTCCCGTATCCTAATAGGCAGAGGTTCCAAACCACCCGCACCGATGGATCTCTACGAGAAAATCCGCGCCCTGCCCACCCAGCCCGGGGTTTACCTGTACAAGAACGCTGAGGGCGAGGTCATCTACGTCGGCAAGGCCAACAACCTGCGCTCCAGAGTCCGGTCCTATCTGCTGGAAGCCTCGCAGGCCAACGCCAAGACTGGCTCG
>JAJZVZ010000178.1 GCA_021846945.1 Acidobacteriota bacterium | reverse complement strand
GCAGATGGTCGCGTTCACCGAGGGCAGGGAAGCGGCCAATCCCTTCTGGCCGGGTTCGGTGCCGGTGGATGCGTATTGTTCCCTGATCGTCGATTCGATCGATGTGCGGCCTTAGGCAGTTTTTATACAGGATTTGAGGTGCGGAAGTGAGCAGAGAAGAGAAGAGCATCGATATTTCAAGCCGCAAGGTTGTCGCGTTGCGGGACGTGAAGGAGGCCGCGGCCCAGGGCGCAAGCCGCATCCTGGTCGCCGAAAACTGTGTTGTGACGCCTTCGGCCCGGGACTTCCTTGCGCAGAACAAAATTGCTCTTGGAAATGGCGCGAAGGGCAGCGCGGCTGAGTCTGCCGCTGCGCCGGCAGGTGCGGCTGCGCCAGCGTCCACTCCACCAGCGGTGGTGAGGGCACCGGCCAATCCGCGCCTCTTTACTACGCCTGAGGCTGAAGCCATCAAGAAAGAGATGTGCGCGGTGGGGCGCAAGCTCTGGTTGCGTCAGTTCGTTGACGGCAACGGCGGCAATATCTCCTACCGCATCGGACCCAATGAGGTTCTCTGCACACCGACGCTGGTGAGCAAGTACGACCTGACGCCCGAAGACTTGTGTCTGGTTGATCTTGAAGGCAATCAGCTTGCCGGGACCAAGCCGCGCACCAGTGAGATCTTCCTGCACCTGGAAATCTACAAGGAAGTGCCGGAGGCGAAGGCGACCGTTCACTGCCATCCGCCGCATGCCACGGCCTACGCCATCACGGGGCGCGTGCCTCCCAATCTCGTGATCCCTGAGTTCGAAGTCTTCATAGGCAAGGTGGCGATTTCGCCTTACGAAACGCCAGGCACGGCGGCTTTCGCCCAGACCGTTCTGCCCTACGTCAAGCAGCACAACACGGTTCTGCTGGCCAATCACGGCATCGTGTGCTGGGCCGATACGGTGACGCACGCTGAGTGGTACGCGGAGGTGTTGGAGACGTACTGCTGGACGCTGATGCTGGCTTCGCAACTGGGCGCGCCGATTTCGTACATCTCTGAGCAGAAAGGCTCCGACCTGTTGGCAATCAAGAAGAGGCTGGGACTGCCGGATATTCGCTTCGATACGTCAAGATTGAAGGAGTGCCAACTCGCTGATCTTGAAGTTCCGAGTTCGATTGCGCTCGCGCCTACGCCCTGTGATGGCTGTGCCTGCAAGCCGCCGCAATCCGACATGGAAGCGCTTGTGAAGTCAGTCACGGATGCGGTCATGGAAACCATCGGAGCGAACTGAAAAAGCCGGTTCTCAAATAAGGGTGCCTGTCTTGAAGAGGCAAAGAGCAGGAAGGTCGGGTCGTAAGCCGCGAAACGATGAAGGCTGCTGAACGGCAACTTAGAATTCGACAGATGCTTGAGTCGCGGGACTTCCTGGACCTGGAGACCCTTTGCCGGGAGCTGGACGCCTCTGAGTCCAGCGTTCGCCGCGATCTCGACATGCTGGAAGAGGAAAAGGTGTTGCGGCGTGTCTATGGCGGCGCCGTTTCACTTCAGCCGCCGCCTGGCCGTGCCTTCGACTATGCCGTGGAGAGCGTGCGCTTCAACGACGAAAAGGAGCGGATTGCAAAGCTGGCTGCCAGCCTTATTGAAGATGGCCAGACCGTCATCCTCGACGGCGGGTCCACAGTGGCAGCGGTTGCCAGCGAGTTAGCCACGAAATCGCTGCATGTGATCACCAACTCACTGCCCATTGCTGAGGTCCTGGAGCAGCTGCGCAATATTGAGCTGACGCTGACCGGCGGCTACCTTGATCCTCGCCTGCGTGTCATGCTGGGACCGTTCTGCGAGCAGATGCTGAGCGGGATTCGCGCCGACGCCGTCATCATGGGCATCGGCAGCATTTCTGAGGCCGGTTTCAGCAACAACAATACGCTCGTCGTGGGTTCGGAGCAGAAAATGATCGAGATTGCCGGGAAGGTGATCATTGTTGCAGACCGCACCAAGTTCGGCCGCGGCGGCATGATTCCAGTGGCTCCGCTTAACGCTGCGGATATTGTTGTTTCCGACCGCGATCTTGCCCCCGGCTACGTTGATCTGCTCACCCGCAGCGGCGTCGAAGTTCTACTGGCCTGACCCGGCTGGATTGCAGCCACAGCTTGCGCCATCCTCTATCCATTCGGGTATTGTGAAAGTGGAGACAGGATGCGGATTACTGCCCACGACGTTCTCATCGTTACCGACGTCCAGAACGATTTTTGCCCCGGTGGCGCACTTGCGGTTCCCGATGGCGATGCGGTCATCGAGGTAGTTCATCGGGTGGCGGCGCGCTTTGAACACATTGTCCTGGTCCAGGACTGGCATCCCGCCGACCATATTTCGTTTGCATCGAACCATCCCGGCAAGCGGCCGTTCGAGCAGATCGATTTACCTTATGGATCCCAGACCTTGTGGCCGGATCACTGCATTCAGGGCAGCTTTGGAGCAGACTTCCATCCCGCGCTCCAGTTGCCGCAAGCCGAGCTGATTCTCCGCAAGGGCTTCGACCCGCTCATCGATTCCTATTCGGTATTCTTCGAGAACGACCGCATAACGCCGACGGGTCTGGCCGGCTATCTGCGCGAGCGCAATCTAACCCGTGTCTTCCTTGCGGGTCTGGCTTATGACTATTGCGTTGGTTATTCCGCGCTGGATGCGCGCCGCCTTGTCCTGGAGGCATTTGTCATCCGCGATGCGTGCCGCGCCATTGACCTGAGTGGCTCCGTCGCCAGGATTGAAAGAGAGTTTGCCGAGGCAGGCGTTGCGCTGATCGAGAGTGGCGAGTTGGCGACTGTCATTCGGTAAGGCTACGGGAAGTCTAATTACTACAGACGAATTGTGGCCTGCAAAGACAGGATGTGCCGGCATCTCTTGGCAAATTCGTTTTATCGGGGTTGATCCGGCTTCCTCTGTTTGATTGCGGGAAGGGAACAGGGTGCCTGACGGAGTGAGGTGGCGGGAAAGCTGATTTGGCACTTCCCGCTACCTGCGGGCTGTTGATCTTACGGATCGGGAGACCGGGATCGAACCGGCGACACTCAGCTTGGGAAGCGGGGTAGGTGTGATGTTTTCAAGCGCTTACGCCGTTATATTGGGGACTCACGAATCACTAGAACCAGTTTTTTGCCAGGCAGGAAAAAATGGACCAAATCTGGACCAAGGCCTGAATCCCGCTGAGCAATGCACGACTCTCAGACAAGCCGGAGCACCAAGATAGTGCATCCGCTGGAGCACTGCCATCGAAGCGCGACCGTACCCTGCAGTTCAACGGCGCCGACACGCCGCGACGGTTGAGCCCTTAATTTGGATCCAGAATTCCGAGCACCTCACCGAGTCTTTCAATCAGAGCATCTCTGCGTTTCTGGTCCAGCTTCCCCATGTTCTCCAGACGCCTTTGGACAGCAGGAAGCGACTCAACGCTTGGGAGGTCTATCAGACTCCAATTTGGCTGGCCGCGTTTCGCCGACATCAGAAACTGGCGATAGTTCTCAGGCATCTCGTGCACGATCCTTTCGATGAAGAACTCGCGCGTCTCGATTAGCTCGTCGAGTGAAATGGGAGTTTCGGTCATGCCGTCGAAGCCGCGAGCGAACTCCGCCGCGATGTCAAGTCGCGCCGGCACCAGCGCTTTCGCCATAGGTAGCTGTTGAAGAACTCCGCGTCGTTTCAGCATTTTTTAGTGCCTGCGCAAAGAGTTGGTGTGGGCGATCAATTTCCGGTTTGTAGCAGTTTTTCGATAGCGGCGGGCGGGGTTGGCAGTTTCCAGAGATTGATGTCAACGTCGTTCGTTTGCCTGGGGCCGGGCGTGCTGCGACCGTTGGCGACACAATTCTCCAGAACTTTGATAAGCCGCGCCACAATGTCCGGATGGGCGGCCTCAACGTTTGTCTTCTCGCTGATGTCCGAATCCATGTCGTAAAGCTGCACGGCAGGCAGGCCCTGAGCGGTCGCTTCGCTGTTCTTGGGATCTTCCCATCCGCCGGAACCCGGGCACAATTCCAGTTTCCATTTGCCCTCCTGAATGGCAAAGTTCCCTTGGATGGATTGATAGACATTGTAAGGATGCACCTCGCGGTGCGTGCCTTTGAACAGCGGCAACAGGCTCACACTATCCACGCCGGCATTCGGCGGCAGAGGCACCCCCAGAATGTCAGCTACTGTAGCCGTCAAATCGGTCAACTCCACCGTCTCCATGCAGGTGCTGCCGGGCCGAACCACGCCGGGCCAGCGGACGATATAAGGAATGCGGTGGCCACCGTCCCAGATGTCCGACTTATAGCCCCGGAACCACGCGCTGGCGAAATGGCCTTCCTGCTCCATCCCGCGGGCGTTGATATACGGCGCGCATCCATTGTCGCTGGCCAGCATGACGATGGTGTTCTCCCCAAGACCGGACTGTCTAATCGCCTTCATCACCTGACCGATTGACCAGTCCGTCTCCACAACGGAATCGGTAGACGGCATGATGGCCATCCGGCAAGGCGATTGGAAGCTGGAAGCGGGGTTGGGATCTGGCGGCTTTTCGGCGCCCCGTCGAGTAGATCCGGGGCCGGGCGGACCCGCAGGTCAGCTCTACGACCTGCGCAGCGATCCGCGTGAGCTACACAACCTGTACCAGGAGCATCCGGAGATAGTGAAACGGCTCACAGACCTTTTGGATACCTACGAGAAGCAGGGTTACAGCCGGCCAATGTAGCCGCTTTCGCCAGTCCATGCTTTATCAGTCGAAGAGCCGCCGCAATGGCGGCGCTTCGCAGTTCTCATGCTGCACCGGGAACGGAATCGGCACCAGCTCCGGCAACGGAAATTTGTCCTGGCCGCTCTTCAACATCGACTTCACGCTTTGGAAGCGATACGGCTTCAACCGCACCGCCCGTGTCGAAGCTGCTTCCAACCGCTGTGGGGGCCGGTGTGGGATTGGCGCGC
This sequence comes from Acidobacteriota bacterium, assembly GCA_021846945.1. GTDB lineage: Bacteria > Acidobacteriota > Terriglobia > Terriglobales > Acidobacteriaceae > Telmatobacter. The sequence goes on along the minus strand of JAJZVZ010000178.1, from coordinate 4,307 downwards.
GACGGCGGCGGGCAACAAGGTCTTCGTGAGCATCTTTCAGTGGCCGAACGGCAGCATTTCGCTCCCAGCCATGAAAGCGCATATCACTCGCGCCTGCCTGCTCGCGGAACCGCACCACCTCTCGCTCAAGTTCTCTCAGAGCGGCAACGGAATTCAGGTGCAGCTCCCGGCTAATGCGGCGGATCCCGTGGCGAGCGTGCTGGTGCTGGAGACACGGTCGTAAGGGAGAGCCTGAGAAAAAACCAAGTGGAACTAAAAGAGCTCCACTCGGTCTTCTTGCGTGGCTACCTCTACATCGACAGCCGCAGCAGCACCACCCCGTGCGCCGGAACACTCGCGCTGTAGCCGTCTCCGGCCAGGGTTGTGCGCTTGCCGCTCCACACGTCGAGCGCCCGCATGTGACCGCGAGCGGCCGCACTCAAACCGAGCTGGCTCCATGACACCTTTGTCTGCGCCGGCTGATCGGCGGTGTTGAAGATGCCCAGCGCCATATCGCCACCGGAGAGCTTGCGGACATAGACTTTCGTGGTTGGCTCGTCTACAACCTGCTTCAGCGGAAGCGCGAGCCGGTCCTGGTCAATCGCGATTACCGCCGCATTCATCAGGATCTCCCGAGTGGCAGGCGTCATTGTGCGCAGGTCGTTGCCCGCGATCAGTGGCGCGCGCAAGAGTGCCCACAGGCTCATCTGCATGCGGCCTTCTTCATCGCTCACACCGTTATTGCCAACTTCGAGATTATCGGGATCGTTCCAGTGTCCCGGCCCGGCATAGCTGGCGATCGCAGGTTGGCTGAAGCCGATCTTTTCGAGGGAGGCCCACGTGCTGGTGATATCGCCACCCGTGCGCCACAGATTTGCGCCCGCTTTGGGAGCCCATTCCCAGATGCCCGGGCTGCCGGCGCTCAGGCTGTAGACTATGGGGCGCCCTGTAGCGCGAAGGGCTTGTGCCATTTTTTGATACACGAGTTGTTTTTCGCTCGGTGGATAAATGCGGCTGGCGCTGCACCAGTCGTACTTCAAATAATCGAAGCCCCACGCTGCAAATTGCTTTGCGTCCTCTGCCTCGTGGCCGTAGCTGCCCGTATATCCACCGCAGCTTCGGGGGCCCGGCGTGGAGTAGATTCCGATCTTAAGTCCTTTGCTATGCACGTAGTCCACCAGCGCCTTCATGTCCGGGAAGCGGGCGTTGCCCTGGAGATTGCCCTGCGCGTCGCGATTGCCCTGCCAGCCACCGTCGATGAGCACATAGTTGTAGCCCATCTTGTTCATACCACTGGAGATAATAGTGTCGGCTGTTTCACGCACGGTGCGGTCGTCGATCATGGTGTGGAACTTGTTCCAACTGTTCCAGCCCATGGGCGGAAGTTTCGCAAGTCCATTAGGTGCAAGGACTTGCAGGGCTGGCAAGGGGAGCGGGGCGGGGTAGATTTCGCTGCGCGTGGTGCGCTCCAGCATGCCCCGGATTTCCATTTCGCCGCCACCATTGATGGTCACCGGCTTGTGCTCAACCATGGAGATGCCCTGCGGCTGCACGGTGCCGTCGTAGGTTACGCCGTAGGTATGGCCGGCGTGGGTGAAGCTGGCCTTGATATGGAATTCCCGGTCCTGAATGCTGCCCTGGAGCGGCATCTTTAGGAAGCCTATGTCGATGCCGCTCAATGTGTTACCTGCCTGATTCAACTCCAGGTAGCCGGTGCCGCCGTTAGGCACCCGGAAGGCCCAATAGCCGGTCAAATCGGCGGCGGGAACGGCCTGATGACGGCATCCCGGCAGCAGCAAAACAGCCATAAACACCAGGGCCAGACTCCACCGGACGGAGCGGCGACGATCGTTTTCTGTTCGAGTCAAGAGTTCACCTCAAGGGGAAGTGCCTGTACATTTGGCAGGTTGACTTTATCGTTTTAGTGCTAGCAAAGAAGTGATACTACAGGGACTCTAGGGTGGTCAACCGGGGATTGTGTGTGTTCTTATACCGTTTACTTAAACGTTGACACAGACAGGCCCAACTTCTATATAGCGGAACGCGAGCAGTCCTGCCCCCTGACCCTGAGAGAATCGTGCAGCGAAGAGAGTCTTGCAAGCTGGCGGCTGCGTCGGCCGCCACGGCCATTGTGCCCCCCGGCCACTCAGCAAGCCCACGCCGCGCCGGCGCCCGAAGCGGCGATGCCGGACGATTACGATTACGCACAGTTCTGCGCCACGCCGGAAGATCAGCGCGTGTTCTCTGTGCTGAAGGACGGGCAGATTCAGAAAGTGAAGCTGAATGAAGCGGACTGGAAGCCGACGGAGTGGGGCGATCCGCCGGAGCTGCCAGGCGGCTCGTGGGATGGCGTGCGATACACTTCTCCCCTGCCCAGCCTGAACGGCAGCGGACCGTATCAGGCCACGTGGGATTCGTTGCTGCAGTACGAGACTCCCGACTGGTATCGGGACGCCAAGTTCGGCATCAGGGCGCACTGGACTCCGCAATGCGTGCCCGAGGCTGGCGACTGGTATGCGCAACATGTACATGGAGCGCATGGAGCACTACAACTACAAACAGAAGAGCTCCAACCAGTACCTTCGCTTGTTCGGAAACAAGAAAGGTTTGCGGATCTTCCTTGAGTTGGCCAACAACAAGCGCATAGAGGCCATCGAAGCCTAGCCGAATATCTATCGCACCAGTAGCCACAAAGACGCGCGTGGCTGGGCCCAGGCCCAACACCACTACACCTCGTTGAGTGCGACCATCAGAGGCTGCAGCGTGGCCGCATCAAATCCCCTGCCCACGCCAATCCGCTGACCGCCGGCTAGCTCGACATACAACGCCGTCTGAGACGCTTCCTGTTCGGCTCAACGATCCACTACTTCAATCGGTATCAGCGAGGCCGCCGACAGTACTCTGTCCGCCTCAGCCCACTTCGTGCAAACCCTGCCACAAGTTCCGCGACTTCGGCGCGGCTGCGCCGGCGATGACCACGATGCTCAGATTGCGATGATGGTATGTTCATGCCTCCAACCAACCACGCAATCTACGACAGAAAAGGATGGCGTTGCCCGAATGGCTACGGAGAGATCAATGCCAAATGGACGCCGGCCATGGAGCGAGATTTTCATCAGTGGCTTCAAAAGAACGAAAACCATCTGCCGGTGTCAAAGGCCACAGTGGAGAGCATTCTGAGTGAGATAAGTAAGAAGTCTTTGAAGTCCACATCGTGATGGCTCACTCGCGTACACCTGCGGCTTCTGTGCAGTCAACGCTGGACAACATGCTCTGGAACAGAGAAGAGCAAACGAGGCATATGAACACCGATCTTGTTGCTTATGCATCAAAAGATGGAAGCTTGGCTCACAATCGCGTTCTCGGCCCTCGAGTTCGTCAAGAAATCGCTATCGATGGGCAGGCGTTCATGCGCATTTTTCGGGTTCTCTCGACTTGCGGCGTGGCCTGTCCTGCCGTAGTGTGGTTGCCGGCGATGTTCTTGGCGGTCAATCTGTGGGTGCAGACTGCCGGTTCAATTTCAGGCTTTGTTGCCGATACAACGAGTGGTGTAATCCCGGGCGCAGCCATTACCCTGACCAACGTGCAAACAAATTCAGTCCGCCACACTGTTGGCACCAGAGCGGGTGACGATCTCTTTTACGCTGTTTCTCCGGGAATCTATAGCATCTCTGTTACACGCTCAGGCTTTGAAAGCACCACAATTCCGAACGTTCGGGTGCAAGTGCAGCAGGCACTGGTGCTCAATCTCACGCTTCATCTTGGGGTGGTGTCGCAAACAGTCACCGTTGCCGCAACAAACGACCTACTGCAAGATTCAATGCCACTCTCGGTACCGATGTAGAAAGCCAAGCCATCACGCAAATGCCGCTGAATGGCAGAAACTACTTCGTCTTTACTGAGCTTGCGGCAAACGCTCACACACTCTCACCGCGGGAAGGCCAAGCCAGCGTGTGGCTAGGCGGGAGCCGCTCTCAAGAGTCTGTCTCTGTCGGCGGTCAGCGTATCATGTTTGACCGCTACACGTTGGATGGCATCGTCAATACCGACGTAGACTACAACAGCTTTGTCGTGGAGCCCACCGTCGACGCTATTCAGGAGATGAAGGTACAGACCGGCGTATATCTCGCCGAATTCGATTACAATGCAACACAAGGTCAACGTAGTGACCAAGAATGGCACAGATCAATATCACGGGGCTGGGTTCGAGTTCCTTCGCAATAACTACGAAGACGCGCTACCATAGAACTTCACGACGATTCCTACCACTATGGCACCGTACCAATATAACGATTGGGGGTTTGTAGCCGACGGCCCGATTTCTATCC
>JAJZVZ010000177.1 GCA_021846945.1 Acidobacteriota bacterium | reverse complement strand
CCGATCTATTCGTGAACGCGAAATCCGGGCCGCTCCACGGATCGAAGCCCCATTCGCCGCGAAGCTGTCCAGTTACCGTGCCGCTGACGCTCGATGTCTGCAGCACCCGGGCATCCACTTCAAACCCGCCGCGTTCCGCATCGGCGGCGGCTGGCAGGTCAACAGCGTGGCCGGTGGAATCTTGTACATGCAGCGCCAGATCGTGCGCGTATTGGGTGGAAAAAACCAGCGGCGCCCCTTCCACCGATAGCACCAATTTGGGCCGTTCCAGGCACAGCAGTTCTTCCGGATGGACAGCGCGCAGCATGGGAAAATGCACGGATGCGACCGGGGGAAGACTCGCCACCATCACCGACTTGGGATTGCTGAAGGAAGGAGGGTTGCTCAGTTTCAACTGAATTGCGCCATCGTCGTTTATAGACAAGGCGGGGATATAGGCATACTGTGCCGTGTGCATACTGCCCACAATGCGCACCATATCCACCACCGCTCCTACATAGGGGCTGTACATGCCGCCTCCGGCAGCCGTGGAAACGCTCAACTGATTGATCATGTCTCCGGCCGCGCCTGAGGTCAGCGCCGTCACCATGGACTGGCTTTGCGCATCGTTCAGCACGACATTTTCGGGGTCCTGTACCAGGCAGGCTTCCTGTTGCTCCGGCGCCAGATCGAAACAGGACATATTGATTTTGAGATAGAGGGTCCGGGCGAGCAATTTGGCGCGCTTTTCCAGGCCGACCGGATCGGTGTTGGAAATCTTCTTTACGGCATCGACATAGGCATCGAGGCGAGAGCGGGTAAGGTCGGCGGCGTACAGGTCCTGTGCAGCGCGCACAAACACTCCGGGCCGGGAGCGCACCGCCGTCCGCACGGTGGTGAATCCGCCGCCTGTCTCCGGTGCCCAGAAAATCAACGCCTCCAGCGCACCCTCTGGGACCCGGACGCTGACACCATCCTTCCGCACTTGCGGCCGCCACGTTTCTACCTTGGTAAACCATTTTTCCGGTGGCGGATTTAAGGAGCCTCGCAGAAATACGGGAATCAGCAGGTAATGGATCGATTCGTTGGCAGGCAGGTCGGGATGCAACCACATCTCGTCTCCGGCCTGCAGGTTCGGTACCTGAGAAATGGGCAGGCTTCTGCCGGCACGAGTAATTCTTATCTCCAGCCGCGGTCCGGGCAGATCAAAGGGGGCAGCAGCAGCGGAAGCTAACGAGGAAACCAGGAGCAGCATCATAAAGACGGGGAGACCCGCGCCAAGCCATAATCGCCATTTCATACTTCTTATTCTATGGAAGGACACCGATTTCTTCAGAGTCGGTACCGAGTTCGATACCAAGAAATTCGACCAAAGGTCCCTGAAGTCTGCGATGATTGCGGAGGCGAATTCGAAACGTACGGAGTGGTTCGGAAATGGAACGGATTCAAGCGCAAGAGCTTCTGGATAGCGATCAGTGGTCCGGAGCCGAAGTTGCCTGTGCTCTCGGGGCCATCGGGCGGGTGAATCGACTGTATGGTGGACACAGGATGCATAAGCGGCTGTTTCAGCGCGTATGTTCCAAAGTCGCCGCGCAGGAGTTACAAGTTCTGGAAGTCGCGTCCGGCTATGCGGATGTGTTGCAGGCCGCATCCCTGATGTTGAAGAAGCAGAATATCGCGCTTAAGATATCGCTGCTGGATCGCTGCGCCAAGCATCTGCCACAGCGCCACAACTGGCACAAGGACTTGCAGCCTCCAAAGTTGATGATCGGCGATGCCCTGAACCTGGAGATGCCGGACAATAGCGTCGACATTGTTTCCTGTTGCCTTTTTTTTCACCACTTGAGCGTCGATGAAGCACGCGCGTTTTTGCGTGAAGCCTTGCGTGTTTCCCGTGTTGCCGTGCTCATCAATGACGTGGAGAGAAAGCGTGTGAACTATTTCCTGTCGCACCTTTACCGATTCATGGATCCCAGCAGGCTGTCGCGTCATGATGGGCCGACTTCCGTGCGGCAAGCCTATACCTACCAGGAAATGCAGGACCTGCTGCAAGAGACGCGCTGCAGCTATGAGCTGGAACGCGGCTACTTGTATCGGCTGGGCGCAATCGCATGGAAGCAGGAAATGCAGCCCGGTTAAAACGCGTGCGTTGGGCAAAGGGCAAGTTGAGGTTTCCATGATCGCTGGCCGGAATTCCAAGACTGCGGGCAGCGCCAGTATTCCAAAACTGCTTTCGTCTGAAAACTACTTTTTGTGCAGTCCCACGATCAAATCGTTCTTCACTTTATGAACGCCGAGTATTGCCTTGGCAATTTTCCCCACCTCGCGCTTGTCGAAATGCGTTGTAACGGTACCGGTTAGCCGCGAACCATCTTGGAGGCTGTGCGGATGAGTGCCCCGGAGAGGCCGGTGAGGCTGTCTTCAACTGCCATCTCAGTGGCGAGCAGTTGGATTCCGGAGTTGTATGTCGGGTAGGGATGGATGATGCTGGCCAGATCGCTGACCTTGAGATTATTCTGCATGGCCATGACGATCTCCATGATGGCTTCGCCCGCCCGGTGCCCGACAATGGTGGCCCCAAGAATCGTTCCGGCTGGCGTCGCAATGATCTTGATCATTCCCTCGCAGTCGTTGTCGCAGACGGCACGGTCGACGCGCGTGATGGGCCAGGTGGAGACGACCGGGTTGCGATTGGCGGCGAGCGCCTGTGCGAAGGTGAGACCGACCTGTGCGACCTCGGGATCGGTGAAAGTGATGCGAGGCATCACCGATGGAAAGCAAGAATTGCTTCCCGGCAGCAATGCGTTCCGCGCGGCTTGAAAGCCCTGCCAGCCAGCCAGATGCGAAAACTGCTCGCCGCCAAGTACATCTCCGGCAGCATAGATGGAGTTGGTGGATGTCTGGAGATGCCGGTTGACCTCAATTCCTTTGCCGGAATACTTGACCCCTGCGGCTTCAAGGTTCAGGCCATCGAGAGTCGGCTTGCGACCCGCGGCCACCAGCAACAGGTCGCATTCAATCCTTTGTCCCGCAGAGTGTACGGCGACCCGGTAGCCGGCCTGTTCGACCGAAACCGCTCTCTCGGGAACGATCTGAAGGCCCTCGCGTTCGAATACGCGGGCGATGATTTCGGAGGCATCGGGCTCTTCTTTGGGAAGGAGGCGTTCGGCAAAGACGATGACCTGCGTGCCGAGGCGCTGATAGGCCTGCGCGATTTCGAGACCGACGGGGCCTCCCCCGATCACTACCATCGCAGCGGGGAGATGGTCATTCTCGAAGATCTGGCGGTAGGTCGAGTAGGGGACTGCGCTGAGCCCAGGGAGTGATGGGATCAGCGGCTCCGCTCCGGTTGCGATGAGCATTTTCTTCGCGGAGATGCGTTGAGTGCCGACCATCAGGATGTGTGGATCGACAAAGCTGGCGGGGCCGAGAAGGATGTCCATGCCTTTCTGCTGGAGAGCCTCAGGCGTGGTGCCTTTGTAGATCTGGCGGATGGTAGAGCGGAGATATTCGCGGACCTGAAGCATGTCCACGACCGGAGGCTGGGATTGGATGCCGAGGGTGGACGCGGTGCGGAGTTGATGCGCGACGCGAGCGACCTTCACGAGAGATTTGCTGGGAACGCAGCCCGACCAGGTACAGTCGCCGCCGATGCGGTCTCTCTCGATCATTACGACGCGAGCGCCGAGCTTGACGGCGAAGTCGGCTGCGATGAGTCCTACTGAACCAGCGCCGAGAATGGCGAGATCATACGTTTCCGTGCTCATGGGTCAGGCTCCGGGGGCTTGGGGATTCGGGCTGGGAATCCAGTGAAGGAAGATCAACGCAAGGATTGCGACGAAGACGGTTCCGTAGAGGAGACCGTCGATTGCGTAGCGCTGGCCGAGTATCCCAGCGAGGAGTGAGCCGATGATGGCACCGACGCTGAGGAGAACAGAGTAGAGACCCATTGCCGCGCCACGGCCTGACTCGATTGGCAGGGTTCCAGCCAGCCATGCGAGTGCAGCCGGAGTAAATCCGCTTTCTACCATAATGAGGAGAGAGATGATTGCTCCCAGGCTCCAACGAGCGGTTGACGATTGATTGCCCGAGTGGTTCAGAAGGTAGAAACCGGCACAGACAGGCAGCATAGCACCGAGGGTGATTCTCATTGCATTCTTGAGACGGATGTGGGGCAGGACAAAACTCCATGCCGTGACTCCAATGCCGAACACAATGGAGTACCCGAGGAGCAGCCAACCTACGCTTGCTGGAGTTGAGGCGTAGATTCCTGCCAGGTACTGGGATTTGGTGGAGCGCTCCGTCAGAAGGAAGGGAAGAGTTGGCCCAAGCCAAAGGCCTACAACCGAGTTGACGCACAGCCAGACCGGGGCAAGATGGCGTATCGAGGGCAGTTGCAGCACCTGCTTGAGATCGTCGAGCGGACTTACGAGATGTCGTACTGTCCTGCCGGAGATGTTGATGAAGAGAGTTACGGCGCAGAGCAGGTAAACGATGGCGACAATAGCAAACGCGCCTGCATGGAGAACGCGGAAAAGCTGGCCTGCCACAATGCCCCCCAGCGCCAGGCCGGCCAGCAGCGTCAGTTCGAAGTAGCTCATCGCCTTGACGCGAAGGGTTGGACGGTCGTCGGTGGCGTCGGTGAGGTATGCGAGTAGCGCTGGCACGATGGCAGCAGCACCGACACCTTCGAGCAGCCTGCTGAGAAAGAAGATGGATGTTGACCCCGACACCGCAAAGAGAAACACGGCCAGGGCGCCGATGATTGCACCAGCCGTCATCAGCAATCGAGGCTGCATGGCGTCCGACGCGAGTCCCATGGGAATTGAGGCGAATAGCTCTGCGGCAAAGGATACCGCGCTCAGTGTTCCAACCAATCCCGCGCTGAGATGAGCGCCGTGGTTGTTGAGGCTCGCAAGGTATAGCCCGATCAGAATGCCGCTGGTACCGCTCGCAATTCTGAGCAGACCATGTGCAGAGATCACCCAGGCAAGGTTGGCGTTAGGCCGCGAGTTATCGGCTGAGGACGAGCCAACCGTCCTTGAGGGGAGATCGTTCTTCGGATGTTTCTCAACCGGCAATGGCAACGTCACTCGCGGTCAATCCTGTTGGCGATCCACTTGGCAAACAGCTTATCCAACGAGAATAGTCCAGCGCCAAAGATCAGGACCATCAGGGATGCAAAGAGGAAGGTGTAGGAATCTGCGCCTGCATCCGGATTGTTGTGCCGCCGAGCAGTCCGGCTACGGCCGCTGCCATACATACTGACTTCATTGAGTTCGTCATGGTGAATTCTCCTAGTTAAGATTTGGCTTCCGTCCCGAGTCGGCTACGGTTGGCTCATACACCGGAAGATGGTGGCTGGAGACGAAGGTTACTGAACGCCCGGTGATATTTATTTCTCCCGTCCCGCGTAACCTTTCCTTATGAGCAGCATCGTGATCAATAGTGGTCGAAACGATGCCACGAAGATCGAGCCGAAGCCGAAAGGTTGTTCCTTGGATCCTATGACCAGCGTGAGTCCTGTCATGTCTCAGGAAGAAGAGATCATCGCGCGTATCTGCGAGGGCGAGAAGGCTTGTTTCCATGCCCTCATCCGCCCGTATGCCCGGATGATGTTTGCATCTGCTTTTGCTGTGCTGCGCAATCCGGCGGACGCGGAAGAGGCTGTCCAGGAAGCCGCCTTGAAGGCCTTTTTGCATTTGTCACAGCTTGAAGATCGACGACGATTTCGTGCCTGGTTGTTGCAGATCGTGGTCAATGAAACGCGGATGTATCGCAGAAAACTGCAGACCAAACTCTACGAGTCGATCGATGAGACCGAAGCTGACTCGGTTCCCAGACAGTTTTCCGATTGGCACGATCTACCAAACGAGGCGCTCGAACGGGAGCAACTCAGGACTGCGGTACGAAATGCTGTGGACAAGTTGCCAGAAATCTATCGTGAGGTCTTGCTGCTGATCGATAGCCAGCATTTGAGCTATGCCGTTGTAGCCGAAAGTCTCGGAGTGTCGGTAGGAGTCGTCAAGACGCGCGTCCATCGCGCGCGAATGCGAATTCAGGAACAACTGGGTCCGGTCTTCCAACCGCGATTCAGCGATCACATACAGCTTTTGAAAGGAATGAACCCATGGTCTCGTGCAAAAAGCTAGCCCAAAACCTCTCTGGCTATATTGAAGGTGACGTTGACCGAGAGCTGTGCGGTGAGATCGAACGCCACCTCTCCCACTGCCGTCGCTGTTCAGTGCTGCTGGATAGTGTGCGCAAAGTGCTCGTTATCTCCGGGGATGAACAGACATTTGAACTCCCGATTGGATACGAGGAGAGACTTCACTCTTTTATTGATAGCCACATCTGACCGCTTTGGATCTAAATCTCAGTCTTTGGCCGCAAGGCGAGTGTACTGAGTGAGGATGTCATTATCGCGGCAACGAAGGAGTTCAACATCCGCACACCTGTGCAGGGGCAGCCTGACTTGTCGATTGAAGAGTTCGTCACGTAGAACCACACGAGAGGCTGAAAAGTTATGAGTGAATATCCCGCAGTGAGTGGCCAGACATTGGTTGCAGATCCCAAGCCGCTAAAGAAGGACGCGGATTACGTCTTCTATGAACTGACGCGGAGCATCTGCCCCGAGTGCCGCAGGGTCATCGACGCCAAGATCTTATTGCGCGACAACAAGGTGTACATGGCGAAGCGCTGCCCGGACCATGGTCCCTTTGAGGCGCTCGTCTACGGCGACGCTGAAATGTACATGGCGTTCAGCAAGTACAACAAGCCCGGCACGATTCCTCTCGCCTTCGGTTCCGAGATCAAAGGCGGCTGCCCCTTGGACTGCGGACTCTGCCCCGATCATCAGCAACACGCCTGCCTCGGCATCATCGAGGTCAACAGCAACTGCAACATGAACTGTCCACTCTGCTTTGCCTCGGCCCGCCCAGGCTTCAGCCTCACGATGGAAGAAGTAGAAGCCATCCTCGACGATTTCATCCGCACCGAAGGCGCACCGGAGGTCATTCAGTTTTCCGGCGGCGAGCCCACCATTCATCCGCAGATCCTGGACTTCGTCCGCGCCGCCAAGGACCGCGGCATTCCGTTCACCATGATCAACACCAACGGCAAGCGCATCGCCCACGATGATCGCTTCCTCGCCGAACTCAATGAAGTCCGCCCCTCGCTCTCCTTCCAGCTCGACCGCTTCGACTCGGAGACCTACCGCATCATTCGCGGTGAGCCGGATGTTCTTGCGGAGAAACTCCTGGCGTTGGATCGGCTTGCAGCCATTGGCCTCAATGTGACGCTTGTTCCCGCCATCGAACGTGGGGTCAATGAGCATGAGATTGGAAAGATCATCGACTTCGCCATCAAGCACCCCGCCGTGCGCGGCATCAACTTCCAGCCCGCCTTCCACGCCGGCCGCCACATGCAGCACGACCCCATGCAGCGCATCACGATTCCAGACATCGTCAAGATGATCGAAGAGCAGACGGACAAGAAGTTCATCGTCTCGGACTTCATCCCTGTTCCATGCTGCTTCCCAACCTGCAACTCCGTCACCTATGCCTTCATCGACGGCGAAAAGGTCACTCCGCTCTCCCGCATCGTGAATGTCTATGAGTACCTCGACTACATCACGAACCGCGTGATGCCCGACTTCAGTCTTGAGATCAAGAAGGCGCTCGAAGGCCTCTGGTCCTCATCCTCCGTCTCGGGCTCGCAAAAATCCGCCGAGCAATTCTCAGTCTCCTGCCAGGCTTGCGGCCTTCCCGAAAGCCTCACTGTGGGAGATATCGCTGAGAACATGCTGATGATCATGCTGACGGACTTCATGGATCCATGGACGTTCAACCAGAAGAACCTCATGAAGTGCTGCAAGGAATTCCTCTTGCCGGGAGGCAAGCAGGTTCCGTTCTGCTCCTACAACACCATCGGTTATCGCGAACAGGCGCGCACACAGTTAGATGCAATGGAACCCGAACGTCGTCGCGCCAAACGTGAAGGTACCCCCTATGTGCCGCAACCGGTGAACTTCGATATGAGCAAGCGGTCGGAGCCACAACTTACCGCAATCGAAACCGGAACATCTCATGAGTGAATCGACAAACCAAGCACCTTCCGACGTGAAGCAGTGTTGCGCGATGGCCTATGGAAGCGATGCTGCACGCTTTCTACTCGGCGATAGCTTCCATCCGGGTGGCGTCGAACTGACGATCGAGTTGGCCGGCATGTTAAATCTCACTCCTGGGTCGATCATGCTGGACGTGGCCTCCGGCAAAGGCACCAGCGCCTTCGCCGTCGCAGAACGGTTCCGCTGCCACGTCATCGGTGTCGATCTGAGTGAAGCAAACGTTGCGGAGGCAAACACCGAGGCGCTTAAACGCGGCCTCAGCGATGGCGTTCAGTTCCTGCTTGCCGATGCGGAGGAGTTGCCATTTGAACCGGCAAGCTTCGACGCCATTCTTTGCGAATGCGCCTTCTGCACCTTTCCTAACAAGACCAAGGCGGCATCAGAATTTGCGAGAGTACTGCGGGCCGGAGGCAGGGTCGGCATTAGCGACCTGACGCGGGTACCCGACCCATTGCCAGAGTTGGATGGCCTTCTTGCATGGATCGCCTGTATCGGCGATGCCCAGCCGCTTGAGAGCTATGCCGCTTGGCTCGTGGGTGCTGGGTTCGCTGTTGTGGCGAGTGGTGACCGCAGCCAGTGCCTTCAGCAAATGGTGCAGCAGATTCAGGGTAAGCTCTTGCTCGCCGACATCATGATCGGGCTGAAGAAACTTGACCTGCCAGGTTTGGACATCAAGCAGGCCAAAGAGTTTGCAGCGGTCGCGAAGAATGCAATCGGAAACAATAAGTTAGGGTACGCCTTGCTGGTTGCTCAGAAGCCAGAAGGAAGCGTGACTGAAGGCGCTGTTGGATGATCGACTCTGAAGAGTCTTCTCCTTGTCTTTAGTAGAACTGTAATGATTCGTCATGGTGTGCGTCAGCATCTACATGAGGCAGGAAGCCTCGTAGAGGAGATCGAAAATGGATAAGCAAAAGACTGAATCGAAAACCTGTTGCAGTGGCTGTAGCTGTGCGCCGGGCGCCTGTGGCTGTGGAGATGGTGTTTGCGGCTGCGTGCCATCCTGCTCTTGCAGGGATTGCAAATGTGCATCCGGGTGCGGTTGTTCCAAGTCTCAGAAATAGTTTGCACCAACCGGGAGCATGGGGGTAATACCTCATGCTTCCATTTTCCGAGCACCTCAAAGAT
>JAJZVZ010000176.1 GCA_021846945.1 Acidobacteriota bacterium | reverse complement strand
AAGACGCGCCTAATCCGTCCGGCAAAATCCGCCCCTCAGGTCCGGAATCAGTTTACCTGGGCCGGCTTGCCCAACCGCTCCGTGACCATGCCGAAAAAGGCGCGCACGTCCTCTTCATCGCCTATGGTGAGCCGCCGGTAAACCTTGATCAGCGGAAACACCCGCGAACCGCGCACCTCCACCGCCGGCGCCGCCACGCCCCCGGCCGGTGAGACGCTTGCCGGAGAAGCGCCGGGATACTGCGTCATCTCCCATGTGCCGGCATAACGCCGCCGCAACACCTCGCCCAGATAACTGCCCCAGAGCCGCACCTCGAACTCCAGGTCGAGTTCCGGGCTCTCACTCACCAGAACCAGGATTTCGTCCAGGCCGTCGATCGATTCTGCGCTGAAGTCCAGTTGTTGGCGAAACTCCTGCCGGCCCCGCTGCGCGGCCGCTTGCGCATAACCTTCCATCATGGCTCCCAGATCCGGGTAGACCGCCGCTTCCAGACGCTTGCGCAACTCATTTGCCACCCTAACAGAGTACATGCCCCGAACGCCGAATGCGTCCGGGGAAACATGGTGGGTTGCCGGATGTTTGTGGCAGACTGAGAACAGTCCTGGAGGATGCCTGCTTGAGGGCCGCCAAGCTTTTGACGATTGCCGTATGGCTGGTATTTGCCGCGAGTTCGATTCGGGCAGCCGCGCGCGATATCTATCCCGCTCCACAGCAGGCCAAAGCGGACTTGGCCGCGGCCTTGAAGACGGCTGTTCGCACACACAAACGTATCCTGCTCGACTTTGGCGGCAATTGGTGTCCCGATTGCCAGGTGCTGGACATCTACTTTCACAACGCGACGAACCTGCCTATTCTCCAGGCCAATTTCATCCTGGTTCGCATCAACATTGGGATGATGGATGCAAACGTCGATCTTGCCAGCCGTTACGGGATTCCGCTCCAGAAAGGCGTGCCCGCGCTGGCTGTCCTCAGTGACCGGGGAAGATTGCTTTACAGCCAGAAAACGGGGGAGTTTGAGAAGATGGGCAGCATGGAATCCTCGTCAGTCACCCGATTCCTGCTGCACTGGAAGCCAGTGAAGCCCGGTTGCTCAATCGTGGCTGTAACCTGTTAGGACGGCGATGCAATTCGAAATCGAAACGACCCCTGCAAACGCGATCTATAAGTTGCTCATCGGCATGGTTGCGCCGCGCCCGATTGCGCTGATCACCAGCATGGACGAGGAAGGCCGGCTCAATGCTGCTCCCTTCAGCGCCTATAACTACTTCGGCATCGATCCGCCCATCATCGGCGTGGGCATTCAGAACCGCCCAGCCGAACCTGCTACGCCCAAAGACACTGCCCGCAACATCCGGCGCACCGGCGAGTTTGTCGTCAACGTCGTCACTGAAGACATCGCGCAGAAGATGAATATCTGCGCCACCGACTTCCCGGCGGAGATGAGCGAAGTAGAACTTGCCGGCTTCACCACCGTGCCGTCGCAGCTGGTCAAGGTGCCGCGCATTGCCGAGGCCCATGCCGCCCTGGAGTGCCGCGAATACGCCACCATGGAGATCGGCAGCTCGCGCATCGTTCTGGGCCGGGTTGTCGCCATTTTTGTTGAGGATCACTACGTCGATCCCGCCGGCCCCTACATCAAGGCAGAAGAACTGCACGCCATCGGCCGCATGAACGGCCTGGGAAACTACGTGCGGACAAGGGACGCCTTCATGACCATCCCCCGCATCCCTTACGAGCAATGGAAAAAGAACCGCCAGTGAAGCCCTGCTCCTGGAAATACGTCGGGCGGGAAGCTCTGGGTGGGTACGGGCGCGTTTAGTGCGCTCGATTAACGCGAGACGGCTTCTTCTTCGGCTTCGCGGGCAGTGGCGGGGGTAGAGGACTTCTGCTGGCGCAGCTCTTTGAAGGCGCGGTAGACGAACCAGCCCATGTGCCAGCCATCGATAAATTTGAATGGCGTTTCGCCGGTCGTGTAGTGGCCGCAGGGCAACACGTGCGGCTCGAAGCGAACGCCATGGCGGCGGAAGGCATCTACTACCTGTAGCGAATATTCTTTGGGGAATGTCAGGTCGTAGTCGGCGTAAATCAGCAGGGTATTTTTGTCGGCTCCGCGCGCCTCGGCACCGGCAAACTTGGCGTAATAGTTCACGGGACTGATCGCGCCCCAGAGCTCGCGCAGCCGCTCTTGCGTAAGGCCAGCCTGCTCGACGGCCTGACGGATGTGGCGCGTGCTTTGCCCCGCCCAGACTACGTCGCCAAAAGCGGTCGAGGCGTGATTGAAGGCGTTGACGCGAATGCGCGGGTCGTGCGCGCTGGCCAGAAATGCATAGCAGGAGCCCAGGCTGGTGCCGAGTACGCCGAAGTGTTCGTAGCCCTGCTCCTCCAGCCAGTCGACGCAGCAGCGAATATCCACCACGGCCTGGCGGCAAGCCGAGAGTGTGCGGCCGATGTTGGCGCTCACGGCATAATCGGAGCGCTCCAGCTCGCTGGGGCGACGGATATCGTGGTAGGGCTTGGAGAGACGCAACGCCGAGATGCCCATGCGGTTGAAGATGTCGCAGAGGGCGTTGTGAGCGAAGCCGTCTGCGTTCCACTGGGGCAGCACCACGATGGCCTGCCTGGGCCGCGCCGGGTCTTTGTGCGTGGGCGCGGGATACCAGCGGGCGTTGACCAGATCGTTTTCGGGATACGGCGTGCGCTCCGGCGAGGTGAAGCGCAGAAACTGCGCCTTGGGCGTTTTTCCGCGAGCGGCGAGCTGGCGAATCTCCTCGTCTTTCGCGAGCGTCTCAGGCCGCACATTGGTGGGATACAGCAGAGGATGGCGTTCCTCCAGGCGGAAGTCCGTGGGCCGCGTGTAGCCGAAGAATTTGTCGCTGTGGCGGATGAGGAGCTGGTTGATGCGCACCATGGCGGCTTCAGCCGCACCGTCGCTGCGCAGCGCCTCGGGAGCCGGCACGCCGGCGGCAAAGCCGTGCTCTTCGAGAAAGGGCGTGATCCACTCGAAGCCCCACTCCAGCGGGCGCACAATACGGTTTTCGTCGCGCGTGGTTAGCCGCGTCTCCCAACCGTACATCCAGCGCGCGTAGCTCCTCCTGAACATGGGCCATATACAGTTTATCAGCGAAAGCGCACCCCTCAGAGGGCAGGGCGCGAGCGCTTGAGGGAGATGTATTCGGCGGCCAGCCAGCCGATGCTGAGCAGCAGCAGCAGCGCGATAATGCATTGCGAGATAACGCAGTAGAGGCAATACACCTGCAGCGCAAACTCCTCAATAAAGGTAAGCCGCAGCGCAAAACAGAAGCCGCCAAACACCGCCATCAGCAGAAGGAATCGCTGCCGCATCAGCGCGAGCGCGCCCAGCAGCAGGTAACCGGCGATGCCGATGGCCGCCACGGGAATGGGGCCCATCATGGCGAATGAACTGTGATTGACGATGCCGCAATCCCACGTTGCGTTGATGGAACACGGCTCAGTGCCGGTGGAGTAGTGAACGTGGAGCGCCAGCGCGGAGACCACGATGCCGGCGAGAGCTAAAGCTGCAATCAGATAACGCATGGCAGTGAACTATGATTCAAGGCGATGATACACCTCGGGACAGCCAGAGCCTTGTGACGGCGCAAACAGGGTACGATGAAGCCATGAACCAGCCAACCAGCGCCAGTCCCGCATTGCGGAGCGGCCTGCGCGCCGCATTTTTCGGCGGCAGCTTTGACCCGCCGCACCTGGGCCACCTGGCCGTGGCGCGAGCTGCCAGAGCGGCGCTGGAATTGGATACGGTTCTGTTTGCGCCAGTAGGCGCGCAGCCGCTGAAGCCGCACGGAGCCAGCGCCAGCTTTGAGGACCGGGTTGCCATGACGAGGCTGGCAATCGCCGGCGAGGCCGGCTTTGCGATCTCGCTGGCCGATGCGCCCAAGCCATCAGGTGTGCCCAATTTCACCGTGGAGACGCTGGCAGAGGTGCGGGCCGCGCTGCCGGCCGGCAGTGAACTGTTTTGCCTGATGGGAGCCGACTCGTTTGCGGGGATGCGGCACTGGCATCGCGCCGCCGACGTTCCGTTTGCGGCGCCACTGATCGTGGCTTCGCGCCCCGGCCAGCAACTGGACGATCTGCAGGCGTGGCTGCCGCCGGGCTGCGTGCTGGAGTCCGAATCCCGATTGTGCGAAGTGCGCCACGGTGTCGAGGTGCATATCTATTTCCTCGTCAATGCCGAGGGTGGGCGCAGGGCCTTTTACCTGCTGCCGGATCTGGATGTGGAGATCAGTGCTTCGGAGATTCGTGGCCGGATACATGCGCTTCAGGCGGAGGGCGAGTTGCTCCCCGCTGCCGTTTCCGATTACGTGCGCGCGCATGGGCTCTATCACTGATTTAGTAGTTTCCCAGGTCTCGAAAGCGAGACCTGGGGCACCCAATTCCGTGAGATCCATTACCTACCGCATCACCAAGACGCTATACCATCGCTCGGTTTTCAAGCTCCAGTGCTCGGAAAGTTGCTATAGGATGGGGATGGGAGACCATCACGATCGCATGAGTACATCGCAAGCGCACGAGCAAACGCGCATCCTGGTTCAGGCCGCAGCCACGGTTTGTGAAGAAAAGAAGGGCGAGGACACCCGCATCCTTGAGCTTGACGCCGCCGACTCCGGCCTCTCGGACTTTTTCCTGGTCACTTCAGCCACCAACGACCGTCAGGCCGTCGCCATCGCCGATGAGATCGAGCTGCGTCTCAAGCGCAACTTCGGCGTCGCACCGAACTCGGTGGAGGGTCGGCGACATGGCGAATGGATCCTGCTCGACTATGTCGACTTTGTGGCGCATGTGTTTCTGGCCGAGAGGCGCGCGTTTTACGACATCGAGCGGCTGCGCAAATCGGCGCGTCCTCTCACGCCGGCTGAGTTCGACGCCGAGCTGAAGGAGGCGCTCGCCAAGAAGACCCGCGCCGCACGCAGCAAAGCCGCCAAGGCCAAGCCGGCCCCGGCAGCCAAGAAGAAAGCGACTGCGGCTTCGCGGAAGAGCGGCGCAGGCAGCAAGGCAGCTAAGACGCCTGTGAAGAAGGCTCCCGCGCGCAAGAAGGCAGCAAAGAAGGCTGCCAGGCCCTAGCAGACATCGCAAAAATCAGCTTGCAACGAACGGCAACTGTGCTGGTCAAAATGGAAGGGGCGTCCGTGCTGACGGACGCCCCTTTCGCTTATGCGGTTGAACCGGCGGGTTAAAAGATGATCTTGCCGGTGAACTCGATGATGCGGACTGACGGGTCTCCGCCCACGCCCGAGCCGTAGATGCTGGTCGGCGGCCCGTCCATGTAGAGCGAGTAACCGAAGGTTCCCGGCCCGTTATCGATGAGTGCGTTCGGCAGACCGTGGTTTGGATGGTTGAACAAGTTGAATGCGGTCAGACCGGCCATGAACTTCCCTTGATCGCCCATGTGAGGCAGAGCGAAGGCCTTCTGGAGGGTCATGTCGGTGTCGAAATAGTGGGGACCGTAGACCTGGTTGCGATCCTGCTGGCCAAAGGCGGGCGCCGTCGCGGTAGGCGAGAGAGTCCAGCTGGCGGGCTCGCCTTGAGATGCGGTGTTCGTCCACACTACGGTCGGGAAGTCGGGCGAAGTGGCGGTTGCGCCGGGCGCGGCATTATCCGGCAGCGTCGGCATGTGGAAGCATCCGGTATTGGCTGAGTTCGGGCCGCAATGACGCGGAGCCGTCGCCGAGAGGGAAATCGGCACGACGTTGCTGCCGGATCCATAGTTTCCAATTCCGAAGTTGGAGAGATACGTGGTTGGGGTAAACGGACTGCCGCTGTTGAAGAAGATCGATCCGCCTACCTGCCATCCCGCGGTGAGGGCTTTGGGCCCGCCGAAGTGCGGCATCTCGTAGAGATAAGTTCCGGAGAAGCTGTGGCGAATGTCGTAGTCGGCATTGCCGTAGTTCTGGCTGAGGTTATGCGGGTTCTCCTGCACGGTAATGCTGCCTGCGTTAAAGGGGAGGATGCCGCCATTGGAGATCATGTCCAGCGCGTGGCTCCAGGCATAGTTCAGTTGCGTATTCAGGCCGTGGCCCTGGAAGAGCCAGCTCACGATCAGGCCGTTGTAGTTCGACGATGCCTCGCTGTCGACCTCTGTCACCGGGCCAAAGCTGGGCGCAGGCGGCGCAGCGGCCGGGAGCCCGTAGCCACCATACGCGTTGACGCCAACATTCTGGTTCGGTTCGTGGAAGCCGTGATTGCCCACGTAGCCGATCTGAATGCTCTCTGTGTGGCTGATCTCATGCTGGATCTGAAGGTTCCATTCCTCGTAGGTGGGATAGTGCAACGTCCCTTGCACCGTGGTGAAGCTTGGCACCGAATAATTCGAGTTGGCGTCCGACATGGTCTTGGCGCTGCCGCCAGTCTTGAACTGGCTCTGGAAGGTGTTGTTCGCGCCGGTTGCCAGCGATTGATAGCTGGTTGGATCGGATGGCTGCAGGGCCATGACCGGATAGGTCACCGTCGAGGTTGAGAGCGTATTGCCATCGATCTGAAATTGTGTGGTCAGCGGAGGGTTGTCGAGCATAGTGTCGGCGATCGTGCCGGGGAAGACATCGGTAAAGATGCCCACACCGCCGCGCAGCACGGTCTTCGATGCTGCATCGGGGGACCATGTAAAGCCCACGCGCGGCTCGATCATGAATCGCTGGTAGTTGTTAAATGCATTGGCCAGGCCGTACTTGATCTGCTGGTTATAGGCTCCCGACGCAGAGTTCAGCGGAGCCGTCGCCACCTTGTTGAAGAAGCTGCCGCCAAAGTTCGAGAGGCAGTTCCTGCCGCAGGAGACATTCGAGTTCCGCTCCACGCGGACACCCGCCGTCACGGTCATGTTATCCACCGGCTTCCAATCATCCTGGAAGTAGAAGCCGAGCGTATAGAGCGAGAGGGGCAGGTTGAGGTTGGTGGTGAAGTTTTGGACGCCCAGCAGCGACTGGCCGGAGGTGAAATCACCATAGGCCACATCGGTGTAGACCAGCGGTGTGGTCAGGATGCCGGTGTCGTGATCGGAGATATCGTCCTTTTTGAAGGCGAAGCCGGCTTTCAGAGTGTGCTTGCCCACCGTGTAGCTGAAGTCATCTCCGAACTGGTACTGCGTGACGTTGCGTCCTTCCGGCCAGTAGATTCCGATGTTGTTCAGGTCGTTGGCGAAACCGTCATACCAGGACAGTTCCATCGGGAAGGTGCTCAGCTCCTGTGCCGGGTTGGGGTTCACGAAGAGCGCGCTGTACCAGGAGCCGGTCATCAGAAACTGGTTAACCGCCCTGGGGCTGAAGGTATGCGTCTCAGCGAGCTGGCCTTCGTAGTCCGGCTGGTTGCTCTGCGCGTCAAAGGCCGAATTGATGGGGTCGGTATAAGTCGGCTGTACGCCGTGGTCGTACTTGAAGTGGCCGAACAGTTTATCGCTGTCCGAGAGATTCGCGTCCACCCGCCCGGTGATCAGTTTCTCAGTCAAGCGGAACGACGACGGGACGGCGAGTTGCAACTGGTCGCTGCCGAACTGAGAATTCTGCGGCACAACTGCGTTGGCGTAGTTCGGCGTGCCGTTATACAGCTTGAAGATCTTCTGGTAGAACGCGCACTGGCTGTTAGCCCCGGCCTGGAACAAACTGCTGCTCGAATCGGCACAGTTCCCGTTGGTGCCCAGGACGCTGCTCTCAAAGCTCTGGCTGGGCAGATGGACAATGTTCTGGCTCGAAGTGATGAACGAAATCCCCTCGGTATTAAAGAAGAAGAAGACCTTCTGCTTCTTGATCGGACCGCCGACCGCGCCGGCCCACTGATTGAAGTTGGAGAAGGGGCGTCCGATGGCGGGAGAGGCGTACAGCGGATTCTTGTTGAACCAGTCGTTGGCGTTCATCACGCGGCCGTTCCAGCCGTAGTTCAAGTTGCCGTGGAACTTGTCGCCACCCGAGCGGGTGATGGCGTTCAGTTGCACGCCAGCCAGGGTGCCGTACTCTGTGTCGTAAGCGTTGGTGACAACGTCGGTCTCCTGAACGTCGTTCAACCCCAGCAGCATGTTCGACGGTCCGGAGTTGTTCAGGTTCAGGAACGGGTCATTGACTTCCATGCCGTTCTCGGTGAAGTTGTTGGAGGTTCCCGGCAATCCGAAGGCGGAAAAATTGCCGTAGCCCAGCGTGCCGCTTGAGGAGTTGGCGCCGGTGTTCATCACCACGCCCGGCTTGGCTTGCGCTTCATAGGTAATATCGCTGCCGGGATTGGGCAGGTTCTGGATCTGGTCCAGAGTCACCGAACTGGTCAGCGAGGCGGTATCTGTCTGCAGAAGCTGCGCGCTGGCGCTTACCTCGACCGTCTCGGATGCGGAACCCACCGCGAGGTTGAGGGCTTGCGTGGTGATCTGGCCGATGGCGACCGTGACGGTCGTGCTGGTCGATTTGAATCCAGGCGCCGATGCCGACAAAGTGTACGTGCCAGGGCTGAGCAGGGAAAAGCGATAGGCACCCGTTGCAGAGGTGGTTTGTGCGATGACGGCGCCGGTGGCCCTGCTCTTCGCAGTGACCGTTGCGCCGACAACAGCAGCGCCGCTTGGATCCATTACGGTACCCGCAATGTCGCCAGCCAGCATCGACTGGGCATGCGCGCCAGGTGCGCCGCCCACTACAAGAATGATTCCAGTAAGAAGTAAAGGCAGCAACGCGATGGTTGCAAAGACACGACTCCGTAAATGCGTGAACCGCATGGGACTCCTCCAAGTTTTTTGTTAAGGACCCCGACCCCGGTTGCCGCAGACTCTATATCCGTCTTCTAAACCGCATCTCGAGAGGTGAGATTTGTCGATGCGATTCCTATGAAGCTGGTCGTACTGTCCGCAGGCAATTAGTCCGCCTACTACCCTTCAGCGATCAGTTGGGGAAACTAGACCCGATGCGCCCATGAGATCTAAAAGTGTCTATGTATCAAGACGTGCGATACGGTTACACTTTTTCCCCTGGGGCATCACAGCACGGTGAATGCACTAGCCTAAGGACCCAGGGGCGATTTCTACTTACCGCATAAGCACGGGAGTTGCCATTCTCTGTGGCAAGCGATTTCAATCTGTTTCTTATTGAAATTAAACTTCTTATAACTTTCATTTCATCGTCTTTTAGTTTTCTTTATGCGGCACATCTGAAATGATATATGAAATTACGTATTCTCTTTCTACTAATCTCCCAAAAAGGGAAATTTCTCTTCATTCTGGGAGGTCTACTTGGGGCGTTGCGCGCCCAGAGCGGTGGTTGATGTATGCTCCTCACCATGCAACTGACGCTGGTTCACATTGGCGCCGGCAGCAGACCTAAGGAGGGTTTCGCAGCGCTGACAGGGACGTACCTGAAGCGTTGCTCAGCCTTTGCGCAATGCGAGGCGCAAGCATTCCGGACGGAGCAGGCCTTTCTGGAGTGGCTGGAGCGGCGGCCGGGCCGT
>JAJZVZ010000019.1 GCA_021846945.1 Acidobacteriota bacterium | reverse complement strand
CAAGCAGCGTCAGCAGCAAAGCGCTCAGGGCGCCCATCGCCAGCACTGCGGCGGCGCGCGGGCTTGCAGCCGAGAGCATGAGGGCAAGGATTGCTCCGGCGAGGCCGAGCCAGCATCCGAGAGGAAAGACTCCAGTTTGCCGCGCGGCGTGCGCCTGGGATTCCCATCGGCTGATCGCAAGGCAGTTGAGCCATGCGAGAGCGGCGAAATAGAGGACGAATACATCCAGAGGCCAAAGTGCGGAGAACGAGGCCGCGAGTGCGTGCAGCCGCGTCCAGGCCGGCAGGACGCAGCCCGCCGTGAACAGCACGGCAACCAGGAATTCCTTGGAAAGCAAGGGGGCCAGCCACGCAGGCGGCCGGCGCCGCGAGTGCACACCGGAGAAATACATGAGAGCAGCCGCGCCCAGCAGCGAATCTCGGGCGCGCGTAAGCGGCGGCATGAGTGAAAAGACGATGGCGGCGGCGGTCGCGGCGGCGGCAACGGCCAGGGGGATCAGGATATGGCGGTGACGCCAGTGGAAGAAATGCCGCTTGCGGAGCTGGCGGCGATGCGGGGAATGCAAGCCAGCGTGAGCGTCGAGGAGGCGGTCGCCGATATACACAGACCACGTAACCAGCGCCAGCAGCAGCAGCACCCACAGCGGTAGCCGGAGATGCATTGACCACGCAAAGCTCGCCGCCCAGACGACGGCGACCGTGGGAGCATCAAAGCTGGCCAGATGCCAGAGAGCCAGCAGCGCCGGCGCGCTGATACGGGCGAGAGGGCGCGGGGGTTCGAGGCTCGAACTGGGCCGGTTCTGAACAGCGCGGCCTTTCGGCAAACTTGGGGCAGACTTCGGAACGCACAAGCGGCGTTGCGCCGGCGGATTGGCCAGGGGAAGCGGCACTGCCTTCATTGTAAAGAAAGAGGGATCGCGGCGGATTCAGCCTGAGGCTGGAAAAACGTCAGTTGAGGGCTTCCGTTACCAGCGCTTTCAACCGCGCATTGACCTCTGCCGCGCGGACAAAGAAGGGTGTGCGGAGACATTGGAGCGTAAGCTCCTGCGTCTCAGGAGAATAATTCCAGGCCACCTCCACACCGAACCTGGAGGCACTTCCGCTGTTCCCGCTGAGGCCGAGACCGGCGGCCTGGGCCTTTTCGAGCAGCGCGGCATACTGCGCCGGCGTAACGCCGGCAAAGGTTTGTGGTTCGCTTTGGGACACGACTCCTCCATCGAATCGTTCCAGGTCGATCATGGCAAAGACGGATCGTCTGGTCGGTTTCAATTTCCGAGCGTAGCATTTCGATGATGAATGATCTGCATGAGGCGTGAGCGGTTGCTTTGCTGTCCCTACAAAGGGCGTGGCCCGATTGCTCAAAGCATATCTGCCGGCGACTCCATGAGCAGGTTCTTCGACTCACTGCAGGTTCTTTGAATGGATGATGTTGTATCCGACGGTGTAGCAATAGACGCTCGCTGGCAGAAATTCGATGCTGACGTTCTCCGCCTGTCGGGTCAACGTTCGTGTCTTTGAGGTAACTAAGACGTCCTTCAAATCGTTTTGACGGCAGAAGCTGATGAGGCTGCTTAGCTCGCCGGGATTCTCGCAATAGCGGTCAGACCACTTCACTTCAACCACCCATTCCGGCTTTTGCGTGATGCCGGCGAGCCGCACTATGTCTACTTCTCCTTTATCGGCTCCCTTGTCCCATCTGGCGTAATGAAGAGTCTCATCGCTATGCAACCATTGCGAGAATATTGCGCTCTCTGCGAGGTGTGCAATCCTTTCGTCGCTGGCGCTCATGGGCGAGAAAAGAGCTGCGCGCATCGTCGGATTCGTGAGATAAACCTTGAAGAAGTTGGCTCGATGGAATCTTTTCGCATTGTGATCGACGCGATGGACAATCTTGACCAGAAAGGCGGCTTCGAGGTACTCAATGTACCGTTTGATGGTGTTCTTGGCGACGCCAGAGTTTTTGGCCAACTCTTGCAGTGAAATCTCGTTTGCTGTATTCAATGCCAATGTGGTGAACAGGTAATTGAGTTCCTGAATATCTCCAATTCCGTAAAGGCTGGGAAGATCTCTCAGCAAGACCTTGTCGATAATGTCGCTCTTGATGAATCTCTCGAGACTGGCCTGAATTTGCGGTGAAAAGATCACCTCTGGATACCCGCCATAATTCATGTAGTTGATGAACTCCGCATTCAACCGCTCAATGTCGCTTGCGATGAAGAAGCCTGGCGAGCGTCCTTTTGTGGATTCGGGCAGTTCAAGCAACCCGTTCATGTTCATCAGCTCGAGATATTCGTAAAAGGTAAGTGGAGGCAGGAGGAAGTCGGTAAACCGCCCTGCTCCCGATTCCCGTGACTTAAGCCGGAGGGCGGCAGCCGCCGACCCGGAAGCAACAAATTTAATGTTGGGGTAGGTGTCGATCGCGGACTTAAGATGAACTTCCCAATTGCACAAATACTGAATTTCATCGAAGAAGACAAAAATTCTGTTGCGTTTGTAGTTCACGCCGCTGGCAAGGCTGTAGTGTTCAAGCAGTTTCTCCAGGCTCAGGCCGTTGTAAATTGGGTGGTCGACCGAAAAATATGCAATCGCCGGGGGCGATATCTCCTCTTCAATTAGTGCCTGGATCGCATGATGGATTATTACCGTCTTTCCGACACGCCGCGGACCCATCACCACGACCGCCCTGCGTGTCTTTCGATCCTTCACCAGAGGAAGAAGCAAATTGAAATATGCGCGGCGTTTCATGTCGCCGAAGAACTTGCCGACCATGTGGTCGCCTTGCCACCAAGGATTCTCCGTTTGGATTCGCTGAACGATCTCCGCGGAAGTGATCTCTTGCATGGTTGGAGCATATTCTTGCCGGAAATAATGTCAACCGACTGATCTTAATCTCTATTTAGTACATAACCTGTTGAAAAGTAATGAAATATCTCCGTAAATTAGCGCAACATGTTCCTGATTTCCGAGCCTGGCTGTAACGCTGGATCGGCCGGCGACGCTGCCTCAGTCGGCAGCGGCTCTTTTGGTGGCCTTTGCCGGGGGATGGAGGTTGCTCGGTGCGGGAATCGCATCCAGGTCGGTTTTGCCCTCGGCCAGCCGGATGAGAAAGTCCTGGCTGGAGAAGAGCGGAACGTCCCGGAACACCTTGGAAGCGCGGAGGTAGGTTCCGTCGGGCTGCTGCAGGCGAGCTTTCACGGTGTCGGCCAGATAGGCGGGCAGAATTTCGTCGTGGATGCGGGCCAGCGCGGCCGGGTCGCGAACCGGGAAGATAACCTCGCAGCGCTCGAAGAGGTTGCGGGGCATCCAGTCGGCCGAGCCAAGGTAGATCTCGTCTTTGCCGCCGTTGGCGAAGTGGAAGATCCGTGAGTGCTCGAGGAAGCGGCCCACGACGGAGCGGACGCGAATCCTTTCCGAAAGCCCCTTGACGCCCGGGCGCAGGATGCACACGCCGCGGACGATCAGGTCGATTTCGACCCCCGCTTGTGACGCCTGGTAGAGAGCCTCTATGACGCTGGGCTCAAGCAGCGAGTTCATTTTGGCGACGATATGCGCGGGACGGCCGGCCTGGGCATGCTCGGTCTCGCGGCGGATGAGGCGCAGAAAGTTCTCGGCCATGGTCAGGGGAGCCACGAGCAGCGGGCTGTAGTCATCCAGCTCGGCGTGGGCGGTGAGGTAGTTGAAGACCATGTGAACGCGCTCGGTCAACTGCGGATCGCAGGTGAGCAGGCTCAGGTCGGTATAGAAACGGGCGGTGACGGGGTTGTAGTTGCCGGTACCCAGGTGGCAGTAGCGGCGCGTGACGCCGTCCTCGTCGCGGCGTACCAGCATAGCCAGTTTGCAGTGGGTCTTGAGGCCGACGACACCGTGAAAGACCTGCACTCCGGCGTCTTCCATGCTGCGCGCCCAGCGGATGTTGGAGGCCTCGTCAAAACGGGCCATCAGCTCGACCACCAGCGTGGCTTCCTTGTTGCCGCCCGCCTCGGTGAGGGCCTGGAAGACGGGTGAGTCATGGCTGGTGCGGTAGAGGGTCTGCTTCATGGTGACGACTGAGGGGTCTCGCGCGCCCTGCTGGATGAACTCGACCACCGGGTCATAGGAGTCATAAGGGTGATGGAGCAGGATGTCGCGGCGGCGCAACTCGTCGAAGATGCCGGTGGATTTGCGGCTGAGCACGAACGGCTTGGGCGTGAACGGCTGGAACTTGAGGTCCAGCCGCGCGACATCTTCATAGAAAAACATGACCCTGGAGAGATTGACCGGTCCCTCGCAGCGGATGACCTGACTTTCGTCGAGCTCGAAGTTCACCCGCAGCCGCTCGACGATTTCGGCGGCGGCGCCGGTCTCGATTTCAAGGCGCACGGCGTCACCCTTGCGGCGGTTGTGCAGCTCTACGCGGATGGTTTCAAGCAGAGAGCGCGCCTCTTCCTCCTCGAAGTACAGGTTGGAGTTGCGGGTGACGCGGAAGGAGCCGTGAGCCAGCACTTCGTAGCCCCGGTACATGCCGGTGAGATTCTGCGCGATCAGGTCCTGCAGGAGTAAATAGTCGAACATGCCCTCGGCGGCGGGCAGACGCACAAAGCGGGGCAGGGCGCGGGGCACGGTAACCACTCCCAGCACGTGCGGGCCGGAGCTTCGGCGCTTGGCCCGAAGCAGCAGTGCCAGGCACAAGGCCTTGTTGATGACACGCGGAAAAGGATGGGCGGGGTCGATCGAGATCGGCGTGAGCAGTGGATCGACCTCGCGCTGGAAGTAGCTCTGAGCATATTCGCGGGCCTCTTCGCTCAGGCGCTTCCACTCCAGCAGCCGGATCCCCTGCCTGCGCAGCTCGGGGAGAAGCTGCTCATTCCAGCAGCGATACTGGGCGGCCACGAACTCGTGGATGTCGGCGGTGAGCTGAGCCAGGGATTCCTCCGGGCGCAGGCCGTCGTACCCCGGCTCGCGGTAGCCGTCCTCAATACGTTGCAGGAGTCCGGCCTGGCGAATCTCGACGTACTCGTCGAGATTGCTGCCGGTAATGGCCAGAAACTTGACGCGTTCCAGAAGGGGATTGGCCGGGTCCTCCGCCTCTTCAAGGACACGCCGGTTGAACTGCATCCAGGAGTGGTCCCGGCCGGTAAATAGCTTTAATTTCCGCGTGGTTCTAGGCATAAATCTATCCGTACGCTGTGTTGGCAGTCTACCGCGTTTTTCAGGCAATCGCACCGGAACAGCCCCAGGGAGGCGCCGATTGTCCGGCTTGATTCAGGCGGGATAACGGCCGGTTTACGCGCGATACGACGAAGCAACTCTCTCCCTCCCGGCGCCGTTACAGCAGTAGACGTTTCTGCTGCCGGTCGGTGAGAATCGCTTATTTAATTGTGCCCTCCACGCTGCGCGGCTCAGCCGAGCAAAGCTGCTCAATGGGCTGGCCGGGCTTGTATTCCAGCTTTTTGGGCGGCGCGCAGCCCTCTTCTTTGGTCAGCAGCAGACTGGGTTTGTCCGCTTCCTCCTTCTCGGCTTCAGCCGTGACGGGAGCCAGGTTTTTCTTCATTTCAAGAAATTCCGGAGTCTGGACGGTCCCGCCCTCCTTCTTGGGCATGAACATGATCTCGCGCTGGGCATCAACCATCCTTTGGTAAAAGGGCGGATGGGTGCGAAACCAGCTTACGCCATTCACATAGCCGACCTTGGTCGCCATCTTGTCGAAGAAGCGCGTAAAGCCGGAGGTGTCGTAGCCGGAATTCCAGGCGTACTGGATGCCGAGCTGGTCGGCCTCCAACTCATAGTCGCGGCTGACGCCCAGCAGCTTCAGACTGAGAACCATGCCCAGCCCGTAAAAGCCATACTGGAGGGCATAATACAGGCCGATTCCGGCGACTCCGCCTGTGAGCACCATCGCCGCTACCTGCGCGGCCTGGTAAAAGAGGCTGGCGATGCTGGCGCGCTTCATCAGCTTGGCGCTGTGCCGCGCCGTATCATGTGCAATTTCATGGGCAATTACGCCGGCGAGCTGCGCCTCATCGTCTGCTTCCTCCAGCAACCCGCGCTCCACATACAGATAACCGCCCGGCAAGGCAAATGCGTTAATTTCTTTGGACTGCAGGACGGTGATATGGAGCGGAACTTTCAGGTCAGAGTGCTGCGCCACACGGTCTGCTACTGACTTTACGTATTGCTGGATGGCTTTGTTCTCCAATTCCGGCGGCAGCAGGCCGGCCGCTTTCAGCTCAGTCACGGCATCTTTGCCACGCTTGATGTCGTCCCTCTGGCCCGCGGCAATCTCGCGAAAGCCGATGTCCTTGACGTCGCCCCAGCGTCTGTTGTGATAAGAGCCGTCGTCAATCGCAGCCTGTATGCGCCCGTATTGTTCGGGCCAACGCACAAGCAGATCGAGCTTGGCGTTCAGATTGTCATAGGCGTTGGGAATGGCCTGGCTGGAGAGAACGTCCGCCTCGCTGTGGAGCAGCTCAAGGTTCTGGATCCTGCAGTGCAGCTCGTGACGCGGCTGATCCGCAAGTTGGGCGCCGCCCCTCTTCAAATCCGCTCGCGCCGCATCGATCTGCTTTTCATAAAGCTTGGCATGATCCTTGAACCTGCTCTTGCAACTGTTTTCTCCGCTCTTCAGCGCCTGGCGCTCCTTTTCCACGTCGGACGCATTGAAGGTGAGCTTCGGCGCCAGTGTAAAGAGATCCAGATAAGATTTCTGGAGGTAATCGTGAAGGGGAAGCTGCGAGACTTGTGGCGCAGTGGAAAGCTGCGCTTGTGCCTGAGTACTTATTTCCGGCAGGAGAACCAACAGCAGGCTCAGGCCCACTGCAATGCATTTGCGGCACAGCTCTTTCATTGCGTGCCTCCTTTCTCTTCAACCGGCTTTGTTCTTCCGGGCCAAGCCGGCGTACTCCCTTCACATTGCGCACTCACGGAGTCTTTTCTTTCATTGCTGTGTAGCCTTCGCGTGTAAAGACTTCGATTTTGCGCTGTTTTCCTTTCTCATCAGTCGCTTTCAGGGGCTGGCCTTCAGGCCCCACAATGTCAACCTTGAGGCGGTGATAACGGCCGTCGCGGTACTCCTTGGGCGGCCGGAAGGTGAGGGTGTATTCGCTGCGCAGGTAGCCGACCACGCTGCGGAAGATGCCGGGCAACTCACCCTCAAAGCGGGGAAAGATGGCAATTCCTCCTGTCTGCCTGGCGAACGCGCTCATCTGGTTTTTGGCCTGAACGTATGCGAGATTGGAGCCACCGGATTGGGTTGCCTCCGCTTCGGCCAGGCCCACGCAAAAGATGGTGGCGTCGGTCTTCTGCAGGCGCCGGGTCACTTCGTCGAGGTTGGCCGCGCTGAAGCTGTTGATGCCGGTGGCCATGAGCAGAATCGACTTTCTTCCCTTGACTCGATCCAGCATGTCCAAGGTGTCGATGAGGGAATCAAAGAGGTTGGTCTCGCTGAATTTGGGATAGCCGAGGGTCGTCAGCGTGTCGCGAACCTCGAAGCGTTTATGCGTGAAGTCGACCTGGACTTTCGAATTGAGGTCGAATGTGACGAGCGCTACCCAATCGGTTGGCTCAAGATGATCGAGGAACCGGCTGCCCCATTCCGCTGATTTATCCGCAAAGTAGCCATAAGTCGCGGCGCTATACTCCAGCAGCATCACCAAGGTGATCGGCGCTTTGGTCGGCTCGAAACTCAGGATTGGTTGCGGCGATCCGCTGTCGAGGACACGAAAGTTGCCCCGTTTCAGGTTTGTGAGGACACGTCCGTCTTCGTCGGTCACCAGGACATTCAGGGTCACCAGCGTGGGGTCGGGCCTGGCCGTTTCAGGGGAGTCTTGCGTGGCCTTCGTTTCAGGTCCTGCGGCTGCGGGAGCCTGCGATGGCTGGGATTGCGCCCGCGCGAGCCGCGGGGAAGGCTGTGCGCTGAGCGCAAGAATAGCTACGCTTGCAGCGGCTGCGAGAGAGCGGAGAAGATCGTTCATGTTCCACCCCTGGAGCAGGGCGCTTTTCCGGACGAGGATGCTGATCCACAGATACTGATCCACGCCCATTCCATTTGCGCTAGTTAGTCACACATTGTGTAAGCAATTGCGATTGCAGTCAAGGCACGAATGGGTCGGGGGAGCACAGCGCTCCGCGCGGTCTGAGCCGCAGGTGGGAGACACAACGTGGCTTCCGCTCGGCCATCCATCCTTTGCGCTCTCAACTCGCGCCTTGAGGCCATAACCGGCGATCCGCACGGGATTTCGGGAGCAAGCCGCTCATGGTGTCTTGGCGCCGCTAAAAATGAGCACGTTCCTTTGTTTTCTGTCTCTTGCATCCGCGCGGACCGGCGGGGCAGGGTTTTGGCGGATCGGGTGGCGTGGCTTGCATTGACGCTTGGGCGCGGCAGGTTGAGGATAAAGATGAGGGTCTGACTGCACAAGCCCCATTCCGGAGAAGTTTCAGCATGTCCCAGGAACCCGATTCTCGCGTCGAGAGCCTGATTCCTCCTCAGCCCATTCCCGAGGGGGCGCAGGCATTTTCAAAACAGGTGCACAGCCTGCTCGATGGCCGGCCCAAGGACGACGCCACCGTGGCCAAGGCCTTCGACGGCATGGACGATATGTTCGACCGTATCGCCGCGGGTCTCTATACGCTGGCCTCCATGCTGGTGGGCGAGGGCGAAGAGAGCGTGCGGCTGGTCGAGAAGGCGGTAGCGACGACCGAGGTCTCACCCTGCGATGATCCTCTGCAGGCGCGCAAGCGCTGCCGGACCGCGCTGTGCGGGGCTGCCCTCGACACTATCGCCCGGCGCGATGCCGGCAGCCTGGCCGCTCCGCAGGGTTTCGAAGCGGCGGGTGGCTGCATTGAGGAGGACGACCTGGAGTCAGCCGGCGTGTCGCGCGAGGAACTGGAGCGGATGATCGCCGGACCGGATCGGGACCGGGTGCGGCAGTGGCTGGCGCAGCTTTCCACCGAACTGCGGACAGTCTTTGTCCTGAGGGCCGTGGCGGGATTCACGGCGGCCGAGACGGCCGGTATGCTCGCCGGGCACGGAGGAGAGCGGGCCGCGGGATGGACCGCACAGGCGGTACGCGAATTGTTCCGCCAGGCGCTCTGCTCGCTCGCCTCGCAGCTGATTCAGAATTCGGCGGCACGATAAGCGGCGTGGTGGACCTCAGAGAGATTCCGTCTCCTGGGCACAGGAGGCAAAAGCCAGATTTTGCAGCGGCTCGCGAACCTGGCAGGGGATGAACGTGTAGACCCGGGGGCGGTTCTATACTCTAGATTTAGAACCCTGCTGCCACGTAGACGCATCCATTTAACGACGCGCATTTTCCCGGCAGAATCGCTTCTCAGTGAGTTGAATCATTTTGAATTTTTCACGGCATTCAGGAAATCGCACGGTCTACGTCTGTGCCCGCGGGCTGGTCTTGGGATTGGCGATCGCTCCATACCTGGCGGCGCCATTCGGACTGGACGCCCAGACGCCCCAGGTACCCAATCAGACGGCGCCCACAGCTTCCAGTTTTCAGGGCAGCGTGGCCGGCGGCCAGGTTTCGGCGCAGCCAATCAACCTCACTCTGGACGACGCCATCCAGCGGGGATTGAAGGCGAATCTCGGCATTATTTTGAGTGGCACCCAGACTGAGGCGGCGCGCGGCCAGCGGCTGAGCGAACTGCAAGGGCTGCTGCCTTCAGTGGACTTCAAGGCTAATGAAACCGTGATGCAGACTGACTTGGCGGCTGAAGGATTGCGTATCCCCGGCTTTCCGACGATCATCGGACCGTTCGGCTTCACTGACCTGCGGGCGGCGTTGAGCTGGTCACCGGTGCAACTCACTTCGCTGCACAACTACCTGGCCGCGCGCCATAACTTTGCCGCGGCGCAGTTGTCGGAGCAGGATGCACACGACCTGGTGGTGCTGACGGTGGGCAATGCCTACCTGCTGGGGCTGGCAGACGAATCCCGCGTCAGCAGTGTGGAGGCGCAGGTGGCTACGGCGAAGGTTTCGCTGGATCAGGCGGTGGCAAACCACGAAGCGGGGACGGCGCCCATGCTCGACGAACTGCGGGCGCGGGTGGATTACCAGTCGCTCGAACAGCAGTTGATCGTGGCTCGGAACGCCCTGGAGAAGGATAAGCTGGTGCTGGCTCGCGCGATCGGGCTGCCCCTGGCGCAACAATTCAATCTGAGTGAGAAAGAGCCCTATGCGGCCTTCGACCAGACGGATGTGGATAAGGCAATTCATGAAGCTCAGGCCAACCGCAAGGATTTGGCTGCGCTGGTAGAGCAGACCGAGATGGCCGAAGAGCAGCGCAAAGCCGCTACCGCGGAGCGGCTGCCAACCCTGGAGATCAATGGGGACTACGGCGACATCGGCGTGAATGTGAACAACTCGCACGGTACCGTGGATGCCTCGGCCACAATGAGTGTTCCGGTCTTCAAGGAATTTGCCCTGCGCGGCGATGCGCAGGTAGCGCAGGCGCAACTGGACACGGCCCGTGCGCAGCAATCCGACAAGAGCGCGCAGATCGATGCGGACGTGCGCGATGCTCTGCTGGACATTGCGGCGGCGCAAAAGCAGGTTGAGGTGGCCCATTCCAGCGTTGCGCTGGCCGAGGAAGCTCTGAAAGAGGCGCAGGAGCGGTATGCCAACGGCGTCAGCGACAATCTGGCGGTGAGCCAGGCACAGCAATCGGTCGCGCAGGCGAATGATCAGTATGTAACCAGCCTCTACCGGGATAATGTAGCCAAGCTTAATCTGGCGCGGGCCCTGGGCGACGCAAAGAATTACAAGAGCTATCTGGGAGGAAAGTAGACGTGGCGGAATCGATTCGAACACCGGCTCAGACCGAGCCGGTTGCAGACACTGAGATCGTAGAGCCGCAGCCCCGCCGCAAGGGCTTCATTGTGGCCGCGATTGCGGTCATAGTGTTGATTTCGGCAGGTATCTGGTGGAGCTCCACTTTCACCGAGGATACGGATGATGCCCAGATCAGCGGTCACCTGATTCAGATCAGCTCGCGCATCAACGGCCAGGTGCTGAAGGTCTTTGTCGAGGAAAACCAGAAGGTGAAGAAGGGCGATCTCATCGCCGAACTGGACCCGAGGGATTACGAAGTGGCAGTGGAGAATGCGCAGGCCGCTCTGGACAGCGCCAAAGCCAATGCCGTGGCAGCCAAGGTGTATGTGCCGATCACCACGGTCAACACGGGCAGCAATTTGCGTTCGGCGACTGCCGACGTGACCGGGGCGCAGGCCGCCGTATCGCAGGCGGAGCAGCAACTTGACGCGGCCAAGGCCCGTGTGGCGCAGGCCCAGGCCAACTATTTCAAGGCACAATCCGACCTGACGCGGTATAAACCGCTGGTGGAAAGAGATGTGATCAGCAAGCAGCAGTACGATGCAGCCGTGGCGGCGGCAGACGCAACCAAGGCCGCCCTGGCCGATGCGCGCGCCAGTGAGCAGGCGGCCGCTGACGGCGTGCGAGTGGCGCACCAGCGCGAGACACAAGCTCAGGCAAATTTGAAATACGCCGAAACGGGACCGCAGCAGGTGGCTTTGCAGTCCGCCCGGGCCAAGCAGGCGCTCGCCCAGGTGGAAGAGGCGCAGGCGAAACTGGACCAGGCCAAGCTCAATTTGAGCTACACCATGATCGTAGCGCCGGTGTCAGGCATCATCACCCGGAAAAGCGTGGAGATCAATCAGAACGTATCGACGGGGCAGAATCTGCTGACCCTGGTTTCGCTCGAAGATTTGTGGGTTACCGCCAACTTCAAGGAGACGCAACTGCGGCGTATGAAGGCGGGCCAGCCGGTCAAGATTCACGTGGACGCCACGGATAAGGACTACTCGGGGCGGGTGACACAGATCGGAGGAGCCACGGGCTCGGTGCTGTCGCTTTTCCCGCCGGAAAACGCGACAGGGAACTACGTCAAGGTAGTGCAGCGGGTTCCGGTGCGGATCGACTTTACGGATCTTGCGAAAGAGGATCCCAATCATGAACTGAGGCCGGGATTGTCGCTCGAACCGTCTGTACGTGTGAAGTAAGGAGAACGGCCCCGCGGCGTCCGCCCCTCCCAGCGGAATCAGCGCTGATGCGAGGGTGGCCTCTGCCGTCGAGCACGGTGATTCCCAGAGACAGCGGCTACTGCACGGTTTCCGCGATAGGTAGAGGAACTGCGATTTGCTTTAGGTTCCGATGCCGGTCAGATCCCACACGTGGATGGTTTGCTGGTCGGCGCCTGACACCAGCGTAAGGCCGCCCCGGTTGAAAGCCACGGAATAAATCGGCCCAGTGGGATCGTCGAGCGTGCGCAGCAGGGTCCCGTTCATCGCATTCCAGAGCTTGGCGGTTTTGTCCCTGCTGACTGAAGCCATCAGGTGGCCGTCTGAGCTGAAGACGATCGTGGTGATTGCTCCGGTGTGACCTTGTAGGGTTCGGATTACCGTGCCGTTGGTGACATCCCAAATTTTGACACTATGGCCGTCGCTGCCCGAGGCCAGCACGCGTCCAGTGCGGTTCATGGGGCTGAAGGCTACTGCGGTAACAGCGCCATCATGACCCTGCAGAGTCTTCTTCAGATCTCCGATGGTCACATCCCAGAGCTTGATAGAGGAGTCGGCATTTCCCGAGGCCAGCGTGCGGCCATCGGGGCTGAAGGCTACCGAGATGGCGCAAGGCGCGTCTTTCTGCATGGAACGCGCTACGTGGCCGCTGGCCAAATCCCACAGCTCAACGGTTCCGGCTGAGCCGGCCAGCTTGCCCGGCGCGTTGCCGTCAGAGAAACAAACGGCCGATGCGAGCATCCGCCCGTCCGGACTGAAGGCTACGGCGTTCACCTTGCCGGCATCGTCCTGGAGCGTGCGCTCCACCTCGCCGCTGACGACATTCCACAGCTTGACGGCGCCGGTAACGGTGCCCGACGCTACGGTGCGTCCGTCAGGACTGAACGTCAACGAGTCGATCCAGCCGGTCTGGCCCTGGAAGGTTCGTAGTACGTCGCCGTTTTCCAGGTTCCAGAGCTTGATCTCGCTGTCGAGGCTTCCCGAGACGAGCCGGCGGCGATCCGGACTGAAGGCCACGATGGTCCCGGAATTAAGGCTGTCCTTCGGCGGGGGCAAGGTATCGGCTGCCCGCTCATCCGTCCTCTGATGCGGGCGGGCCGGCGCCATCAGCCTGACCGCGGCAAATCCCCCCACTACGACCAATACCACCGCAGCGGCTACCCATATCCAGACGGTTCGCCGCTCTCGGGACGGTTCCCAGAGATCAGTCCGGTAGAGGGTCTTTGACGGCTTCTTGTGCTGCTCCTCGTCTTCGCTCGGAGCCACGGCTACGGTGTCCAATGCGCAGCCATGGATCGGACAAGCAGTGAAACTATCGGGATAATTGGCATCGCATTGCGGGCAGATCTTCATCCGTTCACACTTTCCCCCTAAAGCGCCTGCTGGAAAGGGGTAGAGGGTCTATTGTGTCATCCGGCGGCAGGGAGCGCAATGTGCCGCGCAGGCAAAGAGGCGGATCACCACGAACCGAGTGCCGGAGTCCCACAGCGCAGCACAACGGAAAGCCGCCCACCCTCCTCAGGACCAGAGACGCCGGGGCGCGGCGCGTGCTCACAGAAGCCAGCGCTGAAAATGCCACAGCCGGTCAACGCCTCATTGGTACACGCCTGCCTTCTTGAAATCACCGCCTTTGACAATCGAGATCGTGGCCGGATCGACGCGCCGCTTGAATGCGGCATTCACCTGCTGCGGTGTCAGCGCGGTTACGGCCGCCTCCAGTTGCGCGTCCCATTGCAACGTGCGGCCCCAGCGCTCGCGGTTCATCAGCAGCATTGCGACCGAGCCTTCTTCGGTGCGTTGTTGGGCGCGCTCGTCCAGCCAGGTCTTCTTGGCCTTCTCAACCTCGTCAGTAGTAAAGCCGTCTTTCAGCGCGCGCGCCAGCTCCTCATTGAAATCAGCTTCCACCCTGGGCATATTTTGCGGCGCCGCAATGGCATACCCCGTCATCCGGCCGTCGTCGTCTCTGGTGGGCATCATGAATCCCGCGCCGGCGCCGTAGCTGAGCCCGTCTTTGACGCGAATCCGCTGGAAGAGGCGGGAGGTTGGAGAGCCGCCGAAGATCATGCCCGCAATCGTCAGAGCAGCGTAATCCGGGTCCTCATCGGTGATCTTCATCGGCATGCCGGCAAGGAAAAGAGCATTCTGCTTGTCGGGCGTTTCGATCTTATCGTTGATCGTGTCCAGTCTGGCGTAGGTGTGTGGGATTCGCTCGTAGCGGCTCGCGCTTCTCCAATCGCCGAACAGTTCATTGACAAGCTTGCTCACCTGGGCTGGATCAAACTGTCCGCTGACAACAATTTCACCTTCGCCGGCGCCGTAGAACTGCGCGTAAAACTGGCGCACATCGTCGAGGGTCACCTTCCTCAGATCCTCGATCTGCTCATCGAGGGTCGAGACATACCGCGCATCGCCGCGCGGGTAACGCGCGTTGAAGTGCCGGGCCATCTCCAGCGAGGCCAGACTCGTTGGTTCCGTCCTGGCGCTCTCCGCGCTGGCGATGCGCTGCTGGCGGATCTGCTCGAATTCAGGCTCGGGAAATGATGGCTCGCGGAGCAGTTCCCGGCTAAGCCGCAGTGAATCAGCCAGGTTCGCATCCAGCGTTCGAATGTTTGCCGAGACAAAGTCGGCCCCGCCGTAGATGTTGACCTGAGCCTTGAGGCGATCAGTTTCATCCTGGATCTGCTGGCGGTTCTTGTTCTTCGTCCCTCGCATCAGCATGGCTGCGGTCATCGACGCGGCGGTGGACGTCCCAAACAGCGATTTCTCATCGCCAAAGCGAACATTGATGTCAGCCACCACCGTGCCGCCCCGCGTCTTCCTGGGGAACATCACCAGCTTCAAGCCGTTTGGCAGTGTTGTGCGGATCACGCGCGCCTCGATGTTCTTCGGCGTAGGATCAAAGACTTCGCCCTGCTGAATGG
Source organism: Acidobacteriota bacterium (assembly GCA_021846945.1). Classification (GTDB taxonomy): domain Bacteria; phylum Acidobacteriota; class Terriglobia; order Terriglobales; family Acidobacteriaceae; genus Telmatobacter. The sequence continues at coordinate 29,190 of JAJZVZ010000019.1, read as the reverse complement.
CCGCACCGCCTTTATAGTCCTTGAACCGCGCGGCATCGTCCGGCGTAGCCGGAATCACGGCGCGGTCTGGAGCCGAGGTCGGAATAAACTCGCCGAGCGTGCGGTTTGAAGATTTCAGGTATTCCTTGGCGACCCGGGTCACGTCCGCCGGCGTCACTTTGCTCACCTCGTCCCGGATCAGGAAGAAGGCGCGCCAGTCGCCATCCCCCTCATATCCACCCAGCATCAGGGCAAGGTTCTGGGAGTTCGTTGTTGCGAGCTCAACGTTTTTCAGGATGCGGGCCTTGGCACGATCCACTTCTTCCTGGGTAGGCGGATCATTGGCCAGGCCCTCGACCGTTTTCAGCAGAATCTGCCGCGCGACGTCGATCGATTGATCCGGCTTGAGCTGCGCGAATGCCTCCGCGACGCCGGGATCGTGTTGATCCTCGGCGCGCATCAAGGTGGAAACAGCCTTGTTGTTATCCACCAGGGCTTTATAGAGACGGCCCGTCTGCGGCGCGCCCAGAACCTGTGCCATCACTTCCAGTGGCGCCGTATCGGGATGCAGGGCTGCCGGAATGTGATAGACCGCAAGGATCGCCTGAATATTGCCCACCCGGCGCAGCATGACCGATCGCTCGCCTTCCTGGGTGGGCTCCGCCGTGTAGGGCTGCAGCAAAGTGCGCTGCGGACGGGGGATGGCTCCGATTGTTTGCGACACCATCCCCAGGGCCTTTGCCTCATCGAATTGCCCCGCAATGATGAGATAGGCGTCATCCGGCTGATAGTACTTGTGATAAAAGGCCGCCAGATTTTCAATCGGCACCCGCTCCACATCCGTGCGGTTGCCAATGACGCTCTTTCCGTAGTTGTGGAAGTTGTAGGCCGCTGCCATCACGCGCTGATTGAGGATATTGACCGGGCTGTTTTCGCCCATCTCCATTTCGTTTCGGACCACTGTCATCTCAGTGTCCAGATCCTTCTTGAGCATGGTCATATCCACCATGCGATCGGCTTCGAGTCCCAGCGCCCACTGCAGATTGTCGTCGCTCGCATTGAAGGTTTCGAAGTACATCGTCTGATCGTAGGACGTGGTGCCATTAAAGAACCCGCCCGCGCGCTCGGTCAGCTCTTTGAAGATCTCCCGGCCTGATTTGGTGCTCTTGAAGACCATATGCTCCAGCAGATGCGCCATCCCGGTTTCCCCATAGCCCTCGTTGCGCGAGCCAACCAGGTAGACGACGTTGACCGTGATCTTTGGTTTGGAGTTGTCCGGACACAACAAGACGTGCAGGCCGTTCGAAAAGGCGTACTCGGTGACGCCTTCGATGGAGGTCACCTTCTGAACGCCCTGCGGCAGTGTTTGGGCGAGGCCCGCAGCGGCCAGCATAAGAATCGCAGCAAAGATCGCGAAGAATCTTCTCAGGCGCATACCGTCTAACCTTTCTGGAAATTGGGCCGAATTATACCGCGCTTTGTTTTGTGTGACTCCTGAAAATCACGGCTTTTTCGCAGGTTTTTGAGGGGTATGGATCGCGGCATAGGTGGATTTCGTTAGACTGTTTCAAGCAATGCCATGAAAGACTCCATCAACGTCTCGAAAGAGAACTATCTGAAGGCCATCCTGGAAGCCGAGGCTGAGGGGCGCGAGGTGATTCCGGCGGTGCTGGCCCATTGGCTCGAAGTGTCGGCGCCAGCCGTGACCATGGCCCTCAAGCGGTTGAAGCGCGACGGCCTGGTGGAAGTGGACCCGCAGGGAATTGTGCGGCTGACTGAAGCCGGACGCGAAACCGCCTTCCGTACCGCGCTGCGCCACCACCTTGTCGAGCGGATGCTCAGCGAGATCTTCGGGATGGAGTGGTACGAAATTCACGAGGAGGCGGAGCGGCTGGAACACGCCGTTTCGCCCGCCTTCGAGGCCAAACTGAGGGACAAACTGGGCGAGGGCGGCGCCTGTCCGCACGGCAATTCGGTGCTGCCGGAGAGTCCCGCCGAGCGCAAACGGCGCGGCGAACTGCCGCTTTCGGAGGCTGCCGAAGGCCGGCGCTATACCGTCGTCAGCCTCCAGGAGCGCGATCCCAAGTTGCTGCTCTTTTTGCACCGCGCCGGCATCGGTCCGGGGCAAAGCCTGCGAGTGACCGCACAGAACTACGACCAAACCGTTTCAATTGAGATGCCTACAGGGACTTCAATCCTGGGTCGGCCAGCGGCCGAGGCGGTGTGGCTTCGAGCCGAAATTTCGTCGTAATTTAACATAATAAAAATTATTAACCATAATTAACGGTCTGTGGCATACTGGCGATAGAGATTTATTTATCTCTGCCACGGTATCTGATGTCCACTCAGGTTGTATCCCAGGTTTCGCTCACTGAGCCCTCTCTTCCGGGGGTGCATTCGTCCGTGCGCATCTCCCAGTCGCCCGTTACCTGGCGGCGACTACTGGGCTTTCTGGGGCCGGGATTCCTGATTTCAGTGGGTTACATGGACCCCGGTAACTGGGCCACGGACATCGCCGGCGGCTCGCGTTTCGGATACACGCTTCTGTTCGTCATCATGGCCTCGAATCTGATGGCCATTCTGCTGCAAAGCCTTTCGCTCAAATTGGGGGTGGCGACAGAGCGTGATCTGGCGCAGCTTTGCCGGGAGAATTACGGCCGGAAGGCGAGCTTTGCACTGTGGATCATGGCCGAGATTGCCGTTGCCGCCTGTGATCTGGCCGAGGTCATTGGCTCGGCCATCGCACTGGAGCTGCTCTTCCATATTCCGCTGTTTTACGGCGTGCTCATTACAGGATCGGATGTCCTGCTGATTCTGCTCTTGCAGCGCTGGGGCTTCCGTTATGTTGAGGCGGTGGTCATCGCCCTGATCGGGACCATCGTTGGCCTCTTCTGCATCCAGATGCTCCTCTCCCGCCCGGACTACGTGCCGGTCCTCCACAACCTTTTCATCCCGTCTCCCGCCATCGTCACCAACGCTGCAATGTTGTACATCGCCATCGGAATCCTGGGCGCAACGGTGATGCCGCACAATCTCTACCTGCACTCGTCGATCGTGCAGAGCCGCCGCTACAAGCGCACGCCGGAGGGCAAGCGCGAAGCCATCTTCCTGGCCAACGTGGATTCGGCGCTGGCATTGACGCTGGCCTTGTTTGTGAATGCGGCCATTCTGGTGGTGGCGGCAGCGGTCTTCCATCGCCGCGGACTTTTTGACGTGGCGGCAATCCAGGACGCCTACAAGCTGCTGAGCCCGATGCTGGGCGCGGCCGGCGCAAGCACGCTGTTTGCGATCGCTCTGCTGGCCTCCGGGCAGAACTCCTCGATTACCGGCACGCTGGCCGGACAGGTGGTGATGGAGGGCTTTGTTCAGATGCGGATCTCGCCCTGGCTGCGCCGCCTGATTACGCGCTCCCTGGCGATTGTACCCACCATTATTGTGGTTGCCTTTACCGGGGAACGGGGAACGGAGGATCTGCTGATCCTGAGCCAGGTGATTCTCTCGTTCCAGTTGAGCTTTGCCGTGGTTCCGCTGGTCAAGTTTACCGGCAGCCGCAAGATCATGGGCGAGTTTGTGAATGGCCGCTGGCTGCAAGGGCTGGCGTGGTTCACGGCGGTGCTGATTGCCGGGCTGAATGCGTGGCTGCTGGTGCAGACGGCGATGGGGCGATAGCAGAGATTAGAGATCAGAGATCAGAGACCAAGGGATCAGTATTGGCGTCTGACAGGCATGGGCGCAAAGAAGCTTTGTTCGCTTGATAAGCAGCAATTGCGCTTGTTACTCCATCATCATCCATCTCTCACCAGACATTCATCTTGAACCCGAAGCCGTTGACCCTGGCCACTGAAAACTGACCTCTGATCTCTGACCCCTGTCGTACTATAGTTGCGATGCAAGTTCTTTCCGCAGCCGAGATGCAGGCATGCGACCGCGCCACGACGGAGCGGTTCGGAATCCCCTCTTTGAATCTGATGCGGGCCGCTTCGGCAGCCGTGGCGGCGCTGGCGCGGGAGCGGTTTCCGCAAGCGCGGCGCATCACGGTCCTGTGCGGGCGCGGCAACAACGGCGGCGACGGCATGATGGCTGCGCGCCTGCTGGCCGATGCGGGCCTCGAAGTGACCACGCTGCTGCTGGGCGCGCCGGGCCTTCTCACGGGTGATGCCGCCGTGGCTTGGAGCGAGCTGACCAATCCCATGCGTGGCCAGGTTCGTGTTGTGACGGAGGCGCGGGACCTGGCGCGGCACAAGGACGCGCTCGGCGCCGATCTGCTTGTGGATGCGCTGGTGGGCACCGGCTTCAAACCGCCGCTCAAAGGGCTGGCACTGGCGGCGCTGGAGTGGGTGCAGGGCAGCCATGCGCCGCTTCTGGCGGTAGATCTGCCCTCCGGCTGGCCGGCCGACGCAACCAGCGTGGCCGCGGACGGACCAGTGTTTCCCGCGGATGCGGTCGTTACCTTCACCGCGCCCAAGCCCGCGCACGTTTTTGGGCAGTTGACACGGCGGTGGGACCAGCCGGTGGTGGTGGCGCCGATCGGCTCGCCGGACGAGGCGATGGTTTCCACGCTTGGGCTGCACTGGGCTGGTTCGTCAGTGGCCCTTGTTCACGCCCCGCGTGCGGCGGCGGCCAACAAGGGCAACTTCGGGCATGTGCTGGTGGTAGGCGGCACGTTAGGAACTGCGGGCGGAAAGTCTGGCGCACCGGCAATGGCGGCATTGGCTGCGCTGCGCGCCGGAGCCGGGCTGGTAACCGCGGCGGTTCCCGCGCCGGCGCTGGCGGCAGTGGCAGCAGCAGCTCCGGAGTTGATGACATGGCCGCTGGCTCCGACGGCGGCCGGGCAGATCGCAGCGGAGAATCTTGCCGCGGAGACGCTCTCCGCGCTGACGGCGGGAAAGACCGTGCTGGCGATCGGGCCGGGGCTCGGACAGGGTCCGGAGACGGCGAAATTTACGGCCGGCTTGCTGTCGGAGACGAAGCTTCCGGCGGTCATCGACGCCGATGCGCTCAACATTCTGGCCGCCAGGCCGGTGCTGCTGGGAAAGCTGGCAAAGCGCGGCGAGCGAATGCTGGTGCTCACGCCGCATCCGGGTGAGATGGCGCGGCTGGCCGGAATCACGACGGTCGAGGTGCAGGCCAACCGGCTCAATGTAGCGCGTGGCTTTGCCGAGCGCACGGGTGTGACGCTGGTGCTGAAGGGCGCACGCACGCTGATTGCCCACCCGGACGGGCGCGTAGCCGTGAACACTTCGGGAAATCCCGGCATGGCCAAGGGCGGCAGCGGCGATGTGCTGACCGGTTTGATTGCCGGGTTGTTGGCGCAGTTTCCTGCGGATGCGGCGCGCGCCGTGGAAGCGGCCGTTTATCTGCACGGGTTGGCCGCCGACCTGGCGGTGCGCAAGGCCGATGAGCACACGCTGCTGGCTACGGACAGCCTCGTGGAGTTGTCGCGGGCGATTCGCCTGCGCATCTCGCAGCTTCACAGGGACGGCGCGAACGGGTATGTTTGGTTGCAGGGGCTGCCGGCGGATTCTTCGCTGGCCGCGGCGGCCCATGGGACAGCGGAATGAGCAACCCGGTGCCTGCCGCAGAAGGCAGAATTCACGAGTTCACCACCCAGAGTGGCGCGGACACCGTCGAAGTGGGCCGCAAGCTGGCCCATTTGCTCAAGCCGCCGCAGCTGCTGGTTCTGCGCGGCGAGCTCGGCACCGGCAAGACGACGCTGGTGAAGGGCATTGCGCAGGCCCTCGACGCCGCCGAGCCTGACGAGGTGACCAGTCCCACGTTTACGCTGGTGCACGAGTACGACGGTACGCTGGATGGCCGGCAGGTGAAGCTCTACCACCTGGATGTGTATCGCCTGGAGAGCGAGCGGCAACTGGAGACGCTCGGGCTGGATGAACTGCTGACGCCCGAGGCGCTGGTCGTCGTGGAGTGGGGCGAGAAGTTCAAAAGCATTCGAAAAAAGGCGACAGGCGAGATCGCCATTGCTTCGGCCGGCGGCGATGCGCGCAAGATTACGGTGACGCTGAGGGAGTAGGGGTGCTCATCCGCCGCGGGGAGGAGCTGCGCCGCGCGTGTACTGGCGGAGTCAGGCTCCTTGGCATTCGATCGCGACCGGAGCCATGTCATCCGCATACGGAATGAACTGGACAATCCTATGACCGTATCTGCTCATGGCGAAGGCGAGGCTTTCTGCTGCGCATCATGCGCGGCTCCGCCCATTCTTCCACGCGCGGTTGGGTGGCTGCAGGGAATCACTCTCGCTTGGATGACTCTGGAATGCGCAGGCTCGCTGTATGCGGCAGCACAGGCGCATAGCGTGGCCCTCATGGCCTTCGGATCGGACAGCCTGGTGGAACTGCTCTCGGCCGTGGTGGTGCTGCTGCAGTTTTTGCCGCGCTTTCCGCTCAGGAAAACTCACGCGGAGCGAGCCGCCGCCATTCTGCTGTTTGCGCTGGCGGTGGTGGTGGTGTGCATCGCCGCGCTGCACTACCATGCGCCGGTGGAAGCAAGCCCGCTGGGCATTGCTGTCACTGCGCTGGCACTGGTTGCGATGCCGGTGCTGGCCTGGCTCAAGCGCGGGCAGGCGCATCGGATGAACAATCGCGCGCTGGCCGCGGACGCGGCGCAATCGGCCACCTGCGCTTATCTGGCGGCGGTTACGCTGACCGGGCTGGCAGCTTACTCGATTTGGCGCATTGCCTGGGTTGACACGGCGGCGGCGCTGGTTGCCGTGCCCATCCTGGTGATCGAAGGCCGGCGCACCTGGCGCGGCGAGAGCTGCGGCTGCTGCGCGTCGAGCTAAGTTGCTGGAGTAGCTCATGTTGGTGGCGATCTCCGGGAGTTTGATCTGACCAGCGCTCCGTCCTTACGAGCCTCAAATATCCTCAACTTCATGACATCAGCATGTCTTCTCTTCCTCACTGGAGAATCTGTGCTCCTCCCACATCGGTGTGGGGCTGCACCTGTATCTTTTCTGTACCTTTTTTGCCCTACAGTACAGTTGTGTACTTTCCGGACAGACCGGAACAATAAGAGAAGCGCCGGATTGCTGCCGCTCCGGTAAGGAGCCTCATTCCTATCGCAATTCTGTAACGCAGCTTCCCCCGCAAGCGCCCATTCATGCGATTGTGGCCACCTTACCGCGGAGATTCCCGCATGACCCTGTATTCTCGAAAACTGCCCTGCGCGGTATGGATCTTTCTTGTCGCGCTGACCGCGTGCGCGAACAGGCAAACCACCGCAAAAACAATCCCTCCCACCAGTTCACCCGGCGGTTCCAATCCACCCAGTTCCAATCCACCCAGTTCCAATCCACCCAGCTCCAATCCACCCAGCTCGACGCCTTCATCACCTTCAGCGCCTCCGGCCAGCGGTAGCGCAGACTACTATGTAGCCCCGAGCGGCGGCGACAGCAGCGGCAATGGTTCGATGAGCAGCCCATGGGCCACCATTGCCTATGCTTCCGGACAGGCAGGGCCGGGCGCTGTTGTACACGTCGCGGCCGGCATCTACAACGGATCCTTCAGTACGTCCAGTTCGGGTACCTCATCGGCTTATATCACTTACGAAGCTGACACCGCGGACTTCAGCGGTGCCGTGAACTGCGCCCAGATCGCCGCCAACCACGGCGACCTGACCCAGTGTCCCCGCATCATCGGCGGCAGCAACACCACCTGGATGAATTCCGGCGACTATGTTGAGATCAAAGGCTTTGACGTAACCGGTGGCGGCATTAATGGCATCTACACCCAGGGCAACGCGACAATCATTACCGAGAACCACGTACACGATGTGCTGCCCAATACCTGCGACTCAACTGGCGGCTCAGGCATTAACCTCGACGGAACCAACGCTGAGGTCACGGATAACTACGTGCACAACATCGGGCCATATCCATCGGCCTGCGGCTATGTGCAGGGCATCTACTTCCTGCGGGCAGGTGGATATGCCAAAAACAACATCTCGTTTAACAACTCCGGCTTTGGCATTCAGCTCTGGCACCAGCCGTCGAACATCGGTTTGGTCAACAACACCATCTTCAACAACGCCAGCGGCGGAATTGTCATGGGAACTGACAACAGCGGCTTCACCGTGGATTACATCACCGTCGCCAACAATATCGTTGTCAACAACGGTGGCTCAGGCATCTCCGAGCAGGGCGCGTCTACAAGCAGCAACGGAATTCACGATGTCTTTATGAACAATCTTGTCGAGGCCAATGCGGACAGCTCATTTTCCCTGATGAACGGCCTTTCGGCGTCGTTGACGATTGCTCAGGGCCCGCAATTCGTGGACGATACCGGCAGTACGAGCGGGAACTACCATCTGCAATCCAGCAGCCCAGCCATCGGGGCAGCGACCAGTCAAGGCGCACCTTCCACCGACTTCGACGGGAATCCGCGCCCGCAGAATGGAGCGTTCGATATCGGCGCCTACCAGTACGTGCCGTAAGGCGGTTTCCCAACACGCACTTGTTTTCCCCACCGCTTTGCAAGCTGTATTTTTGCGCTCACTCCATGGATGCCCGCTGCACGGATGAACGATCTGTTCGTGGGGAAACGGCGCCGATTGGAACAACGGGAAACAGATCGAGGCAGGAACCGCATCGAATTCCGGCCGGATTCATGGATACTGATTCTATGAATCGAATCCCGTTCGAAGATCTGGTTGCAACCCTCGCCGGCGTCCTGCGCAAGCTCGGCTTTGCCGATGAGCGCGCCCGCGCCTGCGCGCGCCTCTTTGCCGAAACGACGCGCGATGGCGTGTATTCGCATGGAGTCAACCGCTTCCCGCGCTTCGTCGCCACGATCCGCAACGGCAGTGTTGACGTGAATGCGGAACCCAGGCTGGTGGCTCGCTTCGGGGCCATCGAGCGCTGGGACGGGCAGCGCGGGCCGGGCAATCTGAACGCGCTGGCCTCAATGGAGCGCGCCATGGCGCTGAGCCGAGAGCACGGCCTGGGCTGTGTGGCGCTGCGCAACACCAACCACTGGATGCGCGGCGGCACTTACGGCTGGCAAGCGGCCGAGGCTGGCCTGATCGGTATCTGCTGGACAAACACCATGCCCAATCTGCCGCCTTGGGGTGGAACTGCTCCGGTGATCGGGAACAATCCGCTGATTCTCGCCGTGCCGCGCGCCGATGGACCAGTGGTGCTGGATATGGCGATGTCGCAATTTTCTTATGGCGCTCTGGAGAGCTATCGCACGCGTGGCGAGATGCTGCCTGTGGACGGGGGTTTTGACGGTGAGGGCAAGCTGACCCGCGATCCTGCCGCGATCGAAACGTCGCTGCGTCCGCTGCCCGCCGGATACTGGAAAGGCTCCGGACTTTCGATCCTGCTCGATATGATCGCCGCCACGATGTCGGCAGGCAACGCCACGCATCAGATCGCCGCGGATTCACTGCGCGAGACCTGCGTCTCGCAGATGTTTCTGGCGCTGAATCCTGAAGCTTTTGGTCCCGCTGAGATGGCTGCGCACGTCGCCGATGAAATCGTCGAGTCGGTGCGTCATTGCCCGCCCGCGGAAGCGGGAGGCAGGGTGCGATATCCCGGCGAAAAGACGCTCGCAACGCGAGCGGAAAATATGAAGCTGGGATTGCCCGTGGCGCCGGCGCTGTGGGAGCAGATTCTGGCTATGTAATTCCTGCACGCAAAGCCTGCTATGGCGCCCGGGATGTTTCCGTGTGCCACTTGAACGCAGTACTTCGGGGTTGCAAACGATTCGGGTAAGTGTCCCGCTCGCCGATCCCCGAATATGCTGCAGGGTGGTGAAAGGTGTGCCCCGCAGTTTGATCGCGATGAGCGGGCTTTGGGGATGAAGTCGCATCGCGATCAGGACAGGACCGCGCCATGCGGCTTTGAAGCGATTCGAGAAGCCAGTACAGATGGAGCAGTCTTTCCCACCATGCCGCGGGCATTCGCGGCGCATTTGAAATCGAGTCGGAATGGATAGCGAGGCTTCGAGGCCCACTTATCGCGATAAAGCCGCGATGAGTGAGCCACACACCGCATCCCTGCCGAAGGGATCAAGAGCGCGGCTGAATGGATGCGTGGGTCTGCCGTATCGCGTATCAACAAACACGGGCGCATCCCACCATGGGGATGCGCCCGTGTGACCTTCTGAATGAAGGGTGATTCCGCGGAAGAAAAGCTCGCTTACGCGGCCTCTTCGCCGCCTTCGCCTTGCGCTTCGGCTTCCTTCTTCTGCTCTTCGAGCTGCTTTTCGAGCTCGGCGCGCTTCTTGGCCTTGAGGTCGGCGCGCTTCTGGCGCTTCACCTCAAGCTGCTTTTCGGAGCCCAGCAGCTCGATGAATGCCTTCTCGGCTCCGTCGCCCTTCTGGAAGCCGGTGCGGACGATGCGCAGATAGCCGCCGTTGCGGTCGCCGTAGCGCGGCGCCACGGTGTCAAACAGCCGCTTCACGGCCTTGTCGGTCTGGAGGAAGCTGAGCGCCTGCCGGCGCGCATGCAGATCACCCTTTTTGCCCAGGGTGATCATCTTCTCTACGTGCGGACGCACCGCTTTGGCCTTGGCCACGGTGGTCTCCACGCGGTCTTCTACGATAACGGACGTGGCCAGGCTGCGTAAAAGCGCGCGGCGATGGCTGGTGTTGCGTCCGAGCTTAAATCCTGCATTGCGATGGCGCATGGCAAAAACTCTCTTTTCCGAAATTCTTGAGCTTAAAGCTCTCAGCTTTCAACTCTCATCTCTCGGTGATTTCCTCGCCGGCGATGCGGCTGGGGAGCACCGAGCCATCAGCGATCCTCCAAGTGGCTGACCGCTGATGGCTGAAAGCTGACAGCCGTTCTTAAAAATTCTCCGTCTCGGTGGGCAACTGCAGATCCACCGAATCGAGCGGCTCGTCCTCTTCGTCATAGTGGTTGTAGCTGGCGGCCAGAGCCGTCGCAGGCGGGATGCTCGTCGGCCCCGGAACCGCGTTGCCCTGCTCGTCGATCTTCATGCCCAGCGACAGACCCATCTGCGCGAGAATCTCCTTGATCTCGTTCAGGCTCTTGCGGCCGAAGTTCTTGGTCTTCAGCATCTCGGCCTCGGTCTTCTGCACCAGCTCGCCGATGGTCTGAATATTGGCGTTCTTCAGGCAGTTGTAGCTGCGGACTGAAAGCTCCAGCTCCTCCACGCTCCGATTGAGGTTGTCGTTGCGGAGCAGAATACGGCCTTCCTCGCCGCGCGCATCCGCTTCGATCTCCTCTTCGAAGTTGATGAAGATGTTCATGTGGTCCTTAAGCAGCTTGGCTGCCAGGCCCACAGCATCGGCGGGCAGCACAGCACCGTTTGTCCACACTTCCAGCGTCAGCTTGTCGTAGTCAGTGATCTGGCCCAGGCGAGCGGCGTCTACCGTATAGTTCACGCGGCGCACCGGCGAGTGGACCGAATCCACGGGAATGAAGCCTAGACCGAGATCCGAATCGAAGTTCTTGTCGGCGGAGACATAGCCGCGCCCGCGCTTCAGGCGCATCTCCATCTCCAGCCGGCCGCCTTCTGAAACGGTGGCGATATAGATATTCGGATCCAGAATCTGCACATCGCCGTCGGCTTCAATCATGCCGGAGGTGACCACTCCGGGCTGGTCGGCGCGCAGATAGAGGGCCTTGGGACCGTCGCCTGAAAGCTTGAAGGGAATCTGCTTGAGATTCAGGATGATGTCGGTGGCGTCTTCGACCACGCCGGTGATGGACTGGAACTCGTGCAGAACGCCCTCGATGCGTACCGCGGTGACCGCGGCGCCCTCAATGGAGCTCAGCAGGGTGCGGCGCAATGCGTTGCCAATGGTGGTGCCAAATCCGCGCTCGAAGGGCTGGGCGCTGAACTTGCCGTAGGTGTCGCTAAGCGTCTCGGCTTCGACTGCCAGGCGCTTCGGTTTTTGAAATCCTCTCCACAACATAATGATCTCTCGTTTCCCGCGCGGCGAGTGCGTCGCGATGCATTTTGCGGCGGCCGCGCAAGTTCTCCTTTTGGTTGAAATGCAGCTCTCAGCTATCAGCTATCAGCTTTCAGCTCTTCCTTACGGCAAGCCACAGAGGTCGGCCTTCCCAGAAAAGAAGCTGAGAGCTGATAGCTGACAGCCGATAGCTGTTCTTACTTGCTGTACAACTCCACAATCAGCTGCTCGTTGATCGGCAGGTTGACGTCCGCGCGCTTGGGCAGATGGAGAACGCGCCCGGACATATTCTCAAAGTTTGCCTCAAGCCACGTGGGCACAGGGTTCTGTGCCGCGAACTGCGATGCCTGCTGCACGATGACCAGGTTCCTGGCACCCTCACGGATGGCGACCTCGTCACCGGCATTGACCTGATACGACGGAATGTTCACCTTGCGGCCATTGACGGTCACGTGCCCGTGACGGACAACCTGGCGGGCCTGGCGGCGCGAAATGGCAAAGCCCAGACGGAAGGCTACGTTGTCCAGGCGGCGCTCCAACTGCTGGATGAGCAGCTCGCCGGTGACGCCGGTGGCGCGGTTGGCCTTCTCGTAGTACTCGCGGAACTGACCCTCAAGCGTGAAGTACATGCGCTTGGCCTTCTGCTTTTCATGCAGCTGCAGGCCGTAGCCCACAATCTTGGCCTTGCGGTCCTTGCCGTGCTGGCCGGGAGGAAAGTTGCGCTTCTCCAGGGGGCAACGGTCGGATGTACATTTGGTGCCCTTCAAGAAGAGCTTCGTGCCTTCACGACGGCAAAGGCGGCAGACTGCTCCGGTATAACGAGCCATTTCTTCTCCTGACTTCGGATGTCGGCCGGTTTACGTCCGCTGCAACAGATGTCATCCCGGCCCGGTTTAGCTTTCAGCTTTCAGCCCTTAGCTTTTCTTTTCCATATGGAGGGCTCGACGATAGCGAGCGGCTCCAGGGAACGGATAGCTGACGGCTGATAGCTCCTTCTTAGACCCTTCTCCGCTTCGGCGGCCGGCAGCCATTATGCGGCACCGGCGTCGCGTCGCGGATCGACTTCACTTCAATCCCCGCGGCAGCCAGAGCGCGAATCGCCGACTCACGGCCCGAGCCCGGCCCGGTTACACGCACATCGACCGCGCGCAGGCCGTGATCGCGGGCCATACCGGCGGCATTCGAAGCCGCCTGTTGCGCCGCAAACGGCGTACCCTTGCGCGAGCCGCGGAAACCCAGCGACCCCGCGCTCTTCCAGCTGATGGTGTTGCCCATCTGGTCGGTGATGGTCACGATGGTGTTGTTGAACGAGGCCTGAATGTGCGCAACGCCAAACGGCACATTCTTGCGCTCGCGCTTCTTGAACTTCTTGTTCTTGGCGGCCTTGCCGGCTCCGCCCTGCTGTGGTTTCGCCATTAGGTCTTCGCCGTCGCTTTCTTCTTGCCGGCAATCGTGCCCTTACGTGGGCCCTTGCGAGTGCGGGCATTGGTGTGGGTGCGCTGGCCGCGCACCGGGAGCGAGCGCCGGTGCCGCAGACCCCGGTAGCTCTGGATATCGATGAGGCGCTTGATGTGCATTGAGGTGTCTTTGCGCAGATCGCCCTCGACGTCTCCTTCGTCCTCAATCACCTGGCGGATGCGGTTCACCTCGTCCTCGCCCAGGTCCTGGATCTTCTTGAAGGGATCAACAGTCGCCTTCTCCAGAATCTTCTGCGAGCGGGAATTGCCGATCCCGAAAATGTATGTGAGCGCAATCCGCGCCTGCTTGTTGCGGGGCAGATCGACGCCAGCAATACGTGCCATTTGGATTCCTTTGCTGCTTCAGGTTATGTGCCCCGGCCTCAACCGGTTCGCACGAGTTAATCGGAGCGCCTCCCGAGGTTCATCGCAAGCCTTGACTCAAGCTAACTAGCCTCTTTCCAGTTTACAGCGGACAGTCCACAGCTCCTTGTTGCTCTCGCACCTGCTTTATGACTGTTCTCCGTTCCCTTTGTGGGAGTCTCCTCGTCTGCCAGTCTGCCCTAGCCCTGGCGCTGCTTGTGCTTTGCGTTCTCGCAGATCACACGCACCACGCCGTGGCGGGTGATGACCTTGCACTTCACGCAAATCTTCTTAACCGATGCACGGACCTTCATGCCTGCTGCCCTTCTCCGCGCGTAAAAAACCAGGCGCGGTACATTGTTTCTCAGCCTTCATCTCACAGCCTTTAACAGTTGAGGCTGCTTCCTCAGCACAGAAAAACTGAAAGCTGACGGCTGAGAGCTACTTATAGCGGTACACGATGCGTCCGCGATTCAGATCGTAGGGGCTCAATTCCACGGCAACGCGGTCGCCGGGCAGAATGCGGATAAAGTTCTTGCGCATCCGCCCCGAGACATGGGCCAGCACTTCGTGATTCGTTTCGAGCTTCACCTTGAACATGGCATTCGGCAAGGTCTCAATGACCGTCGCCATGACCTCAATCGCATCTTCCTTCGACAAACCGCATCCCATTCCGCCGACCTGCTCCAGGCGTGGCCGGCCTGTTGGACCGAGCGTTTTTACTCGGTCAGAACCCTCGCTCCGCTGGCAGTAACCGCCACCGTGTGCTCAAAATGAGCACTCATACTTCCGTCTTTGGCCACCGCTGTCCAGCCATCGTCCAAAACCATCACATCCGGCCTGCCGGCGTTCACCATCGGTTCGATGGCGATCACCATGCCCGCGCGCAACTTCATGCCTCGGCCGGCCTCGCCAAAGTTCGGCACCTGCGGATCTTCGTGCATCTGGGCCCCAATACCATGGCCCACAAAATCCCGCACCACCGAAAAACCCTCGCGCTCAACCACTCCTTGCACGGCTGCGCCCACATCACCCAGGGTCGCCCCCGGCTTGACCACCGCAATGCCTGCTTGCAGCGAAGCTTCCGTCGCCGCCAGCAGCCGCGCAGTGTCCGCGTCAATCCTGCCCACCGGCACCGTGATCGCCGCATCGCCGTAGTAGCCGTCTACCACCACCCCGAAGTCGACCGAAACGATATCCCCTTCCTTGAGAACACGCTTGGAGGACGGAATCCCGTGCACCACCTCGCTATTGATCGACGTGCACAGGACGCACGGAAAGCCGTGATATCCCTTGAAAGCGGCCTTTACGCCCAACTGAGCAAGGCGAGCTTCCGCAGCCTTCTCAAGATCGAGCGTGGTGGCGCCCGGCTTTACGTGGCCTCGCACCAGCTCCAGCACCTCGCGAACCACCCGGCCCGCGCGGCGCATCTTCTCGATTTCCTGAGACGACTTCAGTACAACTGCCACTCAACCCAGCCTTCAGCCGGCAGCTAACCACCGACAGTTACCAGCAATCGAACCGACAACTGAAAGCTGCCAGCTGATAAAAGCTTCTTACGCGCAAACACGCCATCCGGCTACGCCGTCTCGCGCAGCCGCTCGACGGCGGCAACAATTCCGGCCGCAACTTCCGCTATCGGCCGGTCTCCATTCACTTCCGCAAAACGTCCTAAGGCCCGGTAATGCTCGACGACGGGCGCCGTAAGGGCCGCGTAGGCGCGCATGCGCTCCTTGAATACCTGTTCCGTGTCGTCAGCCCTCTGAACCAGCGCCGCGCCCTCCACATCGCAGAATCCATCCCGCCGGGGCGGATTCACATAGATGTTGTAGATGGTCTGGCAGACAGGACAATTCCGGCGACCGGTAATCCGGCGCAGTAATTGATTATAGTCGACTTGAATGCTGACAGCAACCACCGGTAGTGGCTTCGGCTGCGCGGCCAGCCGCCCGTCCAGCCAGCCAGCCTGCCCCAGCGTGCGCGGAAACCCGTCCAGAATGTATCCCTTGGCAGCATCGGGCTGCTGGAGCCGCACCGCCACCATTTCATCCACCAGGGAATCGGGAACCAGCTCTCCCCGCCCCATGATCTCCTTGGCCACCCGGCCCAGCGAAGTATCCTGGGCCACATTGGCGCGCAACAGGTCGCCGGTGGAGATTTGCGGAATTCCCCACAACTTCACCAGCTCCTTGGCCTGGGTCCCCTTGCCCACACCCGGTGCGCCCATTAAAAGAATCGGGCCGGGAGCGGTCTTTCTTCCCGCTGCCCGGCCACGTTGCACGGCACTTACCGATGATGACATTACCAGGTTTTCCTTCCGCGTATGCGACCGGAGCGCGGGGAAAAGCCGTCATAGTGACGCATGACGAGCTGCGATTCGATCTGGTTGACCGTATCCATAGCCACACCCACCACAATGAGCAGCGAGGTGCCGCCAAAGTAGAAATTGACCCCCATGCCGTGAATCGCCCAGGTCGGCAGATTCTCAAAGGCCCGGCCGATGAGCCATATCTTGTCGAAACGGATGCCCGAGATCAGGAATGTCGGTACCAGTGAAACTAGAATCAGGTAGAGCGCGCCTACCAAAGTAATGCGGGTAAGAATGTCATTGATGAAATCCGACGTGCGCTTGCCGGGCCGAATGCCGGGGATAAACGATCCCGACTTGCGGAAGTTGTCGGCAATGTCGTCCGGCTTCATCACGATCGAAACATAAAAATACGCAAAAAAGATGATGCCCAGGCAGTTCAGAAGCTCATACCACGGATAGCCGGGCTGAAGCGCCTGCATGATGGGCTGGAGAAACTTGCTGTTCTGCACGAACTCCGACGTGCCGAACATCAACGGCGCAGAAAGGATGGAGCTGGCAAAGATAATCGGCATCACGCCGCCGGAGTTCACCTTGAGCGGCAAGTGGCTCGATTGCCCGCCCATCATGCGCCGGCCGACGATGCGCCGCGCGCTCTGGATAGGAATGCGCCGCTCCGCCCGCTCGACGAAGACGATAAAGGCCACCACGGCCACCATGCCAACCAAAAGCAGCAGTACCACCAGCATGGTCACCGAACCCCAGGCGTCGGTCTGTACCTTCTGGTACATCTCAGCCACGCCACGCGGCAGGCCGGCCACAATACCTGCAAAGATCAGCAGGCTCATGCCGTTGCCGATGCCCCGGTCAGTAATCTGCTCGCCCAGCCACATGATGAAGGCCGTGCCCGTGGTCAGCGTCAACACCGTCATTAAGTCAAAGCCGATGCCCGGATTGAGCACCAGGCCCGGCGAGCGGGTAAGCATGAATGCGATGCCGATCGACTGCAGCGCCCCCAGAATGACGGTCAGGTAGCGGGTCCACTGCGTGATCTTGCGCCGGCCCAGTTCGCCTTCCTTTTCAATGCGCCGCAGCGGCTCATATACGACGGTCAGAAGCTGAAAGATAATAGACGCCGTAATATAGGGCATGATGCCCAGGGCAAAGATGGTCATGCGGCGCAGCGTGCCACCGGTGAACAGGTCCATCAGCCCCAGCGCCGACCCGCTCTGCCCGCTGAAGAGCAGTTCCAATTGGTGCGCGTTCACGCCCGGCGTGGGAATCCAGGCGCCCAGCCGGTAAACGGCCAGGATGCCCATGGTGAAGAACACCCGCTTGCGCAGGTCGGGAATTCGGAAGATATTGAGGAACTTCTCAAGCATAATTGGTAATCCGCTTCAGGCGTCTGCCGCCCCTATAAATCTCTGCCGGTATCCACCATCTTACGCGCGACGAGCCAAGCTTGTCGCCTGCTGCGGAATGGTTCAGGCAGCCATTCTCAAGCCCCGAAAACAGCCCGCGCCGTGTTCGCGGTCACAGCCTTTGCACCCGGGGACCCATGTCCTGCACCGTTCCGGGACTAAGAAGGTTGCAGGTGGGAAACCGCACAACCTCAAGCCGCTGCCGGAGCGCCCGCAACCACAGCCTTGCCGCCGGCCTTCTCGATTTTTTCCGCCGCCGACTTGGAAAACTTGTGGGCATGAATGGTCTTTGCCGAAGTCAGCTCACCCGAGCCGAGAACCTTGATCAGCGCATTCCGCTTCGAGGCCAGGCCGAGCTTGGCGTAATCGTCGAGGCCGATCTCAGCCACATCCAGCGCCGCGATCCGGTCCAGATTCACCACCGTGTACTCGGTGCGGAAGATGTTGGTAAATCCGCGCTTGGGCAGGCGCCGGTGCAGCGGCATCTGGCCGCCTTCAAAACCGCGCATCAGGCTCGAACCGGAGCGTGAGCCCTGGCCCTTGTGGCCGCGGGTTGAGGTCTTGCCCATGCCGGAGCCCATGCCCCGGCCAACACGCTTGCGACCGGTATTCGCCTTCTTGGGCGCGCGCAGATTCGATAGATTCTTTGCCATATTCTCCTCGCTATAGCGCCGGCAGGATTGAGTCTCGCCGACTCGCGTTATAAAAGCAGTTATCAGCCTTCAGCTCTCAGTTTTCACTTCTCCCGGGGCAAGCCGGAGCCGAAAGCTGATATCTGTTCAATTACTTTTCGACAATCCGGACAAGATGCGGCACCGTCTTCACCATGCCCCGCACCGCTGCCGTATCCTCGCGCTCGACAATCTGGTTCAGCCGCGTGAAGCCCAGCCCCTTGACCACCAGCTTGTGCTTGGTAGGTGTGGCGATGGCCGAGCGGTAGTACTGAATGCGAATCTTCCTGGTTTCCGCCATGATTTACAGCTCCTCCGCCGTTTTGCCGCGCGTGGCAGCCACTTCGGCCCGGTCACGCAGTTGCTCCAGCGCCGCAAAGGTGGCCTTAATGACGTTATGCGGATTGGCCGAGCCCAGGCTCTTGGTCAGCACGTTCTGCACGCCGGCCGAAGTCATCACCGCGCGCACCGCGCCGCCGGCGATCACGCCGGTTCCCTCGGGGGCCGGTTTCAGCAGCACCTGGCCGGAGCCGAAGCGTCCCAGTACCTGGTGCGGAATCGTCGTTTCCGTCAGATTGACCTTCACCAGGTTCTTCTTGGCGCTCTCGATTCCCTTGCGAATGGCCTGGGGAACCTCCTTGGCCTTGCCCGAACCGTAGCCCACCACGCCCGAGGCGGCATCACCCACCACCACCAGCGCGGCGAACGACATATTCTTGCCGCCCTTCACCACCTTGGTCACGCGATTGATGGCCACCACCTGATCCTTCAGGTTGTACTGGCCGGCATCGAGTTTCTTCTTCAAAGTCGTCATTGCTTTTGTCTGTCCTTCCGGGCGCCACGCGCCGTGGAAAACCTGCCCTTGCAGCTCTCAGCTCTTCGTGCTCAGAAGAGCTGATCATCCTGCCACCATAAGCTGAAAGCTGATGGCTGAGAGCTGATCGCTGCTTTAAAACTCCAGCCCCGCCTCGCGGGCCGCATCGGCCAGCGCCTTGACGCGCCCGTGATAGAGGTAGCCGCCGCGATCGAAGACCACCCGCTTGACGCCCTTCTCGGCAGCGCGTTCAGCGATCACCTTGCCAATCTCCTTGGCCGCGGATACATTGCCACCGGTCTTGAGCTTGAGCGCCAGCGTGGAAGCCGAAGCCAGCGTCTCGCCCTTCTGGTCGTCGATCACCTGCGCATAGATGTGGTTCAGCGAGCGGTAAACGTTCAGCCGCGGCCGCTCAGCGGTCCCGGCCAGCTTCTGGCGAATGCGCGCGTGAATGCGCTGGCGGATTGCGTTCCTCTTGGTCTGCGTAATCATCTTATTCTCTCACCTATCGGCGGAGCCGCCCCGCGGCCCCGTTCGGTTGTTGCAGCTTGCAGCGAACAGCAGACAGCGAACAGTTGCGGCACCGTCTCTTCTCTGCAGGCTGTCAGCTGCCTGCTATCAGCTTACTTTGCTCCCGTCTTGCCGGCCTTCTTCTTCAGCTTCTCGTTGGAGTAGCGCACGCCCTTGTTCTTGTACGGATCGGGCTTGCGTAGCGCGCGCATATCGGCGGCCACCTGGCCCACCTTCTGGCGGTCGATGCCGCTGATCGTCAGGTGCGTTTGCTTGGGATCGATGGCCACCTCGATGCCCGAAGGCAGCGGAAACTCGATGGGATGCGAGTAGCCCAGTGTGAACACCACCGTGCCTTTGCCCTTCAACTCCGCGCGGTAGCCGATGCCGACAATGTCCAGATCTTTCGTCCAGCCCTTGGTCACGCCCTCGACGGCGTTGTTGACCAGGGCCCTCGTCAGTCCATGCACGGCAGCCTTGTCCTCGCTCGCGCGTTCCACCAGCAGATGTCCGTCAACGGTCTTCAGTGAAACTCCGTCGGCAATCATCGCCGAGACTTTGCCCTTCGGCCCCTCGACCAGAACGGTATTGCCTTCAACCTTGTACTTCACGCCCGCCGGCAGCGGGATTGGCTTCTTTCCAATACGCGACATTCTTCAATCCTTTGGTGGCTTGCGAGTCCCGCCCGGGCCTTCGCCCGTCGTTCCACTGCAGCCGGAAAACAGTTGTCAGTTATCAGCCTTCAGCTTTCAGCAAAAAACTTCGGTTCCGCCAAGGATCTTGACCCGGCACAAGCCAACTGATAGCTGACAACTGATCACTGACGGCTGTCTTTACCACACTTCGCACAACAACTCGCCGCCTACGCCTTCGCGGCGCGCCTGGCGGCCCGTCATCACGCCCTTGGGCGTGGTGAGAATCGAGATGCCCAGTCCGCCCTGGACGCGCTTGATCTCGTCGCGGCCCACGTAGACGCGGCAGCCGGGTCGCGAAATGCGCGCCAGATCACGGATGGCCGGTTCCTGGCCGCCATACTTCAGATACACGCGCAGCACCAGCTTGCCCTCTTCTTCCTGCGTTTTGTAGTTGGAGATATAGCCCTCTTCCTTGAGGATGCGGGCAATCTCCGTCTTTAGCTTCGAAGCCGGCACATCCAGCTTCTGATGACGCGCCCGGATCGCATTCCGGATCCGCGCCAGAAAATCCGCTACGG
Source organism: Acidobacteriota bacterium (assembly GCA_021846945.1). GTDB lineage: Bacteria > Acidobacteriota > Terriglobia > Terriglobales > Acidobacteriaceae > Telmatobacter. The sequence goes on along the minus strand of JAJZVZ010000019.1, from coordinate 8,557 downwards.
GATCAGTCAGACTCATTCCTTCTCCTTCATTCCCCGTTCGTCCGCCGCGCCTTTTCGCAGTGGCCAGGCGGAAACCTGCGGGAATGGTTACTGCAGTTGTCAGTCATCAGCTGTCAGTTTTCAGTTTTGCTGCCGCTGATTGCTTTGGCCTCGACAGCCACCCAATGCACAAAGCAACTGACCGCTGACAACTGATCCCTGACGACTGTCTTGCTACCAGCTCGACTTGACGACGCCCGGGATCTCGCCCTTCAGCGCCAGCGCCCGGAAGCACAAACGGCAGATGCCGAACTTTCTCAGATATCCCCGCGGCCGCCCGCAGAGCTTGCACCGGTTGTGCTTGCGGCAGCTGAACTTCGGCTTCCGCGCGTCTTTCACCCTCTTTGAAGTAGTTGCCATAAATCCTCTTCAACAGCCTTCAGCTACCAGCCATCAGCTTTCAGCTCATTGCTGCTCAACCCAATTTTTCGTCCTCTGTGCCCGGCCAATTTCTGTCTGGGACCCAGAGGCCCGTTCCAACTAGTCAAACTAAAAGCTGAAAGCTAGTAGCTGCCTTTACGCACCCTGCCGGAACGGCATCCCGAAGTGACGCAGCAACGCCCGCGCCGAGTTATCGTCCTTCGCGGAGGTCACGATCGTGATGTTCATGCCCTTCAGCTTCTCCACCTTGGCGTAATCGATCTCCGGGAAGATCAGCTGATCGCGCAATCCCAGCGTGTAGTTGCCGCGGCCGTCAAAGCTCTTGGTCGATACGCCGCGAAAGTCGCGCACTCTGGGCAGCGCCGTAGAAATCAGGCGGTCAAGAAACTCGAAGGCCTTGTCGCTGCGCAGCGTCACCATGGCGCCAATTGACATACCAGTGCGCACCTTGAACGCCGCAATTGACTTCTTGGCCTTGGTGGTCACCGGCTTCTGTCCGGCGATTGCCGTCAGGTCAGCCACCAGCGGATCCAGAAGCTTGGTGTTCTGCGTGGCTTCGCCCAGCCCCATGTTGATTACAATCTTTTCCAGCCGCGGCACCGCCATGGAATTCTTCAATCCCAGTTCCTTTTGGAGCGCCTGCTTGATTTCCTTGTGATACTTCTCTTTCAGTCTTGCCGCCATTGTGCTCTGCTCTCTTTCTTCCGGCGCCCGGAGTGGCCGCGGTTGCGGCCGTTTACCGTTGCGGAAGGAATCTCTAAAACAGCTTTCAGCTCATTTTGCTTTTCCCAAACCCGTCAACCGTGCGCGAGTCACTAAAAGCTGAGAGCTGCCTTCCTCACTTCTTCGTGGCCAGTTCCTGTCCACACTTTTTGCAAATCCGCATCTTCGTGTCGCCTTCAGTCTTGAACCCGACACGGGTGGGCCCGCAATTGGGACAAACCAGCGCCACATTCGAGACATGAATCGGCGATTCCTGCTCGGCGATGCCGCCGCGGGTCCGCTGGCCCGTCTTGCTCGAAACCGTCTTCTTGACCACGCGCACGTGCTCCACCAGCAGCGTTCCCTTGTCGGGGAAAACGCGCAGCACGCGCTGTGTCTTGCCGCGGTCCGATCCGGTGAGGATCTTGACCGTATCATTACGATGAATATTCATGCTCGGCATTAAATTCTCCAGGAACAGCTTCTAGCCACCAGCTTCTAGCTCTGTTATCGCTCCCGCACGGTGCATCGAATGATCGAAAAGAGCGGGGAGCCAAGAGCTGGAAGCCGTCTTTAAATCACTTCAGGCGCCAGCGAAACAATCTTCAAAAACTTCTTCTCGCGCAGTTCGCGGGCGACGGGGCCAAAAACACGCGTGCCCACCGGCTCATGCTGCTCGTCGATCACCACCGCCGCGTTCTCGTCAAAGCGGATGTAGGTGCCGTCGCGCCGCCGGTGCTCCTTGCGGGTGCGCACGATAACCGCCTTCACTACCTTACCCTTCTTCACGGTGCCGTCGGGTGAAGCCTCCTTCACCGCCGCGGTCACAACATCGCCGAGACCGGCCTTCACACCCAGCCCGCCACCCAGCGGCAGAATCACCTGCAGCTTGCGCGCCCCGGAGTTATCGGCTACCGCGAGCATGGTTCTCATTTGCACAGCCATGATTTCTTCTCCTTCTCACTCGCGCTAATTTACGGGCTCGTGCGCCGTGTCCTCAATCTGGCTCAGCGAGGACCGCCGGACAATCTCTTCGAGAGACCAGCGCTTCAACTTGCTCATCGGACGCGTCTCGCGGATACGCACCATATCCCCCATCCGGGCGGAATTCTGCTCGTCGTGGGCATAGAACTTTTTGGTGCTGCGCACGATGCGCTTGTACTTGGGATGCGCCTTGCGCATCTCCACCTCGACCACGATGGTCTTCTGCATCTTGGTCGAAACCACCTGGCCAACCTTTTCATTGCGCCGCGAGGCAGCCGGCTGCCCCTGCTCTGCTTGTGTCGTTGCCATTATGAACGCATTCCCTTCCTGGCGCCCGCCGCCGCAGCATCCTGCGCCGCGCCGTGAATACCCAACTGCCGTTCCCGGGCCACGGTCTTGATTTGTGCGATCTCCCTGCGCAGCAGACGGATCTTCTTCACACCGTCGTTCTGCCCAAGCGCGACCTGAAAGCGCAGGCGAAACAACTGCTCGGCGGTGACCTTCTCCTGGTGCGCCAATTCCACGTCGCTCAAGCTGCGAATCTTTGCGAGTTCCATAGTTACTTAGCTCCTAGCTTTCAGCCCACAATTCGCTCTTGCCATAACGATCTGTGAACGCCAGTTACAACCACTTCTCTACCGCCACTCGCTGATAGCTGATGGCTTCTTCCTTACTTGGCCGCCACGACCGTCTTTTCGGCATCGGGCCGCTGCACAAACTTCGTCTTCAGCGGCAGCTTGTGCGACGCCAGCCGCATCGCTTCCGCCGCAATCTCAGGGGTAACCCCCTCCATTTCAAACAGGATCTTGCCCGGCCGCACCACCGCAACCCAGTGATCCAGTGCGCCCTTGCCTGAGCCCATTCGAACTTCGGCCGGCTTCTTGGTAATCGGCTTATCCGGGAACAACCGCAGCCAGATCTTGCCGCCCCGCTTGATAAAGCGGGTCATGGCGATACGGCTGGCTTCAATCTGCCGGTCGGTGATGTAACCGCACTCCATCACTTTCAATCCGTACTCACCGAACGACAGCGTAGAACCGCGCCAGGCCTTGCCGCGGCGCTTGCCCTTCTGCTGCTTGCGGAACTTCACCTTCTTTGGCATCAACATAGCGAAAACCTCGAAATACAGCCGTCAGTTGTCAGCAACCCGTGATCAGTTTGTCCTTGCCTCGATCCTTGCTTCAACCACTCACGACAAAATCCAGCAACCTACCGCCGCAAAGACCCAAAAACAACCAACTGACCACTGATCACTGACAGCTATCTCTAAAAAACGCCTGAACCAACCGCAGCAGGCTGCGCATGGCGCCGCTTCTGCTCGTAGATGTCGCCGCGATAGATCCATGTCTTCACGCCGATCACGCCATAGGTCGTATGCGCCTCGGTGAAGCCGTAATCTACATCCGCGCGAAGCGTATGCAGCGGCAGCCGCCCCTGCAGATACCACTCCGAGCGCGCGATCTCATTGCCGTTCAGACGACCCGAAACGCGCACCTTGATTCCCTTGCAGCCGAAGCGCAGCGCCGAGTCCACGCTCTTGCGCATGGCCCGCCGGAAGCTGACGCGCTTCTCCAGTTGCAGGGCGATATTCTCCGATACCAGCTGCGCGTCCAGCTCCGGCTTGTTCACCTCGATGATGTCGATGAACACGTCGCGGCTGGTGCGCTTGCCGAGCTCGGTCTTCAGCTTTTCAATCTCCGCGCCCTTGCGGCCGATCACGATCCCGGGGCGGGCGGTGCGGATGAGAAAGCGCAGCTTGTTGCCGGGCCGCTCGATCTCCACCGAGCTCACGCCGGCCGCCTTCAACTTTTCGCGCAGCTCGGCCTTGAGCTTCACGTCCTCGACCAGGAGCTTGTCATAGTCGCGCTCCGAGAACCAACGCGAGCGCCATGGCTTGTTGATTCCCAGCCGGAATCCGTAAGGATGGACCTTCTGTCCCATACTTTTCCTCTCAAAAACCTCTCAGGCCTTTTTGGCGGCCTTTTTCCCAGTCTTCTTCGGCGCCGCTTCCGGCTCTTCCGCCTTGGTCACCAGATCCCCGGCAGCCTCGCGCTCAGCCAGCGAAACAACAATGTGCGCCAGCCTGCGCTGGTAGCGATAGGCGCGGCCCATGGGCGCCGGACGAATGCGCTTCATGCGCGGCCCGTCGTTGGCCAATGCCTGCTTGACGTAGAGGTTATCCACATCCAGGTCGATGCCCTCTTCGCCGGCCACAAACTTGGCGTTGTCCACCGCCGAGGTCAACAGCTTATGGATCACCGGAGCGATGCGCTTCTTGGTAAAGGCCGCTGTCTCCAGCGCCTCCTGAACCCCCCGGCCCTTAATCAGATCAAGCACCAGCCGCGCCTTCTGCGGCGATACGCGCTGGAACCTGGCCTCGGCCCGGAATTCTCTTGTCTCGACTGCCATCTCTGCGTTCCTCAATGCGAGCTTTCAACTTTCAGCTCTCAGCTTCTTACGTTTCCGATGAGATCGCTCTCATCGCGCTTCCTGGTTCCCGGGCTGCCGCTGCTGTCGATCCCGCCCATATCAAGCTGAAGGCTGAAAGCTGGCAGCTGGAAGCTGGAAGCTGTTTTACCGCGGCTTGGCCGCAGTCTCGGCCGACTTGGCGCCGCCCGTATGCCCCTTGAAGGTGCGCGTCGGCGCAAACTCGCCCAGCTTATGCCCCACCATGTTCTCGGTCACGTAGACGGGAACAAACTTCTTGCCGTTGTGCACGGCGATGGTGTGGCCCACAAACTCGGGAAAGATCGTCGAGCGCCGCGACCAGGTCTTGACCACCTTCTTGTCGTTCGCCCGGTTGAGCGCCTCGATCTTTACCGTCAGATGCGCATCCGTAAACGGACCCTTCTTTGTCGAACGTGCCATAAAACTTAGCTCCTAGCTTCCAGCCCCTAGCTTCTAGCTCTTTCTTGCCCAAGCTAATCTCTGAGCTTTTGCCTGATTTCTTCACCTGCCGCACTCAGCTAGAAGCTGGAAGCTAGTAGCTAGCGGCTGTCTTTCTACTTCGCCCGGCGGCTGATAATAAACGTATCCGTCCGCTTGTTGTTGCGCGTCTTGTAGCCGCGTGTCGGCTGGCCCCACGGGGTCACCGGATGACGGCCGCCGGAGGTCTTGCCCTCGCCGCCGCCGTGCGGGTGATCCACCGGATTCATGGTGACACCGCGATTGGTAGGCCGAATGCCTTTCCAGCGATTGCGTCCCGCCTTGCCGATCGCAACATTCTCGTGGTCTGTATTGCCCACCTGACCCACCGTCGCCATGCAGTCGGCCAGCACCTTGCGTGTCTCGCCGGAAGGCAGCTTGAGCAGCGCGTAGTCGCCTTCCTTGGCCACCAGCTGAGCCTGCGCCCCGGCCGAACGCGCCATCTGCGCGCCCTTGCCCGGCCGCAGCTCGATCGCGTGGACCGTGGTGCCGGCAGGAATATTCTTGAGCGGCAGCGCATTGCCCACCAGGATGTCCGCTTCCGGCCCGGAGGTGACGGTGGCACCCACCTTGAGGCCGACCGGCTGCAGAATATAGCGCTTGTCGCCGTCCGCATAGTGCACCAGCGCGATGCGCGCCGAACGGTTCGGATCGTACTCGATCGTCGCCACCTTGCCCGGCACTCCAAACTTCTCGCGCTTGAAGTCGATCAGGCGAATCTTCTGCTTGTGGCCGCCACCGTGATGGCGGATGGTCAGGTCGCCCGAGTTGCGGCGTCCGCCGGTGCGCTTGCGCGTCACCAGCAGCGGCTTGTGCGGCGCGTCCGTGGTCAGATCGTCGTTGACCAGCGCGGTTTGAAAGCGCAGCGTCGGCGTTACCGGTCTGTATGTCTTGATTGCCATCTTCGTTTCCCTTAATGAGCTATCAGCTATCAGCCCATCCTGCTCAAACCAACTTCTTCGTCTTGCCCGCCGCCTTCAATCTCCCATGCCCCAGCTGATAGCTGAGATCTGAAAGCTGGAAGCTGCATTACAAGTTGCTCACGTACTCAGGCATCTTCTCGCCGGCCTTCAGCCGCACATAAGCCTTCTTCCAGTCCGGCCGGAATCCCGCATATCTGCCCCGGCGGCGCTCTTTGCCCGCAAAATTGGCCGTACGGACGGCAGCGACCCTCACCTTGAACAGAGCTTCAACAGCCTCTTTGACCTCGGTCTTCGTAGCCGAAGGCGCCACATCAAATACCAGCGTCCCTTCGGTTTCCTTCACGCCCAGGCCCTTTTCGGTAATGAGCGGACGGCGAATCACGTTATAGAGAGTCGGCATTACGCTGCCTCCTTCTGCGCGGCCTTCCGCTTCGACGCGGACTTTTCAAGCGCTCCAACCAACTGCTCGATAGCGGCCTTCGAAAAGATGGCCCGTTCATAGCGCAGCAGATCGTAGGGATGCACTTCGTTGTTCAGCACCAGCTCAACGCCCTCGAGGTTGCGCGCGCCCAGCACCAGGGCCTGCGTCAGCGTCTTGCCGTTCTCAACCAGGAGAGTGGTACGCTTGGCGTCCAGCCTGTCCAGCGCCGCGCGGTAAAGCTTGGCCTTCGCTTCCTTGATCTCCAGCGAATCCACCACCGTCAGCTTGCCATCGGCCAGCTTCGCCGCCAGCGCGGAACGAAGCGCGCCCAGCAGCTTCTTGCGCGGAAAGGGATACTCGTAGCTGCGCGGCTGAGGTCCATGCACCGTACCGCCATGGCGCCACAGCGGCGAACGCACCGAACCGATGCGTGCCCGGCCCGTACCCTTCTGCTTCCACAGCTTTTTGCCCGACCCAGCCACCAGCTTGCGGTTCTTGGTGGCGTGCGTGCCCTGGCGCAGCGAGGCGCGGTAATGCTTCACCGCCTCCCACAGCAGGGCTTCGTTCACCTGGTCCGGCGCAAACACCGCGTCAGCCAGCTCCATCGAGCCCACCTTTTCGCCGTTCAAATTCAATACATCTACGTTTGCCATCGTCTTCTTCCTGTGAGCTGTCAGCCATCAGCTTTCAGCCCACCCATCGGTAAAACAATCCATTCCGGCTCCCGCAACAAACTGAAAACTGAGAGCTGAAAGCTGGTAGCTTACTTCCGCTTTGCCTGCGCCTTCTTCGACGCCTTCAGCGGATCCACCGTGCCCGATCCGGCAAAGCCACGGCGCTCGCGCGGAGGGGCCTTGGACTTCGAAATCAGCACATAACCATCGCGCGGTCCCGGCACGGCGCCTTCCACCATCAGCAAATTCTCGTCGAGGTCGATGCCGCGAATGCGCAGATTGCGCACTGTTACCTGATCCGTTCCGTAGTGTCCCGGCATGCGCTGCCCGGGAAAAACGCGTGACGGAAAGCTGGATGCGCCGATCGAACCCTGCACCTGGAACATGTGACCGTGCGACTTGGGGCCGCCGCCAAACTTGTGCCGCCGCACCACGCCGGCAAATCCCCGGCCCTTCGAAGTGCCGCTCACATCCACAAACTTCGAGTCCGTGAAGATATCGACCAGCACGCGGTCGCCCGCCTTGGCGCCATCGCCGCCATCGGCCGCCGGCTCAACGTCAACTTCTCTGATTACCTTCACCGGCGGCGCCTCGGTCTTAGCCAGGTGTCCGCCCTGCGCCTTGGTCATGCGCGAAGCCTTTACGAACTCCACCAACCCAATCTGCGCGGCGTCATAGCCATCTTTTGCCGCCGTCTTCAGTTGCGTAATTACGCACGGCCCGGCTTGAAGCACCGTAATCGGATGCACATCGCCCTTCTCATCGAAGACCTGCGTCATCCCGACCTTCTTGCCCAAAATTCCCGTTACTGCCATATCTTCCTCACCTCATCATGCGAGTACGCTTGCCTCGCACTGCCGGAATCAAAATCAGTCTTCAGTTGCCAGCTCACAGCTATCAGTTCACTCCGGCCCATCAGCCGCCATTCACCTACTGACCACTGACCACTGACAACTACTTTTCGAACGCCTTGATCTCCACATCCACCCCGGCAGGCAGGTCGAGCTTCATCAGGGCATCCACCGTCTGCTGCGTCGGCTCCAGAATGTCGATCAGCCGCTTATGCGTGCGAATCTCGAACGCCTCGCGCGACTTCTTGTCCACGTGCGGCGAGCGCAGCACACAGTACTTGTTCTTGATCGTCGGCAAGGGAATGGGGCCGGCTACCGTTGCTCCGGTACGCTTGGCCGTGTCCACGATCTCGCCCGTAGAGGTATCCAGCACGCGATAGTCGTATGCCTTCAACCGGATCCGAATCCTCTGTCCTACCATGACGTCCTTCCAATGATCAGTTGTCAGTGATCAGTTCTTGTCGCGCCGGGTTAAATCCAATCGCCTTTCCGGCCCTTGCCTTCACGGATCCCTAACCCCTGGTCCCTGTTCCCTCAGTTAAGAATCTCCGAGATGGTTCCGGCGCCCACCGTCCGCCCGCCTTCGCGGATCGCGAACCGCAACCCCTTCTCCATCGCCACCGGCGTGATCAGGTCCACCTCAAGCTGCACGTTGTC
>JAJZVZ010000175.1 GCA_021846945.1 Acidobacteriota bacterium | reverse complement strand
CATCAGGGGGTCGAGGTCTTTCACACCCATCTTTACAAAGGATTTGGGATGGCTGCGGAAAAAGAGGGCATGGAGGACACAAAACACGCCGTTGCCATTGCCCACAGCCATGGCATGAAGGCGGATACATACATCCAGTGGAGTTCGATGATGTATGAGACGTTTTTCGCGGAAGAGCCGAACGCCGTAAACTGGATCGAGCGTAATATTGCAGGCCTTCCCATTCTTATCACATATGGTTACCAGCAATCCTTCCGTTACATGCCATGTTTCACTAACCAGGACTACATCGATTATCTAAAACACATAGTTAGATATGCCATTCTTGAGGTTGACACAGATTTTATTCATTTTGACAATTTCAATCTGAATGCAGAACCGGATTCCTGCCACTGTCCACGGTGCATCGATGGCTTCAGAGCGTTTCTCAGAACCAAGTATAGCCCTGCGGAGTTGCGTGACCGTTTTGGTTTTGAAAACATCTCCTTCGTCAAACCGCCGCAATGGAACAGCGACGATCCGCCGGACCAGATGGAGATCATTTACGATCCAGCATTCCAGGAGTGGGTGGACTTCCGCTGCCAGACGATGGCTGACGCGCTACAACAGGTTTCACGCTATGCAAAATCACTCAACTCCGAAGTCGCGGTGGAAATCAATCCTGGCGGCATTGATGGGGAAAACCGCCCATGGACATCCGCTGTCGACCATGCCAGACTGCTGAAGTTCACAGAATCCTTCTGGAGTGAGGAACACGACGCGCCTGCTTTTCTTTCTGACGGACGTCTGATTTCGAAGATTCGCAGCTACAAACTTGCACGGACGTACAGCAATGTCCTGCTGACATATGTGGCGGACGATCCAGTCGGGATGGCGGAGGCCCTTGCATTCAATCAGACACTTGGCTTTGTCGGTAGCAATCCGCTTTCATCAGTGACACTGAGCTATATTGATTTTTATCGAACAAATAGGAGCATGTATGTCGGCAGCGAGGATGTGACTCCCGTTGCGGTATTTCGCTCTTATGCGTCGTTGACATATCACAATGCCAGCGCTCAATTGAGCGCGATTTTGGTCGAACAATCCTTGATCCAGTCGAGAGTTCCTTTTGCTTTGATTTTCGATGAACACCTTCGTGACCTGACAAAATACAGCGTCTTGGTTCTCCCAAATTCCGAGTGCCTCTCTGATGAGCAAATCTCACTCATCCGCAGCTACGTGGAGAACGGGGGGGGGCTGGTGGTCACGGAGCAGACAGGTCTTTATGACAACTGGAGGCGGACGCGAGTGAATCCAGGTCTAGAAGGGCTAGTAAAGGGCCAGCCCCATGGTCTTGGATACCAGCAAGATGTGAAGGCTCATGCCGGCAATACGGGATCTCCGGCATGGAGTCAAGTTGGCCATGGAAGAGTAGCCTATATTCCAGCCATCCAGTTTGATGGACCCCTTCCCCCACCCGAACCCTACTTTTCAATATCCAATGTTTTCTGGAAGCGTCCAAAGAACTGGAAAGAGATCATCGACGCGGTCCGCTGGGTAGCACAGGGCGCAATTCCTCTAAGCGTGGAGGGTCCGGAGTCTCTGGTAGCGAACATCACGCAACAGAACACGGAACGAAGATTCCTTGTGCATCTAGTGAATTACAACGCTGCAAAAGTTCCTTTTCTCGCTGACCTCCAAGCCTTGGTCACGTTGCCAGAAGACAAAAGGCCGCGGACGGTGACGCTCTATCTTCCCGGCACGAATGACGCGGATATGCTAGCTTTTACCAACGATAGTCACGATGTCCGATTTGTCGTGCCGAAATTAGAGACCTATGGATTGATTGCAATTCAATGCTGAATTCAGACATCCTCTGATTTACCTATGCAAATCCCCTGTGTATTGTTTCGGTTAGGACGAGATGCTTGAACAATTTGACACTCCTGGGGACCGTCGAGTTTTGCATTTTTCGCTGAGGGTTTGGGGGGGGGGGACTGGCATCCCCGCTCACAATGCAGCGTTCACCGCCCTCGTTGGAGTCAAGCAAGGCCCCTGATGGGCGGAAGCTTTCAACAGTAGCGAAGCGGCCGTTTGAGAACTGGCAATTGAAAGCGTCCAACTCTTCCGGCGATCATTCCTCAAGAGCTTGATTCCACGATCCACTCTACGAACCGGCACTCAATCTTCTCGCACAGCCTACAATCACCCAAGAGATCAGGGAAAGGACACGTCATTCTGTCTGACGCCTCAACGATACGCCCTATAGTGCGTCCTGTTACTTGGCAGAGCTCATGAGTTTACTATGATGCATCCAGATCACGTTCTCACCAATCGAGCTGCTGTCATCGGCAAATGCGCGATGTATAATCGCTTTCTGCTGTTCGTTGCGGGCCTTGGCGGCCTGCTTTATGGCGTGGATGTTGGAATAATCGGTGGGGCCTTGCCCTACCTGGAAGCAACCTCTCGTCTGAATGCGCAACAGCTTTCCATCATCGTGGCCGCCGTCCTGCTCGGTAGCGTGATATCTAGCCTGGTTGCCGGGTTGCTGGCCGACTGGATGGGGCGCAGGCCGCTTATGATCATCAGTGGAATGGCGTTTGTCCTCAGCAGTCCAATCATCGCGCTTTCACACGGCTACTCACCCTTGTTCTTCGGACGCCTTTTGCAGGGCATCAGCGGCGGTCTTATCGGGCTCGTGGTCCCCTTGTATCTTGCTGAGTGCCTGCAGGCAGACATACGTGGAAAGGGCACTGGTATCTTCCAATGGCTTCTAACACTTGGAATCGTAACCGCAGCTCTTGCCGGGATATATTACAGCTATCGCGTCGTTGCTATACAGAAGGCTGCTGATGCTGCAACGGTCTTCGCGTTTAAGGATCATGCGTGGAGACGAATCTTCTGGATGCCATTGTTCCCGGGTGTTCTTTTTGTATTCGGCAGCTTTTTTCTCGAAGAATCTCCTCGCTGGTTATTCACGCGGGGCAAGAAAGAGCTTGCATATGCGGCTCTCCGTCGCTCTAGAACCGAGGAGCGCGCAAATGCAGAACTCGGGGAGTTGGAACAGACTGCTGCTGCGTCCGCTGCGACGGGTGCGGCCTTTCTCATGCGAAAAGAATCACTGATACGCAGAAAGTATTTATTGCCATTTGCTTTGGCTTGCGTGCTTCTAGTGTGCCAGCAGGCAACAGGAGTGAATTCAATCATCGCTTACGACACAAGCATGCTGCTGCAAAGTGGACTCTCTGATCTAAGTGCGCATTGGGGCTATGTCATCCTTACTGTCATCAATTTCTTGTTCACAATCATCGGTGTGGCGGTCGTTGATCGTAAAGGGAGAAGGTTTTTGATCGCATTGGGAGCGTTTGGAATTACTCTAGCCTTGATCGGCGCGGGCACTCTTTTTAGGAATGCGGAACGTATGGCGATGAATTGTAGTAGAGTAATTCAATCGCACGTGCAATCTACTCAGACACTGATGTTACCATTCAATTCAGCGGTGGCACACGCAATTCTTGCTGCTTCTGGGTACAAAGGAGATGCAATAAAAGCCGATCATTCGTTCCTTGTGATCACTTACTCCTACGGAAGCTTTACTTCGGTGACAAATGTTGTACGTACAGATGAAAGTGGCGCGGCGCCAATTCGCATCACGCGTGGAAGCGGCGTCCCAAATAATGAGTTGGAGGCGTTTCTGAAGCGCCCTTTTGCCAACTTGCAGGCCGCCCGCACGGCGCCTCTGAAAATTCAGAAGGCTATGATTGGTGGCGTACCCAGTGCTCGCCATGGATGGATCGTTGCCATGCTCTTATACGTGTTCATGGCATTTTATTCTCTTGGGCCTGGCATCTGCGGATGGCTGATTCTGTCTGAATTAATGCCGACGCGCATTCGTTCCGTTGGCATGAGCATCGCACTTGTTCTTAATCAATTGACCTCGACTGTTATCGCGGGGCTTTTTTTGCCATTCGTCAGTAACTACGGATACTCCACGATTTTCTATTGCTTCGCGGTCTTCACCGTAATTTATCTAATCGCGATTACCTTCTTCCTCCCGGAAACAAAGGGAAAAACGCTTGAAGAGATCGAGGCTATTTTCAGCGGATCAAAGCAAGATCTGCGCGTAGAAACGGGTCAAGGATTCTGAGACAGGCGTCCTTCGCTTAGATCGGCAGTGTGCGGAAGGTTGTACGAACGCCCTTCCTGCTTGTCGTTGGCCGAGCGGAATGTGTAACGGAATGAGATGGGATGAGATGAGATGGCACATCGCTGGAGGTCGGTCTTGCTTCTTTGGACATGATGGGGCGACATAACGAGCTCTTGAAAGTTGAGTCCGGCAACTCGAAAGCTGCTCCTGGTTTCGCAAGTGATCGTTCGGCTCATCCGGCGTCCTCACCACCCTGGCGGAACGTGGCGACGATTTTAAGAGAGGTATTTCTTCCTTTCCTTCGTTAGTTTGTTCGAATCTGGCTATCCATTTGACTCAGGTAGCCGCAACCTATAATGTCAGTGAGGTTCCGACATTTGCGCGGAATCCACGATTTCCCGATAGGTAGTGGGTGCGGCGGCCACCGCCTTTTGCGCCAGGCGGTAGAACAGCTTGCCCCGGCTACGAAATTTCCTCCGGTTGAAGCGAAACGTAAACTCGTCCAGGTAGTCCTGCAGATGCCTATTCTGCACGGGGTTCCGCCTCCGCGAGGCGACGCGCTCCAGAGCGGTCTTGACTCGAGTCCAGCCTCTGCTACGCTCTGTCCATCCGAGGAATTTCTCTCGATACTCAGCGGATTGTGGCCAAAAACAGTTACCAAAGAGCCCTTGACCTGGCTCTTCCGTGATGCGCCCCCCTGTGTCCAAACCAACAGCCAGCAAAGAAAGGCGGCCACTGTCAATCGGCGACTGGGTTCAGCGTAACTTTATTGTTCTGTTGGTGCCCGGAGGGGGACTTGAACCCCCACGGCCGGTTAGGGCCTGCGGATTTTAAGTCCGTTTTTTAGCTGCTGCACCGAACTGCACGATTCTGCACTCTGATGCATAAGTACCTTGTGATCATATACATATAAACTTCCTCTCCTGCAGCGCGCTGCACGAGCCCGCACGGAACTCCAAAACAAAGTATCACCAGAAGTATCACCAACTTCAAGTTGAAATCTTCGATGACACCCGTTGCCGATGATGACGAGGATGGCATGGAAGTGGTCGCCGGTGGGAGATGGACACATACACTTTTCCAGGCTCGGTCAAGCAACTACACGGGGCACAAGCCAGTTCTTAAATATCCACATTGCCTGCTAAACGATAACGGTCTACCCTTTCGTTATCGAAAATTCAACGAAAGGACTTCGTGCCAGACACCGACAACACCGCCCGGCAAGGGCGATACGTTGCCAAGCAGCTCCAGGGCGAGACGGTGCGAGCCTTCGTGCCGCCGCCCTTGCCGCCTCATCCGCCGATTGATCTGGCGCGCCTCCAGATTTTGCTGGAACAGGCCAACCAAGCCACCGGAAGGCTCGACGGGCTGGCATCGCTTCTGCCCGACCTGTCGCTGCTCCTCTATACCTACGTACGCAAAGAGGCGGTGCTCTCCTCGCAGATCGAGGGGACACAATCGTCGCTCTCCGACCTTTTGCTGTACGAGAACAATGAGGCGCCGGGAGTGCCCGTCGAGGATGTCCAGGAGGTTTCCAACTACGTTGCGGCCATGAACCACGGTCTGCAGAGGATGCGCTCCGGCTTCCCGCTGAGCCTGCGTCTGATCCGGGAGATACATGAGATCCTGCTCTCCAGAGGACGCGGAAACGGCAAGCAGCCCGGTGAGTTCCGCCGCAGCCAGAACTGGATTGGCGGCAGCCGCCCCGGCAATGCCGTCTTCGTGCCGCCACCGCCTGAGATGCTGGCTGAGTGCCTGAACCAGTTTGAGCATTTCCTGCATGACGACCAAACGGGCCTGCCCCTGCTCCTCCGCGCCGGCCTAATCCACGTCCAGTTTGAGACCATTCACCCCTTCCTTGACGGCAATGGAAGACTCGGACGGCTGCTCATCACCCTCCTGCTCTGTGCTCACGGCGCGCTGCGAGAACCGATCCTCTACCTCAGCCTCTACTTCAAGACCAATCGGACTGCGTACTACGAACTGCTCGACCGGGTACGGACCAAAGGCGATTGGGAAGCCTGGCTTGATTTCTTCCTCATTGGCGTGCGCGACACCGCCGAGCAAGCCGCCAACGCCACACGTGAGATTCTGGACCTGTTCAACCAGGACCGGAAGAAGATCGAGACCCTCGGCAGACCCGCTGCCTCCGTGCTGCGCGTCTTCCAACACATGCAGAAAAGCCCGATCATTGCCATTCCATCGACGGCGAAACGGATTGGCATCTCCGCTCCAACGGTCGCCAAGTCGCTGGGGCATATGATCGACCTGGGCATCGTCGAGGAGATTACCGGCCGCGAACGCCATCGTCTCTTCGTCTACCGCCGCTATTTGGACATTTTGAACGAAGGAACGGAACCGCTGCGGTGAGCGCGATTGAACATCAAACCGTCTCAAAGAAACCTGTGTGCGGAAACTGGACGACTGAAGTTGCCACCCAAGCCAGGAGGGCCTGCTGCCATGAATGACGTATTTGATTTCCGCAACAAGCTGATTGAGCAATATGGCAGCTTCTCCCGCAGCTTTGTTCAGATTGCCGCCGACGACATCAAGAATGAAGTCAAGCGCCAATACGATGAGGGGCGCTACTGGCCTGAGCCATTGGTGCAAATCAATCCAAACTATCAGCGCAAGGAGACGGTGCAGGAGCTTGCGGCGCAGGGGAAGCTGCATCCCCTCTGCGCTGATATCTTTCAGGCGGGAAAACCAGAGGGACGTCCTCAGCCCGTGCACCTCTATGCACACCAACTGGAGGCGCTGGCCAAGGGGCAGAAGCGGCAAAGCTTCGTGGTCACAACGGGCACTGGCTCGGGCAAGTCCCTATCGTTTTTCATTCCCATCATCGACCGAATCCTGAAGGCCAGGGAAGAAACAGTGGACAAGGAGGCGCGCACCCGCGCCATCGTCATCTATCCGATGAACGCGCTGGCTAACAGCCAGTTGGAAGAGTTGGACAAGTTCCTGCACAACTACTCGCCGGAGCAGCGCCCTTTCAGCGTGGCGCGTTACACCGGGCAGGAGCGGGCGGCTGAACGGAGTGCGATTGCGAACAACCCGCCGGACATCCTGCTCACCAACTTCATGATGCTGGAGTACATCCAGACCCGCTACGACGAGGTGGACCGCCGCGTGGTGGATCACTGCGACGGCCTCGAATTCCTTGTGCTGGACGAACTGCACACCTACCGCGGGCGTCAGGGCTCAGACGTTGCGCTGCTTGTGCGCCGTCTGCGCGAACGTCTGCATGCCGATAACCTGGTCTGCATCGGCACCTCGGCCACTATGTCAAGCTCTGACAGCGTGGATGAACGGAACCGGGCTGTAGCGGACGTCGCCAGCAGACTGTTCGGGACGGACATCAGTGAACGGGAGGTCATCGGGGAGACTCTGGAAAGGATCACCAACCAGCTCAAGGATGTGAACGCCATCCTCCCCGAATTGCCTGCCGCCGTCATGCGCAGCCGGTACACCTGGCCCGATTTTGCGGCCTTTCACGATGACCCGATGGCAATCTGGGTCGAGCTCACACTCGGGATTGAGTTGCCCGCCGACGAGCCCCCGCGACGGGCCAGACCCATAACGCTGGCGGACGCCGGCCAGCGCCTGGTTGCTGTCGCGGATTGCACTGAGGCTGAGGCTCGAGATGCACTGCAGCGATTTCTGCTTGCCGCGCATGAGGTGCGTACACCAGAGGACAGGCCGCCGTTTGCCTTCAAGTTGCACCAGTTCATCAGCGGTCCGGGCAAGGTTCTCACGACGCTGGAGGCGCGGGGTAGACGTTACGTCACGCTCGATGCCCAGCGTTTTGCGCCGGGCCGACAGGGCGAGGGTGTTCATCTGTTCGCAACTCATTTTTGCCGTGACTGCGGCCAGGAGTATATGCCGGTGTGGCAGTCTTCCCAGCAGCCGGAGAGCTATTCGCCGCGAGAGATCGACGACGTTGCGGCCAATGCCGACGACGGACCCGTCTACGGCTTCCTCTGCCCAGTAGGGGAGGGACAGCAATATGGAGGCTTGGTCGAGGATCTTCCCGAGTCCTGGGTCGATCAGGGGCGGACAGAGCCCAAGGTGAAGCAGTCCTACAAGTCGGCAGTTCCCAGGCGTATCAAGGTGGATGCGCGGGGTTGCGTTGGAGAAGGCATTGACTATTGGTTCATCCCCGGCAAGTTTCGTTTCTGCTTGTGCTGCGGCACTGCCCACGAAGCTTTGGGCAAGGATGCAAACCGGCTCTCCAGCCTCTCCGGCGAAGGCCGTTCTTCCGCCACGACCATGATCACTCTGGCGGCGCTCCAGCAATTGTTTGAGATGCCGGAACCTGAACCAGGCCAACCCGACCCGCGCAAGTTGCTGGGGTTTACGGACAACCGCCAGGATGCCGCCCTGCAGGCCGGCCACTTCAACGATTTCATCTTTCTGCTCACCCTGCGGGCCGGCCTGATTGGGGCATTGCGGGAAAACGGCGGCTTGCTCGACGAAGGGCGCCTCTCTGACGCCGTCTTTCAAGCCCTCGGCCTCCATAAGGAGGATGAAGGAACGCTGGTAGAGTATCTGCGCTCTCCCAGGTTGATCGGAATCGCAAGGCAGGAGGCTCAGCGCACGCTGCGCTTCATCCTTGCGTATCGGCTGTTGCGTGATCTGCGGCGCGGCTGGCGATTCAACAATCCCAACCTGGACCAGCTCGGACTGCTTGAGATCCGCTACCGTGATCTGGATGCGTTCTGCGGGGCCGCTGAGAACTTCGCGGGTAACGGAGTGCTTTCTGGGCTTGCTCCAGAACATCGCGTCAAGCTCTTCACACTCCTATTTGACTTTATGCGCCGCCAGTTGTGTCTGGAGAGCAGGTTTCTTGACCCGGTGGAGCAGGACCGGGCGCGTACCAGCGCCTACTCCTATCTGAACGAGCGTTGGACCTTTGCGCCCGACGAAAAGCTGGAGACTGGTCGGTACCTGATTCTGGACAAACGCCCAGAGCACAAGGGCAAGCCGCGTACGGACGTGGTGAACGGCGGACCGCGCTCGCGGCTGCTGCGGGATATCAAGGCTGACTCGCTCTGGCAGGAAACGATCTTCGCCAGCGAGGTGAAGCAGTGGAAGGGGACGGATTGGACAAAGTTGATCGAGGAGCTTTTGACGGTTGCCAAGAGTCACGGCGATGTCCAGTGCATACCGATCAGTGCCACGCTCTCGGGATGGCGTCTGAACACCGCCGTACTGGAGTGGCATCTGATCGAAGATCAGGAGATCACGGACAGCTCTCGCGTTAACCGATTCTTCAGCTTGCTGTACCGGAATATCGCCGATCTGCTGCATCGGCCCTCGCACCCGCTCTTTGACTTCGAAGCGCAGGAGCACACAGCCCAGGTGGATGCGCCACGGCGGCAG
>JAJZVZ010000001.1 GCA_021846945.1 Acidobacteriota bacterium | reverse complement strand
GGCTCACCAGTTCACCCGTACGCGTAAACAACGCGGCGCCGATGGGAATACCGCCCTCTGTCCGGCCCATCCGCGCTTCTTCAAGAGCCACGGCCAGCATTCGTTCGTACAGTTCACGGTCCGCCATCGCGATCTCTCCCTACGGAAGCCTAACCCATTCCAGCTCCCAGGTGACGGGCTTCTTCCGGACTTTGAGCGATACGGTTCCCCAATGTGTAATGGGTAACGAAGAAGATGGCGCAAAGAGGGACTCCTGCTCCACGCGAGCGATTCCCGCTCTCAGGCCCGAGGTGATTGTTTGAAGAGAAGATTTTCGCCCAGCTTGCGCATGTACCCTGCCCTCTTGCTGCTGGCTCTCAGTGGCTTCGCGGCAGCCAGGTTCTCTTTTGCCCAGGATGTTCACGTCTATGTGGCTCCATCCAACAAGCCAACGTGGACCGGCGATCAGTTCCCTACCATCCAGATGGCTCTTGATCACGCGCCCGATCCAGGGCTCGGCGGCCGACTCTACATCCACATCGCTCCGGCAACCTACCACGAGCGGGTGATCGTCTCGCCGAATCGCCCGCGTACCACCTTCCTGGGAACCGGCTCCGATCCGTCTCAGGTCGTCATCGTGGCCAGCCAGAATGCCAAAAGCGCCGGAGGAACTTTCTTCAGCGAAACTGTGGAGATCATCGCGCCTGATTTTCAGGCCGACAACGTTACTTTTGAGAATGACGCCGGGCGCACTGGCCAGGCAGTTGCGATCGCGGTCAATGCCGATCGTGCCGTCTTCAAGCGCTGCCGTTTTATCGGCGACCAGGACACGCTTTTTGCGAATTACGGCCGGCAGTACTATGTCGACTCGTACATCAGCGGCGGAGTCGACTTTATCTTCGGCAATGCCACGGCCCTCTTTGAGCGCGATGAGATTCACAGTATCCGCGCCGGCTACCTCACCGCGCAATCGCGCACCACGCCGAGCCAGACCACCGGCTTTGTCTTTGACCATGCCCGGATCACCGGCGGCGACACGGGCGGCAAGCCCATCTATCTTGGCCGGCCATGGCGGGCATTTTCCCGGGTCGTCTTCCTCAACTCATCCATGCCTGAAAACCTCAGCCCCCAGGGGTGGTCGCCCTGGTATAAGAACCAGATTCCGCAGGAGGTGTTCTACGCGGAATTCCGAAGCACCGGTCCGGGAGCGCGTCCGGAGTCGCGGCCATCGTGGTCGCGCCAGCTTTCGGCAAAGGAGGCGGCGCGGTTTGGCGCGATCCCCTTCCTGGCCGGCAGCGATCATTGGGACGCTCCTGCCGAAGCAGCCAGCCTGCCATGATCCGGTTGACGCTTGGAAAACGCTTGGAGGGTGACGGCCGGAGGACCTTTCATCCGGCTCTCTGCCGCGCTCAACCCATGGCGCGTGCCGAACCTGCTTCTTGTTGGTGGTGGCGAAGAGGACAAAGAATCACACTACGGCGCGGAATGACGGAGATCGGCGTCCAAAGGTAGGGAAAGTAAGAAGTCGAGAACTCCTGAAGCGAATACAGGGGTACTATATCCCGAGGCTGCGGCGTTGAAACCGGCGCGTCTCAAAGGAGTGGCGACCTGGCATGGGAGCCGACAGTGCTGAACGAGATACGCGCCCTGGTTCCACCGCAAGGCACGCAGGTATGGGAATTGGAAAACAGCGACGGCGTATCGGGGTTCGACTCACCACAGGTCTGCTCGTATCCACATTTTTTCTACCTGTCGGCATCGCAGCCGAGGCGCAGTTGCACGCCGTGCCTAAAATCGGCGTCGCTCTGAGCGGAGGGAATGCGCTTGGTCTGGCGCACATCGGCGTGCTTCGTTATTTCGAGGAGCACCACATCCCGATCGACTACATAGCCGGCACAAGCATGGGGGGGCTGGTGGCGGGATTCTATGCCACCGGCATGGATGCGCAACAACTGACGCGTCTGGCGCAGCAGGCTGATTGGGACCTGCTGCTCAATCCGAATCCACGGTTCATTGACGAACCAGCCGTCGAGAAGCAGGCCTGGAATCGCACCTATGGCGATCTGACTTTGCGGTTCGGCAAGGGATTTTCTCTTCCAGCGGGCCTTAATTCCGGGGCCGCGCTTTCGTTGTTCTTGAGCCGCAACACGCTTGCATATTCCGGCGTAAAGAACTTTGACGACCTACCGACCCCATTCCGCTGCGTCGCCACGGATTTGATCAGCGGGCACGAAGTTGTCCTGCACCAAGGATCCCTGGTCCAGGCCATGCGCGCCACCATGTCCATTCCGGCTATCTTCACGCCGGTACGGATGGACGGCAAGGTGCTTGTTGATGGCGGCATCCTGAAAGTCGTCCCGGTGGAAGAGGTTCGCGCAATGGGTGCGCAGCGCGTGATCGCGGTTGTATTCGAAAGCCCTGTGCCCAATCCCGGAGGGCTTAGCACGCTCCCCGATATCCTCCGCCGATCCGCGGGCGTCGCCAGCCTGCAGAATGAACGCCGCTCACTGGCCGCGGCCGATCTGGTCATTTCCGTTAACACCGGGAGATTTTCTGCAACCGACTACAGCAAGTGGAGAGAAATTATTCAGGCAGGATATGCGGCTGCGCAACGCCAGGCGGCCGCGCTGAAGCCATACGAATTATCCGATGCAGACTGGCAGCGTTATCTGCAGTCGCGCCAAGCTCGCATGCGACCGGCCGTGGCAAAAGGCGTGGTTGCCGCTGTGATCAGCCCCAGCGCGGCTTTCCAGCAGAGGGCGCTGGCGGAGATCCATCGCAAGTTGGACGACCGCGTGATCTCCGATCACGAACTGGAGAACGTGCTCACCGGCATGGTCGCTGCGACAGCGGTGCCCGGCGCAATTTATGAATGGCAGCAGCCACCGGCAGGGCCGGAGGGCTTCAAGGTGATCTTCTCTGAGCGGCCCGGCGACCAGATTCTTGTGCGTCCGTCTTTCCTGTTTGGCCTGTCGCCAGGAGAGCCAAGCAGAGCCACGCTCCGGCTCTCCACCACTGCGGTCTTCGCGCATGCATATAAGTCCCGGCTGCTGAATGAAATCAACGCAGGCTACGACCCCGGCATGCATACTGAGTACTATCATCCCTTTGGAGGCAGCGCATTTTTTCTTGCCCCGGCGCTGTTCATCCAGCGCTATCACATCGACAGTTACAACGGACCTGTGCGCCTCAACAACCTGCGTGACCGCTTCGGTGGATCTTTCTATGGCGGCATTGGAACCTGGCGCTTTGCTCAGCTTCGCGCCGGATTTCAATCCGGATATGACTCCTACAGCAGTTCCCCGACGGTGGATGGTGTCAAAGCGGAGAGTGCTGCATACGTAGCGCCTGAGCTGCGATGGATTTTTGATTCACAGGATTCGGGAAGCCTGCCAACCCGCGGCACGCTCAGTGAAGGATCCGCGGGGTATCGCTTCGGGGACGTGGACTATCCGTACTTTCAGCAGCATTTCAGCGCCTTCCGTCCTGTGGGCCGCCAATTGACTCTCTTCGCCATGAACCGGGACGGCGCCAGCTTCGGCCGCAAGCTTGACTACTTTGAGCAATTCACGGCCGGGGGCGAGAGCCTGCTCAGCGCCTACCGCTACCAGGAGTTTCATGCCAATACGCTGGTCACCGCCGGAGCGGGAGTGATCTTTCATGATCCTCCGATCCGGCGCTTTTCTCCCTATCCGGGCTTTGCCGCATGGTACGGTGCGGGCCGCTTTGACTTCGGTTCCCGCGGCTGGCAGACACATCAGAGCGCGTCGGCCGGGATTCTCTTCCGTACGCCCCTCGGAGCCGCCGGCTTGGCGCTCAGCTTCAACGAGGCCGGCAAAGCGCGGCTCCGGCTGATGCTGGGAAGCTTCTGAATGGGCTATCTTCAGCTTTCGGATGGGCTACGCCCTCCCCGACCGCGCCTCCGCCAGATACCCGAGCCACTCTTCCATCCCCGCGCCGGTCTTAGCTGAAGTCTCAAAAACGCGGATTCCCGGGCGGATCTCGTTGATGTTACCGAGCGCCAGCGTTCGGTCGAAGCCACAGGCGGCTGCCAAATCGATCTTGGTAATCACCGCGGCGTCGGCCGAGTTGAACAGTCCCGGATACTTCAGCGGCTTATCCTCGCCCTCGGTTACGCTCAGCAGAACCACCCGAATCCGCTCGCCCAGATCGTAGCTCGACGGGCAAACCAGATTTCCCACATTTTCAATGAACAGGTAATCGAGCCCCCTCAGCGGCGCGCCCTTTTCGCCAGCCACCTCATCCCATCCGTCCAGGTGCTTGCCGATCATCTCCGCATCCAGGTGGCAGATGCCGTGCGTATTGATCTGGCGAACCGGGGCGCCGCTTGCTTTAAGCCTTCGCGCATCGTTGTCCGTCTCCAGGTCGCCTACCAGCGCCGCTGCCTGCGCGCCGCGTGCGCGCAGCTCCCGCAGCGTCAGCTCCAGCATCGCCGTCTTCCCCGTTCCGGGACTCGAAACCAGGTTCAGTACCAGGACGCCGGCCGCCGCAAACCGCCCGCGCAGCTCTGCCGCCAGCTCATCATTCTTCTTCAAAATGCCCTGCCGCAGCTCGACAATCCGCGTCGTCATCCTGCCTCCTCAATCTCAATAGCCTCCACCTCCAACTCCCGTCCCTGCCGCAACTCCGTGGCCGGTTCGCCACACCTGGGGCAGCGGAAGCTTTGAACTCCCTCTAATTCCGTATCCTCGCCGCATCTCGCGCAGTGCACGACGAGCGGCACTGTGGTTACGGCCAGCTTCGTCGCTTCCAAGGTGGTTCCCTGTGTCGTAATTCCCCAGCAGAATTGCAGCGAATCTTCGATGACCGCAGCCAGCACGCCGATGCGCAACCGCACCTCGACCACGCGCGCGCCGGGATACGCCGCCAGCGACTCAGTGACCGTGCCCACAATGTTTTCCGCAATGGATAGCTCATGCATACAAGCATTTCCCGGCAAGGCCCGAAGCGAGGTTGAGTGTCTTCCTTAACTCTATGCTCCAGCCCGTGCAAACGGGAAATGCCGGGGTGCGCGGCTACCCGGCGCCGGGAAACTGCTGCGGCTGTACTGCTGATCCCCACCTGTTCAAAGCCATTACCAGCGTTGGCAGATTCTCCTCAAATTGCGGGCCCTTCTGGTGTACATTGAATGGCGATGAATCCTTTCCCTTCTGGCAACATGGAAGATCAGCTTGGGGAGTTACGCGCCCGTGTCCGGTGCATTGAAGAGGCTCTGGAGCGCGCGGGCATTCCATTGCCGGGAGCGGTAAAGCCACGCATGGAAAGTGCGGTTTCAAGCCAGGAGTCTTCTGGTATCCCATCGTTGGCGCCCGCGCCAGTACGCTCTCAGCCCGAGCCGGTTGTTCCGCCAAGCTTCAGTTCCTTTCCGCAGGCGCAGCCTGAAGACGCACGATCTCTCGAAAACCAAATCGGATCGCAGTGGTTCAACCGGGTCGGCATCCTGGCGGTCCTGATCGGCATGGCCTGGTTTTTGAAGTTCGCCATCGACAACCACTGGATCGGCCCGCTCGGCCGCATCCTCATCGGCCTGCTCGCCGGCGCGGCGCTGATTGCCTGGTCTGAGCGCTTTGACCGCCATGGGTACGTGGCTTTTGCGTATTCACTGAAAGCGGCTGGCAGCGGCATTCTTTATCTTTCCCTGTGGGCGGCGTTTTCCCTCTACCAGCTCATTCCGGCCGGTGCCGCTTTCGCGGCCATGATTCTTATCACCGCATTCAATGGCCTTCTCTCCTGGATCCGAGACGCGGAACTACTGGCTTTCTACGCGATCATCGGCGGCTTCAGCACGCCGCTGCTCATCTCGACCGGCGAGAACCATGAAGTTGCTTTGTTCTGCTATTTGCTTTTGCTCGACATCGCGGTGTTGGTTCTCGTCGTGCTGCGTCCCTGGTCGCGGCTGCTCTTTGCGGCCTTTCTGGGTTCCGTGTTCTACGTGGCCGCATGGTGGTTCAACTACTATTCGACGGTCCAGTTCGCCCGCACCGCATTCTTTCTTACCTGCTTCTTCATGATCTTTGCCTGTGCTCCCCGCCTTGCGCGTATTGAATTGGACGAAGCCGGCTCCTCCGCATGGGATGCGCTGGCCATGGTGGTGCTGCCCATCGCCAATGCCGCCCTGGGATTTCTGGCGTTCTATGCGCTCTTTGACATATCAAGCTTGCGCAACGCCGGACCGTGGATTGCCGTCGATTTTGCCGCGTTCTACCTGGTGTTGCTGCGCCTTCCTGCGCAAGGAGTGTGGCGTGCAAGCTCCGAACTGCTGTCAGCGCTGCATCTGGCGGCGGCGGTCGTCTTTCTTACCCTCGCCATTCCGCTGAAGGCCCATGGCCGCTGGCTCACCATCGGCTGGCTGGTGGAGGGCGCGGCCCTGCTGTGGGTTGCGAACCGCACGCGGCTCCTGTTGTTGCGGGTGCTGGCGATGCTTTGCCTCGCACTTGGGCTTGCCACTCTGCTGCTTATCAATCCGCCGGCATCCGTCATGCCATTTCTCAACCAGCGATTCGCAACCTACTGCGTCGCGATCGCTGTCTTCGCCCTGGTGGCCTGGATGGCGCGAAGCACGGTTGAGAGCGAACCCGCCGTAGCCGCTGTTCGCTGGCCCGCGCTCGCAGCCGCGGCTGCGCTCATCACGAGCCTCCTTATCCTGGTGGCCGTGGGCTGCGAGATTCACAGCTACTGGTGGTCCATGCGCTGGCGCGGCGATCGGTACCTCTTCGGCAACTATCGCATCTATGCGCAATTTACCTATTCGGCGTGGTTCATGATCTATGGCGCAATCCTGCTTGCCGCCGGGTTCTGGCGCCGCTCGGCGTTCCTGCGCTGGCAGGCGCTGGTGCTTCTGGCTTTGGCCATCGGCAAAGTCTTTCTGGTGGATATGAGCGCGCTGAGCCAGGGCCTTCGTATCCTGAGCTTCCTCGGGCTCGGTGTTTTGTTGCTTGCCGTCAGCTTTGCCTATCAGCGTGACTGGCTCAATCTGCGCGGACAAAGAGGCGCCGCGTCATGAGGTCGTTCGCGATTGTTCTTCTGCTAGCCGTTTTCGTGCCCTCGCCGCAGATTCAGTACTTCCGCTTCGAGCGGCCCGTGCAGCTCACGTCATCCGCCTCCGGGCAGACATGTTTTGTAGTCGATCCGGCGATCTTTGCCCACGCAGCTCTGCAGCTTGCCGATCTGCGCCTTTACCGCGGCGCCCTGGAGACGCCGTATGTCCTGCGGGCAGCCGCTCCCGCGCAATCCGCGGAGCAGCCGGTCACGCTCCTGAACCTGGGCCGGCGCGGCGGGCGAACCGTTTTTGACGCGGCGATGCCTGCCGGGAATTACAGCGACATCGCTCTTGCGGTTTCCGGTCACGACTTTATCGCCACTGTGACCGTCTCCGGTGGCCAGACCCCGGCTGAAACCGCCGCAACCCGGCTTGGCTCCTACACGATCTTCGACCTGACCGGGCAAAAGCTGGGCCGGAGCACAGTGCTTCACCTTCCGCAGTCGAGCTTTCCGTACTTGCACTTCAGCATCGCCGGCCCCATCGCTCCTGACAGTGTGACCGGCCTTTCGGTTCCGCGCCAGCCAGTGAGCCAGCCAAAGTATGTCGATGTCGCGCGGTCGACTGGCGTCGTCCAGCGGGGTCACTCCTCGGTGATGGAGTTCACCGTGCCCGCGCATATGCCGATCGATCGCATCGTCTTCGCGCCGGGCCGGCGGCCTGCCAGCTTCAGCCGCAATGTCAGTGTCGTTGCCGTCCCTGACATCACCCGGTCGACCGATAGACCCGAATTGCAGAGCCGGACGTCTTTCGGGAACCTTCTTCGCGTCCACGGCACGCGCGACGGGCGCCGCATCGACGAAGAACGCCTCGACATCGATGTGCCGGACCGAGATTTCGATGCGCCCTCGAAATGGACCATCACCATCGAGAACGGAGACGATCGGCCCATCCAGCTCAAATCCGTCACTCTGCAGATGCAGGAGCGTACGCTCTGCTTTGATGCTGTGGAAGGAGCCGCCTACACGCTTTATTACGGTGACGCTGCATTGGCCGCTCCGCGCTACGATTACGCCACGCTGTTCGCGCCTCAACCCAATGCCGCGCAGGCCACGCTCGGGCCGGAAAGGCACAATCCCGTCTTCAAGCCCCGCCCCGACACGCGCCCCTTTACCGAGAAACATCCGGTGTTGCTGTGGGTGGTGCTTGCTCTGGTCATCGCGCTTCTGGCCGCGATTGCCTTCCGCTCCGTAAAGCTCACCTCGCGGCCGCCGGCGTGAGAGCAATCATCTGTGTCTATCGAAGCGCGGGCCAGATGGCGAGATTCAAGCCCACCATGACCACCGCGAAAGCTGGAATGAGCAGCAGAGCCTTCTTCAGGCGGAGCGGGTCGCCTCCTGCGATGCCGCCGATGATCCGCGAACTGACCGCCAACCCGGCCCAACCGCAGGTAATTACGAACCCGATTGCCGTGCCTGTCATTTGCGGAAATGCCGTGCCGGTGATCGCGAGCGTTGTTGGAAAAACCGGCGCCATGGAGAGGCCTGCGAGAAATACGAGTGCCGCTGCAACTCCGGGATGTGCGGTCCGCAACATGAGGAACGTGGTAATCACAATGGCAATGGACGAGGCTAGAGTGACTTCGACCGCGGACACGCGCAGAAGAATCGGAGAGACTGCGAGCCGGCCGAGGAGCAGGCCGAGGGCGAAACCGAGCGAAAGGATGTTAAGAGCGCGCGACTCCGGAATGCCCTGGGCGATCAGGTGGCGCGGCAGCCAGTTCCAAACGCCGACCTCGCATGAGACGTAGAGGAACAGGAAGAATCCAAGCAGGTAAAGCAGCGGCCGCCCAAAGACGGAGCCCGAACCTGCGAGCACAAATCCCGATGTCCCTGCCGGTGCGGGCATCTTCGTCACTGCCTGGATCGTCAGTGTAACCACGGCGAGCAGCGCGACGGTCGAGCAAAGCCGCATCCAATTCTTCTTGAACAGATTGGCAGAGATGAAGGGAGTCACCAGCCCGCCGAGGCCAAAGAAAAGATTCAGGAGATTGAGCGCTGTGGCGCGATGTTCTGTACTCACTCCGCTGACCAGAGCATTCGCGCCAGTTACCACGATGCCGCCGCCTACTCCGAGCAGGAACAACAGGCTTACGATGCCGCCGAAGCCCCTTGACCGTGGCAGAGCAAAGAGCGCCGCGGCGATCAGCGACAAGCCCAGAATAAGCCCGATCTTGTCGCCGTTGTTGTCGAGCAGGGGGCCCACGCCGACGGAGGCGATCATCAGTCCCAGAGCCTGGGCGAAGGCGATGGTCCCGTTCTGGGAGGGAGTGAGCCGGAAACGATCCGACAGCTCGGGCAGAATGGTGCCCAGCATGGCGGCGATCATCCCGTAGACGAAGATGGCGAGAACAGCGGCAAAGATCAACAAGCGAGGGGCCTCCCTTGAAAAGACGCGCTCAGTAAAACTTCGGTCCCGCGACAAGTACGTTTTCCACGCGAAGCCGTCAGAATTGTAACGTTCAGCGGTCATGCGGCGCCAAGCGGCACGTTCTCGCGATAGAGTGGTCCTATCAGGCGACGGAGGAGACACCTTTGGGCGAACTCTGGAGCGACGTCAGGCACGCCTTGCATCTCTTCCTCAAGAGCCCAGGCTTTGTTGTTGCGGCGGTCTCAGCGCTGGCCCTCGGCATCGGAGCGAATACCGCGATCTTCACCGTGGTCAACACGGTGCTGCTGAAACCGCTTCCGTATCCTGATGCAGATCGTATCGTCGCGATCGAGAACTCCGGTCCCAATGGCAACGGCGCCATCATCTCCATTCCCAGATACCAGGTTTTCCGGCAGCAGACGGGCCTCTTCAAGGAGGTGGCCGCCTACGACTTTGCAGGCCCGGGTTTTAACCTTACCGGCGGACTGCCTCAACAGCTGCGCGGCATCCACGTTACAGAAGGTTATTTCCGGCTCTTTGGCGCGCCAGTCGTCCTGGGTCGCACCTTTACGCCTGAGGAAGATACACCTCATGGAGGCAACGTAGTGGTGTTGAGCTACGGCCTCTGGCAGCGCCGGTTTGGCGGGAATCCGAATGCCGTTGGAACCTCGCTTCCGCTCGGCAATGAGCCGTATACCATCGTCGGCGTGCTGGGTAAGGACTTTCACGCTGAACCTGAGGCTGATATCTGGCTGCCCTTCCAACTTGACATGAATAGCAGCAACCAGGCCGGCTACTTTCACGTGGTCGGAATGTTGAAGCCTGGCGTCACACTTGCCCAGGCCAATGCACAGATAAAGCTGGCCTCAGCGTTGTTTCACCGACTCTATCCGGAAGCGAATCCGAGGGTCGGGTTCGCCGTCGAGCCACTGCGCGATTCGATCATCGGGAACGTGCGTTCTTCGCTGCTGATTCTCCTGGGAGCAGTTGCCCTTGTGCTGTTGACCGCATGTGCCAACGTCGCAAACCTGATGCTGGTGCGAGCCACCGGACGCAAGCGGGAGTTTGCCATCCGCTCCGCGCTGGGAGCGAGCCGCACGCGCATCGTGCGCCAGTTGCTGACGGAAAGCGTCTTGCTTGCTGCTGCCGGGGGTGTCCTGGGTCTTGCCGCCGGTTTTGCCGGCGTGCGCGCTTTGCTCGCTGTCAGTCCGGCGGATCTTCCCCGCATCGGCGAGAGCGGCAGCGCCGTGGGTGTTGACTGGCGCGTGATGGGCTTCACGCTGGCGGCTTCGATGCTCACCGGCATTCTCTTCGGGCTTTATCCCGCGTTGAGCGCATCGCGTGCGGACCTGAGCTCCTCGCTTAAAGAGAGCTGCAATCCATCGGCTACGGGACTCCGGCAGGGCAAGGCGCGTTCACTGCTGGTCATCAGCGAAGTTTCGCTGGCGCTGGTGCTGCTGATCGGAGCTGCGTTGCTGATCCGCTCGTTTATCGCGCTGCGCAGCGTGAATCCCGGCTTCGACGCCCACAATGTGCTCACCATGGAGATGTCGCTCACGGGTGGCCGCTATCAAAAGACCTCCGGGGTGGCGCAACTGGCTCGCGACGGGCGCGAGCGGCTGAATAGCCTTCCCGGCGTTGAGGATTCGGCCCTCACCTGTTGTCTGCCCATTCAGGGCGAGTTCGGTATTCCGTTCGCCATCGTGGGCCGTCCCTTGATGGGCCCTCGGGATTTTCGGGACGCGGGATGGATGAGTATCTCCCCCGGCTACTTTGATGTCTTCAGAATCCCAGTACTGCGCGGACGCGCCTTCAACGACCAGGATGTAGCCGGCTCAACGCCAGTCGCGCTTATCAATCACGCGCTCGCCGAACAGGGCTGGCCCCATCAAAATCCTATAGGCCGGCAAATCATGATCGGCAAGGATATCGGGCCGGAGTTCGCGGAACCAGCGCGCGTGATTATCGGTATTGTGGGCGACACCCACGACGGCGGACTCGATCGCGTTCCTGGCCGGATGATCTTCGTGCCTTTGGCACAGGTAACCGATGGCATGACCGCGCTCAACGCGCGCATGATGCCCGCGCGCTGGGTTCTCCGCACGCGCGGCGATCCAAGCCAGTTCGTCTCCGCCATTACGGAACAGTTGCGCCAGGCCAGCGGAGGCTTCGCTGTGGCGCGCGTCCGCACTATGGACGAAGTGGTCTCGCTCTCCACTGCGCAACAGAGATTCAATATGCTTTTGCTGACCACCTTCGGCATTCTCGCGCTGATTCTGGCGGCAATCGGCATCTATGCGCTCATGGCATACTCGGTGGAGCAGCGCATCCAGGAGTTGGGCATCCGCATGGCATTGGGAGCGGACAGCGCGGCGATTCGCAATCTCGTTGTCGGGCAGGGCATGAAGCTCGCAATGGCGGGCGCGATCCTGGGGCTGGGCGCGGCCTTTGGGCTCACGCGGTTGCTTGCGAGCTTTTTGTTCGGTGTGAAAGTTTGGGATCCGGCTGTTTTCGTCGCTGTTCCCATCTTCCTTTTCTCAGTGGCGCTGCTCGCGGTCTGGATACCCGCGGCACGCGCTTCGCGGCTGGACCCGATGCAAGCCTTGCGGGAGGAGTAACCGGAATGCCGTTGCGGCGCCGGTGGTGTCTCTCCCGTGCTGCTCCGGTAGACTGAGAGGGCAATGCACTCCCTGCGACAAGGTGCGCTCTCTGCGCTGGCGCTGGCCTTAGGGTTGGCCGCCGGGCCCGCGTTCACCGGTTGCGGGTTGCCGGCTGCGCCCAAGCCGCCATCGCTCAACCTACCTGAGCCGGTAAAGGATCTCGCCGCCTCCCGCGCCGGCGACCAGGTCGTACTTACCTGGACCATGCCCAAGGAAAATACGGATCAGTTATTGCTCAAGGGTAATATTGCAACCCGCGTCTGCCGCAAGGAAACCGCAAAGAGCGCCTGCGTCGCCGTCGCCAAGCTGCAACTGGCTCCCGCCGCTGCCGGGACTTTTACAGATACTCTGCCTCCTGCTCTGGCTGCAGGCGCGCCGCATCCGCTTACTTACCTTGTCGAGTTAAGCAACCGCAACGGACGCTCGGCTGGGCCATCGAATTCTGCCGTGGTTCTGGCCGGCGAGGCGCCCCCACCCGTCACCGGCCTTACCGCCGAAATGCGGAAGAACGGAATCCTTCTGCGCTGGAATCCGGGTCCTGATGCGCAGGAACTGACGCGCACGGCCGTTCGTCTCAGGCGGAAGCTACTTACTCCGTCCGCGGCCAAGACCGATCAGGGACTCCTTGCGCCGCAGCCCGAGCCGGTCGAACAGAATCTGCTGGTTGCCGCCGGTGTGCTCCCCGGCCGCGCTCTCGATAGGGACATCCGGTTTGGCGCAACCTACGAGTATCGCGCCCAGCGCGTGCTTCGCGTCACACTCGACGGAAAAGCAATGGAGTTGCCCGGAGCGCTTTCACCGCCTTTGCGCATTGAAGCGGTGGATGTGTTTCCGCCCCCGGTCCCTGCTGGTCTGGCCGCTGTAGCCAATCCTGCTGAGAACGGCGCGGAGCGATCCATCGACCTGAGCTGGCAGCCCGTTTCTGATGCCAGTCTTACCGGTTACATCGTCTACCGCCGTGAGGCGGGCCAGAACTGGCAGCGCATCTCACCTTCGCAGCCCGTCGTGGCTCCGTCCTTTCACGACGCCAACATCCAGCCCGGTCGCACTTATCACTATTGCGTCAGCGCCATCGACCAGAACGGCAATGAAAGCGCCCGCTCGGCCGAGACGCAGGAGACCGTACCCAACCCATAGCCTTGGCTGACGGCCCCAGGAGAGAATGCCCATGAAATACTGCCGCTTTTTACTCGACAACCAGATCCGCTACGGCGCCGTGGACGATCGCGACGGTGAGCTCTGGATCACCGGTCCCGCGCCAATTCCAGAAGATGACCTGGCTTGCCGGCTGGCGCGCGCACAGTCCGGGCAGGGTGAATCCGGCTTCGATCCGATGCCTCTGAGCAAGGCCGATCTGCTGCCCCCGGTCACGCCCTCCAAGATCGTCTGCGTAGGCCGCAACTATCGCGACCATGTGCGCGAACTGGGCAATGAGATGCCTGCCGAGCCACTGCTTTTCTTCAAGCCGCCGTCCTCGTTGCTCGCTCCGGGCGGCGTGGTGCGTTTGCCCGGCGCGTCCTCCCGCGTCGACTTCGAGGGCGAGCTGGCGCTGGTGATTGGCCGGCGCGTCCGCAACCTGAAACCCGGCATGAACTTGCGCGACATCATCCGCGGCTGTACGCTCGCGGACGATGTCTCAGCCCGCGATCTGCAAAAGAAGGACGGCCAGTGGACGCGCGCCAAGGGCTTCGACACGTTCTGCCCGGTAGGCCCGATCGTCAGCGACGAGTTGGACCTGGAGGCCGGCCTGAACATCGAAACGAGCGTGAATGGCGAGGTGCGGCAACACGCTTCAACGCTGGATTTCATTTTTCCGATCCCCACCCTGCTCAGTGCCATTACCGCGGCCTTCACGCTTGAGCCGGGAGATCTGATCCTGACTGGAACTCCTTCCGGCGTTGGGCCGCTGGTCCCGGGCGATCGCGTTGAAGTTTCCATCTCCGGACTGGGCAGGCTCACTCACATAGTGATGCCCGAGATCGTCTAAGATTTAAAGTGCGCCCATATACGGGGCGTTGACTCGGCACGCCGCAAGAAGCGATAGACTAAACCTGAACGCGCGTTCGACCGGAATACGCATCCCCAGGAGGAACAATGCCCAAGAATCTGCTCGAACAGTTGCGCAAGTACACCACCGTCGTTGCTGACACCGGCGACTTTGAGGCGATGGAGCAGTTTCGCCCCACTGACGCCACCACCAACCCCTCGCTGATTGCGGCGGCGGCGCAGATGCCTCATTATCAGCCCCTTGTTGACGGTGTGCTGCGCGACGCGCGGACGGAACTGGGCGAAGCCGCCACCGACCAGGCTGTCGCCAACCTTGCCTTCCAGCGGCTGGCTGTGGCCTTCGGCAAAAAGATCCTCGCCATCATCCCAGGTCGTGTCTCGACCGAGGTGGACGCCCGCCTTTCCTACGACACCCAGAGCACTATTGCCCAAGCCCGCGCCATCATCGCCCAATACGACGCGGCCGGCGTTGGCCGCGACCGCATCCTCATCAAAATCGCCTCCACTTGGGAAGGCATTCGCGCCGCTGAAGTCCTTGAGAAGGAAGGCATTCACTGCAATCTCACGCTGCTCTTCGGCCTCCATCAGGCCGTCGCAGCGGCCGAGGCCGGCGTTACCCTCATCTCGCCCTTCGTAGGCCGCATTCTTGACTGGTATAAGAAGGACACCGGCAGGGATTTCCGTGGCTCCGACGATCCTGGCGTCAAGTCTGTCACTCGCATCTATAACTACTTCAAGAAGTTTGGCTACAAGACGGTGGTGATGGGCGCCAGCTTCCGGAATCTTGGCGAAATTTGCGAGCTGGCCGGCTGCGACCTGCTCACCATCTCGCCCCAATTGCTGGCCGAACTCGAAGCCACGCCGGGGACCCTGCCGCGCAAGCTCGATGCCAAAGCCGCCCAGGCAATGGCCATCGAGCGGATTCCGATGGACAAGGATGTCTTCGACGCGATGCATGCCGCCGACCGCATGGCCAGCGACAAGCTGAGCGAGGGCATCGAAGGTTTTTCAAGCGCTCTGGTCAAGCTGGAAAAGCTGCTGGCAGCGCGCCTGGCCGAGCTCGAATCCCGCACACCCGCAACCGTTTAGGAACACGCCTTCATTGGAGAACGGGCAGCCCGCCGAGGCTGCCCTTCTGTTTTCACGCCTGATTTTTCGCAGTCGCTTCGCCAGTTTGCCAACAGAATTGCACCCCCTTCTTGATAGACACAACATTTCCGGTAATCCTCGTGTTACGTCTAAGTAAACAAGCGGAGGCTGACTTCCCCCGCTGACGCACGACGGAACGCAGCCAATGCCCAGGAGGATTCTGGCTGCCCGACTGTGGCCAGGAGGGAGGGATTTATGCAGGCCCAATCTTCACCCCATCCGCTCGAGCTCTTTTTCCGTCAGGCTGTGCGCAATAGCTACGAGGGCAAGCTCGGTCTGCACGACCCCGAGGTCACGGGCTATGTCGCCCATCTCCTCTGCGAGTTCACCCGCACCGACGAGCTTTACAACATGCGCGACGAGGCCGGCCACCCCATTCAGGAACTGGAGGAGATGATGCGCGCCTCTGACCCGGTTCATGGCTCCGCGCCATCGTTTGACGCCGAGCGCGCCTTGCGGAAGCACATCGGAGACTTCGCCCTGTTCGTGGGCGGCATGTACCCGGAGGCCGTAGGTTCGGGCCGAGGCCGGCATCGCCATCAGCCCACCCTCGAAGAGCTGATCCGCGCCGGCAAGGAGAGCTACTACATTGTCAGCCAGTTCAATCTGTTTGAGTATGAACACGAGGCGCCGCTCTTCGCGCGGCTCGCCGACAGCTTTGAGCGCTGCATCCTCGGCCTGACGCTGGTCCACGAGGAACTTGGCCCGCGCAAGCCGCTCCTGCCTCCGCCGCCGATCAACTGAGGCTCGGTGCGCACCAAGCCCAGTCCGCACGCCGGTTTACCTCCGTAATGTTGGACTGCGGCTTCAGGGCTTCATCACCGGTACCTGCAAGCTCGACTCATGCCCCGGACCGGAGTAGATCGTGATCGTCTCCGCTTTATAGTCTTCCGGCTTGGCCGTCATGATGTTGGGCACAAAGGTCTGCGGATTGCGGTCGTAGAGCGGAAACCACGTGCTCTGGATCTCCACCATCACCGTGTGGCCGGCTTTGAAGACGTGGTCCACGTCATGCAGGCTGAACTTGTACGCGTAGATCGAGCCGGGCTTGAGCGCCGCGGGGTTGTCGAATCCTGAAAGATACCGCCCGCGGAAGATCTCCTCGTTGGTCATCAACTGGTAGCCGCGCATTGTGGGATCGGGATCGTTGTCCGGATATTCGTCGATCAGCTTCACCACCATGTCGCTGTCCGACCCGGTGGTGGAGGCGTAGACGTCCGCGACCACTTCGCCTGTCAACGTCAGGTCGTGCTTGAGCACGGGCAGCTTCCAGACCGCGACGTCCTTGCGGCCGGTGACAAAGCGCTGATCTTCGGCGAGCCAGTCGTACCACTGCGAACCACGGCCATAGGTGGGCTGAATGGGCCGGTGGCGATAAGGCACGGGGTTGGCGGGGTCGCTCACGTAGCTGGTGCGGGCCTGCGCGGTCGATCCGCTCCAGCTCAACTGGCCATTGCCATCAAGATAAAGGCTGGCCAGCCGAGACCGTCGCGGTGGAAATTGCGCGTAGTACTGCCAGGTATTGGAGCCGGTCTGGAAACTGGCTGTGTTCTGCAGCATGAAGCCGGGCTGACCCTTCAGATAATGCGCGAAAAACCTGGCCTCGATCCGTGCGCGAAACTCCTTGCCGATCGGCTGGCCATAGTCCAGATTGCCCAGGTGGCGCGTCGAGGAGGCCCAGGAACCGTGCCGCCAGGGGCCGAGCGCCAAAAAATTGTCACGGTGCCGGTCGTGCGGCTCCAATTTGGAGTACTCCTCCTGCGGGCCGTACATATCTTCCTGGTCGTAGTATCCGCCCACGGTGAGCGTGGGAACGGCGACCGTGTTTAAGTGATATTCGACAGCACGCGAGCGCCAGTCAATGTCGTAGGAGGGGTGGTCGAGGAAGAGTTGCCAGGTGGGCAGCAATTTTGAGCCGGACTCCTTCACGTCCTGGGCAAAGCTGCCGCGCTCCAGGAAGAAGTTGTAGCCATCCATGGGGCCGCCGTCTTTGTTGCGCCCGTAGCTGACCGATGAGTTTTTCTTGCTGGACTCCATCATCAGTACGTAGTCGTAGCCGTAGCTCTGCCGGAAGGCGCCGTTGTGAAAGAAGTCGTCTCCCTTCCATACGTCGATCATGGGCGCCTGTGGCGAGATGGCCTTGACCGCCGGGTTCGGGTCGATCCCAGCCATCATGGCCAGAAAACCGGGATAACTCGTGCCGACCACGCCCACGCGGCCATTGTTACCGGGCACATGCTTGATGAGCCAGGCCACGGTGTCGTAGGTGTCTGTGCTTTCGTCAATGGCCTTGGGGTTGTGATGATCGGCTAATGGCCGCATCATTACGAATTTTCCGTGGCTCTCGAAGCGCCCGCGGATATCCTCGGCAACGTAGATATAGCCGTCGCGGGCCAACTCGGGCCGATCCGCAAAGAAGGAGGCGCGCGTGGTTCCATCCACGCCGTAGGGCGTGCGCTGCATGAGGATCGGCAGCGGCGTGGTAACATCCGCCGGTTTCAGGATGACGGCGTGCAGCTTCACTCCGTCGCGCATGGGAATCATCGCCTCGGTGCGCCGGTAATCGTGAAAGACGTGATGCACGGGCGGCCCAGTGCGCTGATAAACGGCGCCGGGCTCAGCTGAGAAGGTGACGCTGGTGCCGCGGCCTTCCGCGTCCAGTGTGAAGCTGAAGTAGGCTCTGGAGTGGCGGATGCCGAACTCAGTGGCAGAAAAGGCTTCCATCTTCGTCGGGACCATGCGCTCGGATTCGACTGTGAGTTTGCCGCCCTGAACGTAAAAGCTCAATGGCGTATCCGGCTCAACGGGGTTGGTATATTCGCCGGCGAGAGCGTCGAGTTGGGCTGGGGCGGACGCATCGCCGCGTCCTGCCGCAACAGCAGATCCGGAAGGTGGCGCAGCCTGAGCTGGAAACGGTGAAGAATAAAGCAGAGCAAAACAGAGAGCAGCAAAGGCAGCAAAACCGAGTTTCAAGAAGACAGCCTCCTCAGCAAAAGCACCGGGAATCTCAGAATACGCCCTGGATGTGGATGCCGCGGACGTTGCGATGGCGGGCCGCGGCGCCGGAAATCATGCGGCCATCGCTCTAATGCATATGGCCGTGATGATGCTCGTGGCCGCTGAAATGGGTCATCTCTTCCGGAGGGACGACGCAGGCGCCCACATCTCCGCAGCCAATGTGCTCGAACTGGATGGTGGTGTGGCCGATGTGAAAATGGTCGCGCAGCACGTGATTCAGCTTGGCGAGGATACAGGCGCTCTCCGAAGGCGGGATGTCGGCGATGGTGACGTGGCAGGCCAGGGCGCGGGAGTGCGAACCAAGGCTCCAAACATGCAGGTCGTGCACGTCAATGACGCCCTCTACTGCCTCCATCCCGGTACGGATCTGGAGCAGCGAGACACCGCGCGGCGTGCCTTCGAGCAGAATGTTCAGGGTTTCGCGGACAATCCCAAGGCTCGACCAGAAAATGAGTGCGGCAATCAGCAATGAAAGCACCGGGTCGATCCAATCCTTGCCGGTGAGGAGAATGCCCACGCCGCCGGCGATCACCGCGGCGGTGGAGAGCGTGTCGCCCGCCATGTGCAGGAAGGCGCTGCGCAGGTTGACGTCGCGCGCCACGCCCCACAGCAGGCCGGCGATTATGCCATTCATGACCATACCGGCTATGGCGACGATCACCATCAGCTTTGGCTGCACCAGGACAGGGCTCGAAAGCCGGTGGACGGCTTCGGCGGCGATCCAGAGCGCGATCACGATGAGGGTGGCTGCATTGACGAATGCGGCCAGCACCCCAGTTCGCTGATAGCCGAAGGTTCTGGTGTTGTCGGCGGGACGGGACTGGAAGTAGATTGCGGCGAAACTAAGCAGGAGGGCAAGAAAATCGGAGGCGTTGTGGCCGGACTCGGAGAGCAGTGCCAGGGAGTGCGCGCGCAGGCCCGCTACGAAGGTAACCGCCACATAAGCCAGCGTGGCTGCCAGCGAGACGAGAAGAACGATCGTTGTTCTCTTTGCGCCAGATCCGGAAGGCGCCGCCTGGACATGCATATCTGAAGTCTAACCGGGGATGGGTATCCATCGCCAATCCTGCGGTGGTGAAAATCTCGAACGGAATCCCGATCAGGCATCGTATCCGGCGCCCAAGCGGATCTCAATGTCTCAAACGAATTCCCGGCTTTTTTCCTAGCTGCCGCCGGAGCGCAGACGGCGCTGGTCCGGCGGTTTCTGGTCTTCAAGCGCCGGCAGTGCCGGCAACCCCGCCCGGAGCCCGGTCCATCCTTCGGCTACCACGATGCTGTTTTGCGGGTTGCCGGGCTGGTAACGCACGGTGCAGGGAAATCCCGCCCGTACCCTGGCTGCATCTACGACGTCGCTCATGCGGGTGATGTCCTGCGAGCATTCGTAGTCCACCCCGCCAATGCGGTAGTTAAAGATCAGCATGATCAGTGTGCGGCCGTCCTTGGCTGGCACCTCGCAAACGTCCAGCAGCATGCCGTCTACGAGGCGCCCGGACTGCACCAGAAACCGGCGGCGCGCGCGCTCCAGTTCGTCGGCGCCAGGCCGCTTATGGAAAATGAGCCAGATGGCGACAGCACCCAGCACAGCCAAGGCTGCCAGACCGGCGCCCATCTCCAGTTCACTCGCGTCGAGGATGGTCATCAGATGCGGGACTCTACCCCAGAGGTCCCACCTAGAGCATACCGCAGCCGCAATCCGGACGGCGGCTGGTTGCCGTCCGGTCCTGAGTGCCGGGTATAAGGGGGATAACGGTGAGTGGTAGCCGGGATCGCAAGCGCGATTCAGGGCCTGGCCCGGAACTTCATGGGGCGAGCAATCCTCCGAAAATAAAATGCTGAAACCCTCTTCTTGAGAGGCCTCTGCCGTCATAGAATCTTGCGAAAAGGAGGGCGAGATGAAGATCGGGATTCTGGGGTCGGGGGATGTGGCGAAAGCGTTGGCGGGCGGCTTCCTGAAACATGGTCATAAAGTCATAATGGGCACCCGGACGGAGGAGAAGCTTGCCGCCTGGGCCAGGGAACATCCGGGTGCCGCGGTCAACAGCTTTACCGCCGCGGCCGTCTTCGGCGATCTGGTCGTGCTGGCCGTCAGGGGGAGGGCCGCGGCGGAGGCGCTGCGTCTGGCTGGCGCCAAGAACCTGACTGGCAAACCGGTGATGGATGCGACCAACCCCATTGCGGACACACCCCCTGTCAACGGAGTCCTCAAGTTCTTCACCACCATGAATGAATCCCTCATGGAGAAGCTGCAACGCGAATTTGCGAGCGCGCATTTCGTCAAAGCGTTCAACTCAGTCGGCGCGGCCTCCATGGTGCATCCACAGTTTACGGGCGGCCGTCCCACCATGTTTATCTGCGGCAACAACGACGCGGCCAAACAGACGGTGAGCCGGTTGGCGGATGAGCTTGGCTGGGAGACGGCGGATATGGGCAAGGCGGAGGCGGCGCGCGCCATTGAGCCTCTTTGCATGCTTTGGTGCATCCCCGGGTTCCTGCACAACGATTGGGCGCACGCCTTCAAGCTGCTTACGTAGAGGGATCGCTGCTGGGTGCTTTGCCCTTTCGGCAGCCTCACCTCGGAAAGGATGAGCGCCGTTGCGCTACTCCATGCGCGCCTCGTCTCCCTGACGATGCCCTATACTCTAAGTTGCAGCGTAGACGGAATTTTGCCCTTCCGGACGCATATTCAGAGGAGGTTTTCTCTTGGCCCTGGAAAGAAAAGGCGACGTGACAGAGCGCCGCCGGATTCGCTCCACCACCGTGCTGTGCGTGCGCCGCAACGATCAGGTGGTGATGGCCGCCGACGGCCAGGTTACATTGGGCGACCATGTGCTGAAGCACTCGGCCAGAAAGATTCGCCGTCTTTATCAGGACAAGATTCTCGCCGGGTTCGCCGGTTCCACGGCCGACGCCTTCAACCTCTTTACGCGCTTTGAATCCAAGCTGGAGCAATACGCCGGCAACCTGAACCGGGCCGCCGTGGAGTTGGCCAAGGACTGGCGCACCGACAAGATGCTGCGCAACCTGGAGGCTTTGCTGCTGGTGGCCGACAAGGAGCAGACCTTCCTGATCTCCGGCTCAGGGGACGTCATCGATCCGGACGAATCGTTTGCGGCTATCGGTTCCGGCGGCAGCTACGCCACGGCTGCGGCCCGGGCATTGATGGAAAATACGAATCTAAGCGCCCGCGAGATCGCCGAGAAAGCCATGAAGATTGCCGGCGAGATATGCATCTATACGAATGACCGCGTCACGTTTGAGGAGTTGAAGATCTGAGGCGAAGGCCGGCCGCGGTTTTAAAGGGGCACGGATTTGGCGGCATTCTTGGTACGGCTGAAGCCGTGTCCTGTTACAAAGCGAGGAGCGATCAGAAGCAACGAATGGCCATTTATCTTCCAGCATCTGCCGAAGAACAGGAACTCTCGCTCGAAGAGCTGACGCCGCGCGAGATTGTGGCGGAGCTCGACAAGCATGTCGTCGGCCAGAGGGCCGCCAAGCGTGCCGTAGCAATCGCTCTGAGGAATCGCCAGCGCCGCCAGAAGCTGCCGCCCGACATTGCCGACGACATCATGCCCAAGAACATCATCATGATCGGCCCTACGGGCGTGGGCAAAACCGAGATTGCGCGCCGCCTGGCCAAGCTCACCAACTCGCCTTTCCTCAAGGTTGAAGCCTCGAAGTTTACCGAGGTGGGCTATGTGGGCCGCGACGTCGAATCCATGATCCGCGACCTGGTCGAGATCGCCATCGACATGGTGCGCGAGGAGCGGCTGGAAGAGGTGGAAGACAAGGCGGAGATGAACGCCGAAGAGCGCCTGCTCGATGTGCTGCTGCCTCCGCCGCCTGCGCAGCCCCAGCAGGAGGGCCAGCTTTCGCTGCCCGGTTCTGACAGCTATCAGCGCTCCCGCGAAAAGCTGCGCCAGCAGTTCCGCGAGGGCAAGCTCGACGACCGCATGGTCGAGATCGACGTGCGCGAGCGGGCCAATCCGCAGATTGGCATCATCTCCAACCAGAGCCTCGAAGATATGGAGATGAATCTGCGCGATATGCTGCCCAACATCTTCGGCAGCGGAGCGAAGAAGAAGAAGCTGAAGGTGACTGACGCCTTCGATTACCTGGTGCAGGAAGAAGAAGGCCGCCTGATCGACATGGATCAGGTGAACCGGATCGCGGTGGAGCGCGTGGAGTCGAACGGCATCATCTTTCTGGATGAGATCGACAAGATTGCCGGCCGCGAGGGTGGTCACGGGCCGGACGTCTCGCGCGAAGGAGTGCAGCGCGACATTCTGCCCATTGTGGAAGGCACCACGGTGAATACGCGCTACGGCATGGTGCGCACTGACCACATTCTTTTCATCGCCGCCGGCGCATTCCACGTCTCCAAGCCGAGCGATCTCATTCCTGAGTTGCAGGGCCGCTTCCCCATCCGCGTGGAGCTGCAATCGCTTACGGTGGACGACTTCCTGCGCATCCTGACCGAACCGAAGGCCTCGCTCACCAAGCAATACTCTGCACTGCTTGAGACCGAAGGCGTGCGTCTGGAATTCTCACCCGATGCACTGCGCGAGATGGCTGAGTTTGCCTTCAAGGTGAACGAAACCACCGAGAACATCGGCGCGCGTCGCCTGCACACCATCATGGAGCGCGTGCTGGAAGACGTCAGTTTCCTTGCTCCCGACGTGGTCCGCCGCGCGCCCAACGATGAGGCAGCCGCGGCGA
This sequence comes from Acidobacteriota bacterium, assembly GCA_021846945.1. Taxonomy (GTDB): domain Bacteria; phylum Acidobacteriota; class Terriglobia; order Terriglobales; family Acidobacteriaceae; genus Telmatobacter. The sequence goes on along the minus strand of JAJZVZ010000001.1, from coordinate 118,118 downwards.
TCTCCGAGGCCATCAAAAGCGAGTCCTCAACGCCATTGCCCTACCGTGAGCGCACCACTAATTCCGGCCAGGAGAAGGTCTTTCTCATTGATGCCGACTACGTCAAACAGATGGTCGCATCCATCGTGAAGGATCAGGATCTGTCGCGCTACATCCTGTAGGTGTCTTGCAATGCAGTTCGCGCCGCGGTCTTTATCACCGCACCGCGGCGCGCTCCTCCAGCTTGCGCAGAGCCGTTAACATCTCGTTCAGTGCTGGCTTTCCGATCTCGCTTTCGAACTCGTTCTGCAACTTGTCGAGTATGGCAATCACGCGCACCGCGCACCGCTTTCCTTGTGGCTTCAGGGCGAGCTGGTAGGCTCGCGCGTCTTCGGGATCGATCTTCCTCTGCAGCAGCCCTTTTGCCTCAAGCGACGAGATGCAGTGGCTCACGTTGCCGCGCGTGGTTCCGAAGGTCTCAGCCAGTTGTGACGGCTTCACCAGCCGCGGAGCCTCGAAAAACAGCGCCGCCAGCACCAGGCCTTCAAGAAAGCCGAGATCGTCGCCGGCCAGAGCCCGCGCGCCCAGCGCCTCAAAGCGGCGCGCCGCCCGGCTTACGGTGAACATGGGGCTTTCCTGGAGAAAGGCGTCGATGCGCATGGTTTGCATGATAATAGTTTACTTATTCAACTATTAAAATCAACATCAAATCTTCCTTGAAAGGGATGATGTACGGCGGCGATCATGACAATGCAACCCAGATATGCTTCCCCGGCAAACCATCCTGATCGCGGCCGGCCTTCTGCCGGCGGTCTGTCTCACGGCGGCCCTGGCCCAGAAGACGAACTCGCCGCAATCCACGTCTGTCAAAGCTCCTGGGCAGACGATGGTGGTGCTCGGCTCGGCCGTGCCCGTACCGCTGGCGGAGTCGCCGCGGTCGGTCATGGTGATTCCGCTGAAAGGCAAGCGGCTGGCTGCCGACACGCCACTGGATTTTCTGCGCGAGGACTCGGCCATTTTTCTGGAGCAGCGCGGCGCGGGAGGAGCGCAGTCTGACCTGGTGCTGCGCGGCGGCAGCTTTGAGCAGACATTGGTGCTGCTCAACGGCTTCCGCATCAACGACAGCCAGACGGCGCACCACAACCTTGACCTGCCCCTTCCGCTGGAGGCGATCAATTCCATCCAGGTGCTTGAAGGGGCCGGCTCCACGTTGCACGGGGTGGACGCGCTTAGCGGGGTGGTAGATTTCCTGACCGTTGCTCCCTCGCGCACTTCGGTGGAGGCCCGCGCCGGCACCGGCAATTTCGGCGAGAACGAGGAATCGCTGCTGGCTGGCGCCGTGCATGGCCACTGGAGCGGGCGGCTCACTGCCAACCGCAACTTCTCCACTGGCTTCATGGCCGACCGTGATTACCGCAATGAAGAGGCTTCAGCAGAAAGCTGGCTGGGTTCGCGCCTCGGCGTCACTGATCTGCTTTTTGCGGGCAGCGACCGCGCCTTTGGAGCCAACCAGTTTTACGGGCCGTATAACTCGTGGGAGCGCACCAAGGGTTGGTTCGCTTTCATTCGCCAGGAACTGGGCAGCCACACCCAGGCTGCTTTTGGCTATCGCCGTCATACCGACGAGTTCATTCTGTTGCGCAATGATCCGGCAGTTTACGAGAACAACCACATCGATGGTTCGTGGCAGGCGATGTTGCGGCACACCATCGGTATCCGCTCCAATTCGCTCCTGCTGACGGGCCTTGAGGCTGACGGCGACAGCATCCGCAGCTTCAATTTTTCTGGTGGTGTCACTTCGTACGCGCTGGGCATCCATGCGCGCAACCGCGGCGCCGGTTACGTGGATCTGGACCTGCAACCGTCGAGCCAGCGCTGGAACCTGTCGACGGGCATGCGGCTGGAGATCTTCTCCGGCGGCGCGCAAACCGTGTGGGCGCCGCAACTGGCCGGCAGCGTCCACCTTGGCAATAGGTGGAAGCTGCGCTCCAGCCTCGGCTACGGATTTCGTATTCCCACCTACACCGATCTCTATTATTCCGATCCCGCGACCGTCGGCAATCCCAACCTGCTGCCGGAGTCGGCATGGTCATTCGATGGCGGATTCGACTGGATCCCCGGCAGCCGCGTGTCGTTGTCCTTTACCAGTTTCTACTCGCCTCAGCAGAACACCATCGACTACGTGCGCGCCTCGCCCGCCGACAAATGGCACGCCACAAACCTGAATGGCCTGCGCTTCGTGGGCGTGGAATCGACGCTGACCTGGATTCCCACCAGAACGCAGTCAGTACACATCGGCTGGACCGGCCTGCACGGCGCCCAGTCGGCTCTGCACGGCCTGCAATCGGAGTACGTCTTCAACTACCCCGTCCAGAACATTCATGGCTCGTGGGCGGTCATGGTTGGCCACGCCTTCACGCTCAGTAATGTCGTCCAGCTTGCGCAGCGCTACAAGCAATCGGTCTACCCGGTGTGGAACGCTACATTGAGCCATGGCACGGGCCGCTTTCGCCCGTATCTCCGCGGCGAAAATCTGAGCAACACCGGCTACCAGGAGATTGAAGGCGTCAACATGCCCAGCCGCTCTATCGTGGGCGGCTTCGCGCTCGACTTCGGGCGTGAATGACCACGGTTTCGCGATAAAATAGAAGCTGCGGTATGACTCGCCATTATCCCATCCTGGCTCTTCTCTAGCGGCGCCCGCCGCACATACTTGTTTTGCGCACATTTCCCTTTGCAATGCATCGACGAAACCCTATTGCCCGGAGGGGCACGCATGATCGACCGTTTGGAACAGATGGAGCAGCTTTATAACGAGCTACAAGCCCAGTTCGTGCTGCCTGAGGTCATCAACGACCACGAGAAGTATCAGAAGACCGCCAAGGCTTTGCGCGAGATCGAAGCGCCGGTGGAGAAGTATCGCGAGCTGAAGCAGGCGCGCCAGGGCCTGGCCGACTCGCGCGCATTGCTTGCCGAGAGCGACGCCGATATGCGCGCCATGGCTGCCGAAGAGATCGCCGCGCTCGAGCCCCGCGCATCTGCGCTGGAAGAAGAATTAAAGGTCCTGCTGCTGCCTAAAGATCCGAATGACGAGAAGAACGTCGTCCTGGAGATCCGCGCCGGCACGGGTGGCGACGAGGCCACTCTCTTTGCCGCCGAGGTCTTCCGCATGTACACCCGCTTTGCCGAGCAGCACCGCTGGAAGGTCGAGGTGCTGTCGCTCTCCGAGTCGGGCGTGGGCGGCTACAAGGAAATTATCGCCATTATTGAGGGTGAGCGCGTCTATTCGCAGCTCAAGTGGGAGAGCGGCGTCCACCGCGTGCAGCGCGTTCCCGCCACTGAGACGCAGGGGCGCGTCCATACATCGGCTATTACTGTTGCGGTGCTGCCCGAGGCCGAGGAGGTGGACATCAAGATTGAGCCCAAGGATATTCGCATCGACACATTTTGCTCGTCCGGCCCCGGCGGGCAATCCGTGAACACGACTTACTCCGCTGTACGCATCACGCACCTGCCCACCAATACCGTGGTCAGTTGCCAGGACGAGAAGTCGCAGATCAAGAACCGCGAAAAGGGCATGCGCGTCCTGCGCTCGCGCCTCTATGAGATGGAGATGGAGCGGCAGCAGAGCGAGTTGGCCAAGGAGCGCAAATCCATGGTTGGCTCCGGCGACCGCAGCGAGAAGATCCGCACCTACAACTTCCCGCAGAACCGGCTCACCGACCACCGCATCGGCCTGACTCTGCATCAACTTGACCTGATTATGGAAGGCCGGCTGCAGCCCGTCGTCGACGCGCTCATTGCCCACTACCAGGCCGAGCAGTTGAAGGCCACCGCTGCTCAGGCTGCCTGATGACGCTGGAAGAATGTGTGCGGCAGGCCGAGGCGCAACTGCGCTCCAGCCCCCATCCTGAGCGCGCGCGCCTGGATGCCGAAGCGCTCCTGCTGCACGTCCTGGGCCGTAATCACGCCTATCTTCTGGCGCATGGTGATGACGTGCTCAGCAGCGTCGAGGAGACTACCTACCTGGCCCTCATCCAGCGCCGGCAGGCGGGCGAGCCGATCCAGTACATCACTGGAGAAGCGGAGTTTTACGGCCTGCCTTTTCATGTCACGCCTGCGGTTCTCATTCCCCGCCCTGAAACCGAGCACTTGGTGGAAAGGGTCATCGAACTGGCCAGAGGCTTTTCCACGCCGCGCATCATTGATGTCGGCACAGGCTCTGGCGCCATCGCTGTCGCACTCGCGGCACATCTGCCGCAAGCCTCGATCACGGCTACCGATATTTCTGCTGATGCACTTTCGATTGCGCACTGGAACGCCGAGCGCAACGCCGTCGCGGCACGCATCCGGTTTTTGCAGGGCGATCTTCTGGCTCCCGCGGCCGGAGAACCGTTTCACATCATCGCGTCCAACCCGCCTTACGTTTCCACAGCCGATTCCACAACGCTGGCTGTTGAAGTCCGCGACCACGAGCCTGCTCAGGCGCTCTACGCCGGAGCTCACGGCCTCGACGTCTATCGCAGTCTGATCCCCGCCGCTCATGCAGCACTTGTCGCTGGTGGTTTCCTTGTCCTTGAAGTTGGCCACGGCCAGGCGGCTGCCGTAGGCGACCTCCTTGCTGGCTCGGGCTTTGCGCAGATTGCCTTTACCCCTGACCTGCAAGGCATTCCCCGCGTAGCTTGCGCGCGGCGCTTATAATCTTTCAGCCAGAGTGTGCGAACCCGCAGATCCCGCGCGAACCTTCGTCGCGGCCTACCAGCCCGCGGCAAAAATGGGAACTCCGGGAAACTCCGCCCTCAGCGGCTAAAGCCGCGTTCATTCTGGAGAACATACGGCACGACTCAAGTCGTGCCCTTTCAAAACCATACTTTTATCTCAGGCTGCTACGGGAACTCGGTGACTTTGGGCGTAACGCGCGGTCTGGTGACGGTGCGACCACCAGTGTCGTCGATGACGTTCGATATTTCGCCCAGGTTGTCCAGTGCCACCGTAATCATGTGATGGAACCTGACGCCCGGCGTTTTGGGCACCTCAATAGCGCGTGTGAGCACAACGTTGGGATGGCGGAAGACGGAATAGATGCCGAGTCCCCAGGCCTCGTGGGTCTTAACGCTGTTTGCCACTTTATACGAAGCCCATCCATTCACTCCGGGTGCGCTGGAGTAGCTGGCCTGGTCGGGCGGGTCGTAGGGGATCTCGGATTGATAAAAGTAAGTGTGGCCGCCGTTGCCGTTCCACAGCACCTGGAACTGCTGATGGTGCTCGACGAAGAGACCATAGGCGGTTACGTTGTCGCCGTTCACAAGAAGGCCGTTGGCGCTGGTATTCCGGTTCCAACCGACGCCGGCTCCGTGATCGGCGCGCCAGATCCAGGTGTGATCAATGATGGTGTTGTCGCTGTTTACTTCGAGGTTGATCACGGTGCGGCCAACGCCCGCGCCGCCGACGCGGAAGAAGACATCATGGAGCGAGATGGGGTTCTTGGCGTGATTGGCGTGACTGCCCCTGGGTCCCACTTCGAGCAGGACGGGGGATTGCGCCGGGCCAGCGTCAAACAAGAGGCCCGCAAGGATGATGCCACTGGCGTCGGCTGTGGTCATAGCCGCCGTGCCGTGCGTTGGGCGCAGGGTGGCGAAGCCTATTCCCAACACCACTGTGTTGGCTCTGGTCACGCGAATTGGCTCGGTCAGGTCATAGATGCCCGGCGTCAGCAGCAGATTTTTGCCGTGGGCCAATTGCGCGTTGATTGCGGTCGCCGTGTCGCCGGGGTGGGCGATGTAAAAGCGGCCGAGAGGGATGGAGTGCCCGGGAGTTGAGCCTCCATGCCAGCTGACGCCCACGCTGCTGGTGCGCAGAGCGGGAACGTGCACGCTGTAGTTGCCGTGCGCATCCACCTGGAGAAACGGCTTTTCTCGGACGACAGGCGTTTCAGCCACTTTGGTGTAAGGCGGCAAGGGCCACTCGCCGGAGGGCGGGTTTCGGACGCCAACAAAGACCATGTTCCAGTTGGAGCCGGTCCAACTGCCCCATTCGCTGTTGCGCGAGATCCACTGCTGCTGCGAGCCGGAGTCCACGTTGCCGTCGATTATCGAGTCGGAGATCCATCCGCCGCTGGCCCAGCCGTGATGCTGATGCAGCACAAGGTTGCCCAGCACATGCATACGGCGGAAGGGCGCGGCCTGCGAGACGGCCCATTGCATTGTGCCGTCGGCAGGCGTGACTGCGACGCCTTCGGTGGCACGCCAAAACGTGCAGGTGGCGTTGTTGCGCGGAAGGGTGGCATCGGCGTGGACGTTGCCCGTGATGTGGACTGCATCGGGGGTTGCACCGAGGCCGAGCACTTGCGTGTAGAAACCGATGGGCACATCCACGTGATATTCGCCAGGCAGGAAGAGAAGAGCATCCCGCGCCGAGCCAAACTGGCTGTCACGCTGAACGGCGTAGACCTTGTCAATCTGTTGCTGAATGGCTGCTGCCGGCAGGGCGGGATTGAAAACCAGAACATTGGGGCCAAAATCTGGATTAGCGTTGCTCGCCGCGTCGCAAGGAGACGTGAATCCGGCGAACAATCCAAGAACCACAGCGCAGAGGCAAAACGTAGCACGCCTGAGGCCGCCGTTGCCAAGTGGACGAATCGACAAATCCATGACTCTTCTTTCCGGAAGTTGGCAATATTCTAATATGTCGCCCTGCTTCCCCGTGGAATGGTATTCGTCCAGCCGCAAATGCACAACTCCGGTAACTGATGGTAGACACGGAGCAGTGCCCGGAGCGAGAATGGTCAACGCTTCAGGGGGATGCCATGAACACGCCTTCTATGACGAGACGGGATTTTGTGCGCATGGGCGCGGGTGCGGCCGTAGCGGGAGCGGCGGCAAAGGCAACGCTGCTGGAACCGCCTTCGCTGGCCGCGCAAACGGAGCCAGGCGGGCGAACCATTCGCTTTGTTTCCATCGGGACCGGGATTCGCGGCTGCGACCTGCTGCGGTCGGCGCGCAAGGTGAAGAATGGAGTTCTGGTCGGCACGGCGGACCTCTATGACATGCACCAGAAGGCCGGACTGGAGGCATACGGCAAGGATGTGCCCACCGGCCGCGATTATCGTTCACTGCTCGATCGCAAGGATGTGGACGCGGTAGTGGTGGCCGTATCCGATCATCTGCACCGGCACGTGGTTCTGGACTGCCTGGCCGCGGGCAAAGACGTGTACTGCGAAAAGCCGATGTCGCACACGGTGGCCGATGGCTTCGCCATGATGGAGGCGGTGCAGGCGCACAAGCGCATTTTCCAGGTGGGCAGCCAGCGCGTGAGCAACATCGTGTATAAGAAGGCGCACGAGATCTACCAGTCGGGGCGGCTGGGTGAGGTGGCTTATATCGAAGGACATACCAATCGCAACTCGCCATCCGGCGCATGGGTCTATCCCATTCCGCCGGATGCTACGCCGGAGACCATCGACTGGAATGAATTTTTGCGGGATGCTCCCAAGCGGCCTTTTGATCCGGTGCGTTTCTTCCGCTGGCGTTGCTTTAAGGACTACGGCGAGGGCCTGGCTGGCGATTTGTTTGTCCACCTGCTTTCGGGGATGCAGTTTGTGAGCGGGATCAACTCGGCGCCGATTCGCGCGCAGTCAAGCGGCAGCCTTACTTACTTCAAAGACGGGCGCGACTTTCCTGACCTGCTCCTCACGCTCTACGACTATCCGGGTGCAACGGTAAGCATCCACTGCGACCAGAACAATTCGGCTGGCGGCGACCAGACCATCTTCTACGGTAAGGAAGCCACCATGACCATCAGCGGCAATTCGCTGACCGTGGATCCGCAGGACACGCGCCCACAGCCTGAAGGCTATTCGCTGGACGGCTGGACGGCGGCGGCGAAGAAGCAGTATCTGGACGAGTGGCACGCGGCCCATCCCACGCCTCCGGTGAGCCTGGGCGAGGTGGAAACCTACGCGCCCGCTCGCGGCTACGACGACACCGCGGATCATCTTGCCAACTTCTTCCGTGCCGTTGACACGCGGGAACCTGTCGTGGAGAACGAAGTCTTCGGCAATCATGCGGCGATCGCATGCCACATGGCCAACTACTCATACTTCCAGCGCACGCCGGCGATATGGGATGAGGCCGGCAGGACGATCAAGGGATGAATCGTAATCTTAGAGGACGCTGCGTGAACTTAGGCAGCCACGTTTCAGCGGCGATCAAGCTAATTCGATGTTTTACAAGGAGGTTCGGTCAATGAGCTATTCCTCGCGTAGAAGTTTTTTGAAAGCCGCGGGCGCGGTTACCGCGGCAACAAGTCTGGGCGCTGGCTGGCTGTCTGCCGCGCCGCTTCATCTGCCTGTCGGGCTCCAGCTTTATTCCGTGCGCGAACTGCTGCCGAAGGATTTTGACGGCACCTTGGCTAAAGTGCATGCGGCGGGATACACCGTGGTGGAAGCGGCGGGGTACTATGACCGCACTGCGCAGCAGTTCCGCAAGTCCATGGACCAGGCTGGTCTGCGCTGTGTGAGCACGCACCATACGCTGAAGCAGTTGCAGACTCAGCTCGAGCAGTGGATCGACTACGGCCACACGCTTGGATTGGAGTACATCGTATGCTCATCGTCGGGTGGAGTGCACCGCAACCCGCAGGCGAAAGGCCCGCAGACGCTCGACGACTGGCGCTGGATCGCCAGCGAATTCAATCGCGTCGGCGAAAGAGTCAAGGCGGCGGGCATGACCTTCGGTGTGCATAACCACCAGCCCGAGTTCGCCAATTTCAACGGCGATCTGGTTTATGACCAACTGCTGCGCCTCACCAATCCCGAACTGGTGGTCTTCGAGATGGATGCTGGCTGGGTCTATGCCGCCGGGTATAACCCGATCGATTACCTCAAACTGTCACCCAAGCGCTTCCAGCTTATGCACGTGAAGGATATGGTACGCCAGCCGGGCGGTAAGGTGCTGCTGCCGGTGATGGGGAAAGGAAACATGAATTATGAGGGCATTATGCGCGCGGCCACGGACCTGAAATACTACTTCATCGAGCAGGAACGGTTTGATATGGATCCGATGGAGGAACTCCGCCTGGATGCCGAGTACATGCGGAAGCTGAACGTTTAGGCCGGTCCGCCCTTTCGGTTAGGCTGAGAAGATGAATGTCTTCGACGAAAAGCGGGCGGAGCTGGAGCGGTACGAGTTCATGATGGGCGTGGAGCGGGGCCGGCTGGCCGTTGCCCTGGACATGCTCACAGATGCCCTGATCCTGGTGGGACAGCATGGAGTCTATTGCCCCTCCAGCCGCAACCCGGCCAAGCCCGCGCTCGATTTGCAGGCGATCCTGGAAAGCATGGAGGGCGCCAAAGCATTGATCCAGTCGGTGATGGAAGAGGTGCGCAGTCAGCGGGAAGCGGTGCGCGCCTCCAGCCCGGCGGCCGGGTGAAGGGTTTCTGAAGTCCGGAAAAGGACGTGATGAACTTCGAGAAATTCTTCAAGCGGAAACGTCTTCCGGGTCTGATCGAACGTAGTTGCCGGCCGAGGCGCCAGGCCGGGCTCGGAACCCGCCCGAACGGTAAAATGCGGTATGCTGAAGGAGTGCGCCCGTAGCTCAGCTGGATAGAGCGAATGCCTCCGGAGCATTAGGTCGGGAGTTCGAATCTCTCCGGGCGCACCATCCATCTGAAAACAGACTGTTTAGGCGTTCTTAAGAAAGGAAACCTCCAGCACATTTGAGCGCATGCTGGAGGTTTCGCTTTGAACGACAAATTTGAGCAATTCCTCAAAGTGCGCCAGTACCGGAAGAACGTTTCTCTGCACACCGATCTCTGGAACCGAGCTTCACTGAATTGGCGATCTGGTACGAAAGATGATGCCCACTCGCCGGATGGCGTTCCGGACATGGGACATACGGATCACCCCAGACGCTTCCAGCGGTAGACCTCATATTTTTTTGTCTCTGCGCTCCCGTGCCCATCTCTCCAACTCAGCCGCAATGCGCTATTGTCGCCATTGAAGGTGAATGGCAGCGATCCGTCGCCATACACGCGCGCAGTGAGGCGACGTGATTCGGGAGCGCCCGCATGCAGACCAACGTCTGCCCAGGGCACGATGCTTCCGCTCTTCACATAGACTGGTATGCGCTCGGTCGATTCCGGCAGAGACAATTTTGTTCCGCCAGGAACGGCCTCACCTGTCCAAAAATCCTGCCACTTGCCTTGGGGAAATACAACCGTGCGCGTTGCTTCACCCGCGAAGAGAGGCGCAACCATCATCCGGTCACCAACCATGTATTGGTCATCAACACGGTAGAGCCTTTGATCCTGCGGGGAGTCCAGCACAAGGGCCCGGAAGGGAGGTGTTCCGTCGTCGCGATATCGCTGAAAGGCGGCCATAAGATAAGGAATCATCTGCATGCGCCAGCCAATGATTTCGCGACAGCGCGCTTCCAGCGATTCCCAGTCCTTGAGCAGTTCGCCCGCATTGTTCTTGCCGCGATCCAACTGCATCCACGGAGGGCTCTTCATATACCAGCAATCGACTTGAGCCAATGGAGAAAATACGACGCTTTGCAGACGGCGAATCAGGTCCTCTTCGCTCGTAGCCTGCCGCACCTCCGGGCACCAGAGCAGCCCGCTGAAGCCGGAGTTCACCAGCGCGCGAATATACTGCCGATGATCGTAGAGGTCGCTATAAAGGACAAATGGGTACGGCGTGGCCAGCGCGCCGCTGGAGCGGACGAGCCCATAGGTTTCGCGGCCTCGTTTGCGGAATTCGTTCCAAATTGCCATCTGGTAACGAAGACCGAAAACACTGTGCATCTGCTCGCCATCGATACCTGATGGGAAGGCGCTGCATTCCGGGAAGGACCATCCGCCCGTGAAATCGGAGTTATCGCACTCATCGAGCTTGAAGCCGCTAACGCCTGCGTCGATCAGCGTTTTGCCATGAAACTCACCAAAGGCGTCGCGGGCCTGAGCGCCGGCGAAATCAGGAACGAGCCCCTGCCACACTCCAAAGTCGCCCGAGCACGGCTCGATCGCGGGAAAAAGCGGCGAAGCAGGATGCGTAAAGGCATGCTCCCAAAGGTTGACTTTATATTGCTGATCGGATGTTGCGCGCAGAAACCCCGGCGGATCAGGAAAACGCTTCTTGTCCCAGACAAACGTGCAGGAATAAGCGTGAGACTGCCATCCCGGCTCCAGGCCGATCACATCGCAAGGGATCTTACGATCGCGAAACTCGCGCGCCAGAGCGAGTGCATCCTGCTGGCCGGCCTTTGCCAGATTCCTGTACCAGAAGCCAAGTCCCCATTCCGGGGGGATAAAGCCGCCGCCTGAAAAGACGTTATAACGCTGGACAGCACTCAGCATATCCGGGCCGTCGAAGAGATAAATATCCACGCCTGCCGCGACTGGAACGTCGACATAGATGAATTCTGTTTCGGCTTCATTCGAGTTGCCTGTATATTTCGGAGCGAGATTCGCATCAGAAACCGCGGCAATGGGATGCGCAGGCTTGGCATGTGCATCGCCGAAATAAAAGCTCGCATAGCGAGCGGTATCAACCAGGATGCCAATGCCTCCAGTTGTTACGTAAAACGGCACCGGCGCATGAGAATCGCCGGTGTCGATCTTTGGATCGGCATTGACGCGAGCAATCTTCTTCTTGCCGCGCTGGGCAAAGGACAAGAACTGCAACCCGAAGCCGAAAATTTGCTCGCCGGCCCCAAGCGGCAACCGCACCGTGCAGCCACGCGCTGTTCGCTTGCCTTCAACGCTCATGGTGGGACTCTTGTCTGCATGGGGCAATCTTGTGAAGGCACCGGCTTGAGGAGGCACCAGGCGGCTCGATACTGGCGTGAATTCTTCCGGTATCCCGATCGTAATCCGCCATACTCCGGGATGAATCTGTTGCCATTCGTGCGCGGTCAATGGCTGCGCATCCGCTGCATCAGTGTTGAGCCAGCAAGAGAGTCCAGCCATGGTTCCGCCTGCTGCAAGTGCTTTCGCCAGACTCCGACGCGAGATCTTCGTTTGGAGGCTCAATTCATTTCTCCTTGAAGGCAATAACTTCGTAATAAGAATCGTGCCGTCAACTACAACAAGTCACGAGGGAATAACATACCATGTGCGCCTTCAGACCTAGAACCTTTGAGGTTCCGGACAACGCTATGAATAGCGCGCTGTCCGGAGCCATCGCTGTCACGTCGCGGTGTGATCGAGGTGACTTAAGAAGGGCACTTCCGGAGGCTCTCTCGACAGACGTTTCTGGATATACCCAACAATACGGTTGCCGGGAGCAATAAGAACTAAGAAGGCTTCTCACCCTTCGACAACGTTATTGCGCAGGATGTTGTTTCTCGCCACCGCATTCCAATTCCGATCCATCCAGGTTTCCTGTGTGATCCCCGCGCCGCCATTGCCTTCCGCAAGGCACCCCTCCACCGTTACCTGCCGGCTTTCAGCGATCATCAGGCCGTCGAGCGCGTTCCGTGTAAGCTCGCAATCACGAATCGCAACGTTATCTCCGAAGATCACTGCTACTCCATGCCCCCACATCGAGTCGGCGAAGCGCGACCCACTGATTGTGACACGAGAAACACGATTCATCTTCAGATTGTGGTTCTTTCCATGACCGGGCGGCACCATCCCTCCACTTGCCGAGAAATCACAATTGATGATCCTCACCTGCTCGGCCCCGAACATTTCCACCGCGTTATAAGTGCAGTTGCGCACGGTGACATGCTCAAACGTCAAGTTGCGCTGTACCGCCTTGCCATTACTCTGAAACACTATTCCGGCGCGAATCGGTCCATGTTCCAGCCGCCGTCGTTGCACGTCAGAGTTCGGATCGTGCGAGGCCTCCGGAGTCTGGCCGCCTTCAATGACCAAGTCCCGCAGAACCACGTCGTGCAGGTCTGGCTCTGCATTGGCGATCGCCGCTTCAGATCCCGCACTCTTCGGATCGAGGAACAGCTCGCAATCAAGGCCCGTCCCCACGATCGTCACTCTGCTGGGAAGCTTTAGCGTTGCCGGCAGCGTATGCAATCCTGCAGCCAGGCATAGAGTCCCGCCGCCGTTCGCCTTTAGCTTGTCCAATGCGTCCTGGATCGATTCACCCGGCGCGACGGCAACGGCTGCCGGGGCTGCTGCCCCCATCGGCTTTGCCTGCGCTCCAGCCATGGTTGCGATCGCCGATGCCGCCGGCGCGGGCTTCAGTCTGATGGGAGCTTTTCCAGAGTCGCCGCGAAACATCGTAGCCACACTGTGCGCGCGCAAGACCCTTTGCGCCGCCCTTTCTGTATAGGGCATCGCGATATGCTTCTCATAGCGATAATGCTGCAAAATCGCGCAGTAGATGTCGCTGAATCGCCCTCTCGTCCTCTCGCTGATCGTGCCATAAGCGGGCACATTCTCGCCCAGCATGTAGCGCGCGGTGTATTCAAACCCAAGCGCCAACCGGTTATCGGCCTCGCCAAATAGATCGACGCCCTGGTTCCTCGCTATGATGCAGGTGTTGGCAAAGAATCCGAGGCCGAGTTGCGTATGGCCCTGATCTCTGCACGACTCCTCGCATTGTCCGCTCGGGTACACGTAACGCGTAATGCCACCGTTCCCAGGTCCGGTACGAAAGTGCTGGTAGACCGCCTCCATCAAATCGCGATCTTCGCAGAAGACGCCGATCGCCAGCAGCGTGTACATGATCGCCCCGTCCCAGTTGCCGTTTGCTTCGGGATAGAACATCCGCAAGAGCGGCACATACACCGTCAACAGCATGCGCTTGAACTGCGCTTGCGAGCGCTGGCTCCAGCGCGGATACGTGGCACGCAGAATCTCTGCTGCGTTGCAGAACTGGCCGCCTGTCCAACCGGCCAGCAACATCGCGTCGTTCTCAAAAAAGTCCGCGAGCGTGCCCGACCAGGCATCGAAGATTTCGATCGCTTTGTCCGCATGCGCCTCGTCTCCGGTCATGTACCACTGCATCACATGATTTTCCGCCGCGCTGGCGCTTTCCTGGAGCGCGCGGCCACCCTGATCTCCAGCATCGTATGCGCCGCGAATGACATGGACAAACGGCGTGGGCGTGAAGTCGAGCGACGAGGTGGGACCAGTGAGCCACAAGGCCCACGCAGATTTCCAGGGCTCTTCGCCCGCCTTAATCTTCGCCTTCATAAACTCGAGGTCAGCGCGAGTTTGCAGTATTCCGGGATGCACAATCGGCGGCTGGACTCCGCGTGCAACAGCAGTCCCAGCCACTTTCCCAGCGTGCTTGCCGCCTGAAGCTGCTGGTGCCTGCGCCAATCCTGGTAGCGCGGCTGCGGCTAATCCCGCACCCGATTGCATGAGAAACGTTCGCCTCTTCATATTTGTGATATTTGCTTCCTCCATTTTTCCCTGCCATGATCTGATTGGCTTCTTGTTTCGCTGATCGGGTCAAAGGCTGCGGGAGTGATCGCTTGAAGTCCTTCCAAAGTTCGGATATGCACCTGCCCGGCAATGCCATCTCTTAAGTGAGCAAAGCAATGTGCTGCCTGCATCGCCTTCCGGGTACTTCGCCTTCGCATTCGTCAAATTACTGAACCGTCAGCGAGATCTGCGCTGCGGATGAAGCAATTCCCGTGCTGGTTCCTGTAATCGTCACGGTATACGATCCCGCCGTGGTTCCGGGCGAGGAGCTATTGCCGCCGCAGCCTGTAAGACCCGCAAGGCTGAAAATGGCTACGAAACCAATGAGTGGTACCAGCCAGATCTTACGGTAGCGCGCAAAACTTCCGGCGAGTAGCAGAACATAACCCGTCGCCACACTCCTTGAGCCACCCGTGAAAATATCCCACGGATTTTGTTGCCGGGTGTGGCTCACCGCTGCTGTCGTAGTGATTGATACGGTTGCATTTGCCGGAGCAGTTCCCGAGATGCTTTCAGAAGGCGGCACACGACAGGTTGGCGCATCCGTTGTGCCGGACGGGCCACTGACCGTGCAACCCAGATTCACCGTGCCGGTAAAGCCGTTCCCGGGTACGATCGCGACTGTTGTACTCCCGGTTTCTCCCGGCGCGACATTGACGCTGCTGGCTGGCCCAACCAGTGTAATGCCAGGGCCCGCCGTGGCCATCGTGCTCTGGAGCCGCGCTGTCAGGCGCGCATTGGCGGTTCCATTCCATGACGCATTCAGAACGCCATAAGTTTCGGTAGAACCATACGCCGAATTGCCTCCAGTGGAGTGTGTGCCATTGATCGGCCAATAAGTCCAATCAATTCCATACTGCTGCAGATATGCAGTAAGCATGTTGAACCAGTAACCATTGTTGCTGGAGGTACTACTGTTGATGCAGGTATCAGCCGTATTGCAGGTTCCAAATTCACCAATCCAGAGTGGTTGGGGGTTATTGCCCGTCGCAAGATAGCCCCAATTCGATGTTGCCCGATTTGCGAAATCACTGTAGCCGGTCAAATTGGAGAAGTCGTTTCCGTAATTATGAGCTTCGTATACCAGACGGTTGGCCACATTGAGTTGAACGGGTAATGTAGCGGCACCGGAAAGGTCCGTCGCGTAATTGATGCCCTCAACAAAGATCAGCAAACTGGAGTTAACGCTCAGCGCGGCATTACCGCCAAGCTGTGCCGCGGCATGCCAGTCCGTGTTCAAACTGCCGCCCCAGGTGGCAGGCGAACGCGGCTCATTCCGCAGATCGGCGCCGATCACCGAGGGATTGTTCTGGTAGCGATGTACCATTCCCTCCCAATCTGCGATCCAACTGGATTGGGGATATTGGTTGTTGTACCAGAGTGAATTGCCATCCTTGGTGCTGCAGCACCACTCCGCATTGCTGTTGTGGTTGTCGAGAATTACCATGATGCCGGCACTGGTGAGTGTGGCAATCACCTGGTCCAGAATGGTGAGCGCATTTTCGCCTTCCAGGCTTGGATTCGCCGCGAGCGCATAGTTGCCAACCACCGGATCCGTTTCGTAGAGCTGATTCGACCAGGGTAAACGCACGACGTTAAATCCAAGATCCTTGATCTGCTGAACGATACTTTGAAGGGTGGCGGCTTGCAAACCTGCGACAACGAAGTCGGTTGACTCGGCGCCGTACCAGTTCACACCGTTCAGATGAACGCGTACGCCGTTACGATCGACAATAGCTCCGCCCTGAGTGTGAAGAGGAAACGCCGGCTCCGCAATAGCAGTGCGGGCGCCGCATAGAAACACGAGAGTGGCAAAGCATAGGGAAATCGAGTTGTACGCTCTGCGGCGTAGCCGGTTCATTCGCACGTGATGCAAGAAGAACAGCATGAAACCTCTCATGCATTTTACGTGCGCGAGGCCGGCCTTCACGCCAAGCCGGCGCCGCGGCCATGCGAATCTGTGCTTTCCCATCCTTGCGGCAAAAGCGAAGATGCCGCAAGGATGGAGCACCCAAATACGCAGGCACGATTGTAGAATCACGAGGTCATGTTGCTAGAAGGTTAGCCGCAACGTGAACTGAATCTGGCGACCAGCGTTGTGGGATGAAGCGCCGGATTGCCCGCCCGGCCAATACGCCTCAACGCCGGTGGTCGAGTTGGGGTTATTCCATCCCTGATGGTTGAGGAAGTTAAAGGCATCCATATTGAACCTTAGGTTGAACCTCTCTGTAACGGGAAAGACCTTGTACAGCGAGATGTCGGTCTCCCAGTTATAGGGTCCCGAGATGAAGGTGTGCGAGTACGGATTGATTCCGATTGGTCCGGATCCATAACCTTCCGTAGCCGTTTTTCCATTTGCCAGCTTCACCGTTACGTCGTTGGTGTTATAGAAGGGTGTACCGGGAACGGTGTCAATCGGCTCCTGGTATGGCTTGTAATTCGATGGCAGGCCATAGACGCATTCCAGTGCCCCGCCGGAGCCTGTTTTCACGCCGTTGGCGGCAGTGCACTGTCCGCTGCTGGCATTTTGAGTCGGTGGGATGTAGCCGTTAAACCACAGATACGAAGGATAACAGTTGCCGCTGCGGCAATCCACGATTGGCAGCTTGTGCTTGTAAATATGAATGGGGTTCGTAGGTCCCCAAGTCCCGCTGCCGGGTTGGAATATCTCCGAAAGCACAGAGCCACTACCGGCGATTTGATAACCACCAACCAGTTCATCGACAAAGCGATTCGAGTTGCCGAGGAACTTTTTGCCGCGGCCTATCGGCAGATCGAAGATGTAGTTGAACTGAATATGCTGCGGCGGGATGCCGGCGTCGAGCTGATAACTCTCCCACACATCCTGCGCGTGCCAATCGGCGTAAGATGCGATACCCGCGGGGCGTGCCGGCGGAACGGCAGCGGGAGTGACTGGATAGGCGGATGTGAAGCTCGCCGTTATGGGACGAACACCAAGATAGGACTGCGAGGTGTAATTCTGTCCATCACGGAAGGTGTTGCCGCCGACGCGAAACGCTCTGGTCCAGACGTAGAAGATTTGATAAGCGAATCCATTGTGAAACAGCCGCTGATAGTTCACCTGGAGTGCATTGCTGTTGGACCAGCCGGTTTTTTCATTCCAGACAAAGTCGCCATAGACGGTATTGTCATAGGGTCCAAGTGCAGTCGCTGCGTATGTGTCCTGCTGGGGCGTCCCGATGACACTTGCTCCACCGGTCGGCGGTGCTGTGCCGGTGTTCATCTCCCAAACAAAATTGGAAAGGTGGTTGTTTGGATGGTAGAAATGATCGAGGTAAGAGCTGTGGGTCCAGACCCAGCTTAAACGGAGAGCAGAGTTTCCTTTGAGGGGCTGTTCGACCGTTGCGTCGACCTCTGTGACCATGTCGGGCTTATAATCCGGATCGAAGTACTCTGCGCTGATGCCGGGCACAATGGCAGTGGTTGTCGTGGTATCGACAATGTTTGTGGCATTCGTGCCCATCTGAATCGAATTGGGATTTGTAGCCGGGTCGTAGATCTCGCGCAGCGTATAGTTTGGCAGCCCATCGGGCGATTGGTTGGCGGAGTTGTAATTTTGCGTATAGCCATATGCGAATGGCAACCCGGTCGGACCGGGATTCGCATTGCGGGTGGGAACCGGGTAAATGTAGCGGCCGTAACCTCCACGCAGCACCGTTCCTGACTGATTCCCGAATGGTTGCCACGCGATTCCCACGCGTGGGCTTACTGTCAGGTCCGCGCTTTCGTACAGCGCGCTAGGATAGCCGGCCTGCTGCGGCGTTTCTAGATTTACGCCAATATTCTGCAGGTTGGTAATGATCGCCCGGGTCGTCCATCCTTCCGAAATCAGGTTGGCGATGGGGGCGCCCACCACAATGGCGTGATGGACAAGGTCGAAGGCATCCATCACGTTGCCCCTTGTTGCCCTTGCCGGATGCGCCTCATAGCGGAAGCCAAGGTTCACCGTCAGGTCGCGACTCATATGCCAGTTGTCCTGGAAGTAGGCGTCATACTCCATGTCGCGGAACCATGTCGGGGGATCCTGCAATTGCACCGAGGCCGCCGCAACGTTCCCGAGGTACAAGCCGGCGTCGCCCAGGCCTGTATTCTCCCAAGAGCCATAAACGGCGCCGGTTGAGGGTTCTTCAAGCCCGGTTGTAAAGGTGCTGAAGGTTGTCGTGTCAGCATTTCGGCTATTCAGGTAGTAGAACCGGCCATGCCGAAATCGGCCGCCGAATTGCAATTGATGCTTTCCAATGATCTTGGTCAAGTTCTCGTCGATCTGCGAGATGATCTGGTTCTCCTGGTACTGGTACATCGTGCCACCGTAGTTCATTGTCGTCAGACCGTTGATGACCGGGAAACCCGTTTCGCCGAAGTTGTTAGGCAGGCCCAGCATCTTGTCGTAGTCGAGATTGGGGTTACCGCCGCCGCCGACATATTGCATGAACCATTGCTGGCTCAAATTCGTTTCGGAAAAGAATGTGGGCGAAAAGATGTGCGTATATCCGAGCGCGCCTGCAAAGTTGGCCTCTGGAATCAGTTGGTAGCCGCTGGCTGCGGCCGGGAAGCCATTGGCGGCAATCGTGGCTGGCGAATCATTCGGGTAATTCCGCAATGCCCGGTTGTAATCTAAATTCTGCTGATAGCGCAGAAAGGCCTTGTTGTTGGCATTGAAGTTTTGATCGAGGCGCCAGGTGATCGTCGGGATAACGACATACTGCACGTCGGGCGAGTTGAGATTTGGCGTTATAAAAGGGTTGTTCAAGTTCGAGGGTTGGGGCGTGATCGAATACATCAGCTTAGCTCCCGGAGATTCTCGGGAAGGACTAATCGTGTTCGCAACACCGTTATAGGCGAACTGGGTACGACACCAGTTATTGCTTTGCGGGGCGCCGGACGCAAAGAGCGGCAGTGGACAGTTCGGGTTGGGCGCTGTTGTCGCCGGATCGTAAATCTCTTGCAACAGACCGTTGCTCACCATCCCGCTGAAGTCTCCATTCCGTTCCGCCATCGTCGGCACGGACACCTCTTCCCGGGAAGTCGCCGCCAGTGAATACCGCTCATAACCGAAAAACCAGAAGCTCTTGTTCTGGCCGTGATAGAGACCAGGAATGACTATGGGACCACCGGCCGATGCGCCGAATTCGTTGCGGATATACGGAGGCGCGACGAAATTGCTAAGGTCGTTCCTGGTTTTTGCGACGCCCCAGTAGCTGTTCACCGCTGTTTCGAACAACGAGCCATGCAGGTTGTTCGTTCCCGATTTGGTCGTGATGACAGCAGTCCCCGGCGTTGCATATTGGGCGGGGGTGCTGGTCATTTCGAAGGAAACCTGCTGGATCGAGTCCGCGTCAGGTAGCATGGACCCGAACGTATTCGTCTGGCCGCCAAAATTATCGTTGTCCAAAGGCACACCATCCGCCACATATTCGGTTGCTTCCGGCATCAGGCCGTTGTCACGGGAGCCGCCCTCCAGGCCGGGCACCGTGTCGCCAGCCAGCGTGAGCAAATTACGAGTATTCATGGGAAGCTGGCTGATTCTTTGGTTTTCCAGCGTTGAGCTGATCGCGCCACTGGTGGTGTCAGTCAACTGTAAGGTGTTTCCGGTTACCGTCACCTGCTGCGTCACCGCACCCGGCATCATCACCGGGTTGATAACCGCGGTCTGGGACACCAGAAGCTGAATGGTTCTGACGTAGGTCTTCATATCCGGCGCGCTGACCGTTACGATGTACGTGCCTGCAAAGAGGCTTGGCACCTGATAGAAGCCAACATTATTGGATTTTGCAGCGGCCGCCACCTTTGTGGCCTGATTGACTACGCGGATTGATGCTCCCGGGATGACTGCGCCCGTGGAATCGGTCACGGTTCCCTGAATGGAGCCAGCGCCGCTCTGTGCCATAGCTGCCGGGCCGCAGATCACCGAGCCGACGGCAGCCACTGCGGCGAGAAGCAGTACACGCCATCTGGGGCGAACCTGCTTTGGACAATCGTTGACGGTTTGCATCTACGTTTCCTCCTGAAGGTTCTGGGCTTGCTCCGGCTCTTTTCCACCAGAGCTTCGCTCGTTAAAATTCTTCGTGACTGTCAAAATCTTGTTGAAAAATGGAGGCCGGAGAGACTGCCCCGTTCATGTTGAACTCAAGTGGGAGAAGACCGTTAGAACCAGTCATCCTCCCGGTTTCACGTCCTCGCTTGCCTTCGCCAGTACCAGGCAGGTAGGCAGGCTCTATGCCAACTTCCTTGGGGGCCTTGGGTGCGATCTGTGCGCGGGACCCGAATTGAAGATCTGAGACCGATCTCCCGATGGGAAAGCAAAAGCCAAATAAATTTGAATCTGAAATGCAGGAAACAGACCGGGGTCATTCAAAGCCTCTTTTAGAAGCTGGAAGACAGGTTGATTCCTCGAATTCGCTACAATCAAGTCAATTCGCAGTATTGCCCACTGTAGGCAACTGTCTCAAAACCTTCGATTGAAGATATTTGGTTGATGGAGGGACCAGTCTTCCGGTGGCAATCTCTGTCCCATTCGCGACCGGAGCGGTGTTGGCGTTCAATTCAGGCTCCGCAGTGGACCTCGCCTTTTTTGTAGTGTTAAAGCGCGTATTTCCGCTACGTTGCATCAACATTGATCACCGCAAAGGCGTCGGGACGGCCAGTAAAAGAAGGGGCTGGCAGTCCGGTCTTTATGAAAGCGCGTGACTGGTCCAGCGTGGGTCAACTAGAATGGTTCGCTACGGAGGTCCCGCCTAAACTGAGCACACGGAAAATCTGTCCGATGGCGCAAGTCCCTACAGTCAAGAAGGTGGGGCTCGTCGGTGATGATGATGAGCAAACTGCACAATGGTTTCTTTGCGGGGTGCGAGCCGTGAAGGTCGGGTAAGAACCATGAATGGACCGATCCCCCAGGAAAGAGAATTGATCGATTCGAAAGAGCGTCTGGCGCTGCTGGAGCGGATCGCGGCTAGCGTGCATTTGAAGCGCGCAACCCGCTTGCAGGAGCTTCTGCGGTATCTTGGCAAGTGCTCGCTGAATGATGACGGCGGCAAGATCCATGAACAGAAGATCGGCGTCGAAGTTTTCGGACGCCCCGAGGGCTACGATACCAGCGTCGACAATATTGTCCGTACGAGCGTAAGCGAATTGCGCAAGCGTATCGAGGCGTACTTTGAGACGGAAGGCCAGCGTGAGACGCTGGTTGTGGAAATCCCGCGCTGGAACTACATCCCCATATTCAGACCACGAATCGTTGCGCCGACTATCGAAGCCGAACCTCCGCGCCCTGCCGTGACGCCAATTCCTGATCCGCAAGACGCTCTGGCTGCGCGAACACCCGGTCAACGGCAGTGGATGCTTGGCGTCCTGTTGATCGGCGGGGTGATGTTTGCAATTGTTTCCTTCTATTGCGTTTACTTTTGGAGCCGGTATTCCGCTTTAAATCGGGAATTATATGGATGGCGGGATAAGCCTTCAGTTGCGCTTTTTTGGGACGAAATTCTGAAAGCCAGGCCGGACACGGATGTGGTGCTCGCCGATGCCTCCTTTGGTCTGCTGCAGGATGTCGACAAAAAGCGGTTTCCATTCGACGAATACCTCAACAGGAGCTATATCGCGCGGATTCATCAACAGGATCTGAAACCGGAGATAGAGCACACGGTGAGCAGAATAGCTCTCTGGAATCTCGGAAGTCAGGACGAATTCAAGTTGGCCCGGAGATTTCTGGCATTGGACCCGCTGAGCAGAAATATTCATCTGTATAGCGCCCGCGACTATATGCCTGATCTGACCAAACGGGACAATGTCATTCTGATTGGCGGTAGTCTGTCGAATCCCTGGGACGATCTCTTTGAAAGCCGCATGAATTTTGTGACGATTTTTGACAACGACGGGTCGATTGCCGTGGCGAATCGGGCGCCTGCCGCTGGGGAACGGCCAATTTATAAGCAAACCCAATCTGATGAATACTGCGTAGTCGCATATCTGCCCAACCCTGACCACAATGGAGTTGTCCTGCTGATCGAAGGCACGAATGCTGAAGCCACGGAAGCTGCGGGTGATTTTCTTTTATCGGAATACCAGCTGTCTCATTTCGCAAAGATGTTGCATGTACACGAAATCCCATACTTCGAGGTACTGCTGA
This sequence comes from Acidobacteriota bacterium, assembly GCA_021846945.1. GTDB lineage: Bacteria > Acidobacteriota > Terriglobia > Terriglobales > Acidobacteriaceae > Telmatobacter. Next base: position 95,601 of record JAJZVZ010000001.1, on the reverse strand, counting down.
AAGTCTCATCGGTGCCCGGCACTCCGCTGACTTCCTCAATCGAAACCTATCGCTCCTATCCCAATCTCCGCTGACTATTTTTGCACTCAAATACGCGAAGCAGTTCAGGAGTCTCAAGTTGGATCGGCAAGAGCAAAACGAGCTGCAGCGGCTCCATTATTCCCAGATCATTCAAGACGATGCCTCAAGATTGATCCTTACATCACAGGCTGCTAAGGGATCGTCTAAAGGAAGAGGACCTGCTTGGATTCGCTGATCATCTGGATAAATGAGCCGACACCGACGTAATCCAGGTTCGGGTAGTCGATCATCTCTCCCTCTTTGAGCCCCATCACGCCCATCGACATTTCGCACACGTGGATGCGCACCCCAAACTCGGCAGCTTCTTTCATCAGCTCTTCAAGTGACTTGACGCCACGCGCCTTCATGACAGAGCGAATCATCCTTGGACCCATGCCTGCCATCTGCATCTTCGAGAGCGGTAATGCCTGCGAACTGCGTGGAAGCATCCATCCGAACATCTTGTCCAAGAATCCCTTCGGCGGCGACTTTTTGGGATCGCGCAAAGCCGCGGTGGCCCAGAAGGTGAAGAACATGTCCACCTCGATGTCGTATGCCACGGCGCCCATGGCAATGATGAAGGCGGCGATGGTTGTGTCGAGATTGCCGCTCATTACGCCGATTGAGAGCCGGTTGTTGCCGGCGGATTTCTCAAGTGCGTCGACGCGTTCGACGAGTTGTTGAATCGTGCTTTGGAGTTCGACGTCGTTTGATGCGGTGATCATGATGGTGCTTCCTTTCAAGGCAGAAACGGTCTGACTATGCTTCAACGCCAACTGAAGCGGCCGCCGCGGCGGGAGCGTGACGCCAGGCGAATAGCGCTAGAGCCAGCGTGCGATAGAGCACATGCGCAAACTTGGTGAGCGGCAGTAGAGCCACCAGGTCCATGGCCAGCACCACATGGGCAAAGAAGACTACGTGGCCAAAGGTTGTAGGGGACGGCAGATACACAATCAGCTCACTCAAAATCCCAGTAAGGACGGTTACGGTGAGCAGGACCGGAAAGAACCAGTCGGCGAAGCTGCTCTTTTTGTAAGGGTGCTCCTTGCCCTGCGCACGCCGTAACAGCACGATAGACAGACCGTAGAGGCAGACAATGCCGCCTGCGGTACCCAGAATACGCATGGGATACCACGGCGGAACCGTAGAGCCGATGGGCTTTAGAAGGAAGTCGAGCGTGGTGGCCAGTAGCATGGCCAGAAAGCCGCCCATGACGGAAGCGTGCACAAGCCACGGGCGCTGATACCACGGCTGCGCTGCAAGTACTTCGGCATCAGATTCGGCTTCACATTGCTGGAAGCGGCGATGGAAGAGCGCATCTGAAAGAGCGGAAAAGACAGCTCCCGGCAAGGCTGCAAAATGGAGCGTGGCGCCCTGGCTGCGGCTCTGCCGCCAGATGCGCCAGGTCATCGACGCAATGCCCGAAAACATGCTAAGGCCGACTACGACAAACAAAGCCACGCCGATCTGATGGATCCATTCTCCGGGAAGGAAATCAAAGAGCGGAAAATTCGGGTGGCCGGGATTCATCCTGCTGAGCAGCAACGCAGAAAATACAGCGGAGAAGACTGCGAAGACCGCCAAGTTGCCGAGCGCCGAGCGATTCGCCAGTGCCGCCAGTCCGGTAAAATCGTAGCCCGCGATAGCATAGCTACGTGCGGCGGCCATGAATGCGGCCGGATCCGCCTGACGGGGGCAGGTCTGTGTGCATTCGCCGCAGGCGTAGCAGCGCCATAGTTCTTCACTGGCGAGCAATTCCTGCTCCATGCCCACCTGCGCCATGCGAATCACGCGCCGCGGAAAGCCGCCGGAGTCCGCTGCCAGTGGGCACACCGCAGTGCAGTTGCCGCAGTTGAAGCAGGCGCTTACGTCGAGATTGCGGCCCGCGCCGTGCTTCTTGATCTTCCGCATCAGGGATGTATTCACAATGCGTGTCAAAGTGTCTCCTGTCCCGGCGCTAGTGAGCGGCCGCCGGCTCTTCTTCCCGCACCGCCAGTGCATAGAGCGGATAATCGTCCTCCTCGCCGCTCTCGATGACTTTGCCGTATTTGCGCATGCCAGTTACGTGCCAGAGCGCTTCATCGGAGGGCATCTGGAGAGCATCTGCGATCTGGGGAATGGTGGCTGGATGCGCTGCAAGAAGCTTGTGGATTGCCTGGCGCGCGGCAAGCAGATGCTTCTTCGCCTGCCGCTTTTGCTCGCTGATGCCGCCGAGAGAGGCGCGCAACGCCGCCAGTGCCTGTTTCTGTTCTGTGGTGAGTGTCTTCATTGCCATCTCGTATTTCCTCTCTGGCCACGGTTACGCTGTCAATGGATGCTGACCAGTTCTGACGCACAAGGCGGTTGGGGAAGATCGGTCGCGATGCCTTCGACCATCGCTTCAAACTGGTCCAGGCGCCAGCCGTTCAGGTTAATCGCACGATGTGGGCATACGGCCACGCACGCTCCGCAGCCAACGCAAAGGCCGGCATTTACTTCAGCACGGCTGACAATTTCCCCGTCAACTTCCATTTCCACGAGCTTGAGCGCGCCTTCATACGCGCACTGCGTCACGCACTGCGCCTCTCCATGACAGAGCGCAGGATCTACTTGCGCCACATAAGGGTGCACTTCGACATCTTCTTTGGCAAACATGGCCGTGGCTTTCACGGCTGCAGCTCCCGCGGCGGCGAGGGTCTCAGTAATGTTCATGGGCCCTTGCGCGGTCCCCGCCAGCAACACTCCATTTACCGCGACCTCGACGGGGCGCAGCTTGGGATGCACTTCCTGCAGGAAGCCGTCTTCGCCGGTGGCCAATTTCATCTGCCCGATGAGGTCCTCGATTTGCCCGGGCATCATGCCGGTTCCGAGCACAACCATGTCCACAGCGACTTCAAGTTCCTGGCCCCACGTGAGAGCATCCTTCACAGTAACTGTGAGCGCGCCATTGCTAATGCGCCGCGATGGAGTGCGATGCACCTGCGGCGGCTCTTCGCCGTTATAGCGGAAGAAGACAACCCCGGCCTTGCTGGCTTCACTGTAGTAGTTTTCTTCACCGCGTCCGTAAGTGCGGATATCCTGATTGAAATCGAAGACCTCAACATCAGGAAATCGCCTACGCACAGCGAGCGCCTGCTGCAAGATGGTTGTGCAACAGGTGCGTGAGCAGTAAGTGTTCAGGCGCCCATTAGCGCCGGGCTCATGCACGCCGTCCAATTGGCGGCTGCCTACGCAGTGCAGAAAAGCTATCTTGCGAATGGCCTGTTGATGGTAAGTGAGCTTCTTTGTGTCGGGACTTACGCTGCTCAGAAGCTGAATAAACTCCGGCATGGTTAGTACGCAGGGCTGACTGTGGTAAAGAAGCTCACCGTCGCGCGGAACGTATGGACGAAAGCCCGTAGCCATAATGATGGCGCCCACAGTAACTTCGGCCCGTGACTGCATGCTTGCGGAGTGATGCCGCGACTCAATGGCCGTCTTGAAGTTGCCGATGAATCCGCTGACCGCAGTAACCCTGGAGTTGAGAAGCACTTTGATATTGGGATCATGCTGAACGCGCTGCGTCAGCTCCGCGACCAACTCCGCGGCAGTGCGCTCGCTCGGATAGACCTTTCCCCATTGGTTGAGGTGTCCTCCCAGCCTTGTGCCAGCCTCGACCAGCAGCACCTTGATACCTCGGGAGGCTAGATCGGCCGCGGCTTTCATGCCGGCGAGTCCGCCGCCGATGACCAGAGCGCGACGATGGTTGGGAAGCTTGATCTGCTCAAGGGGCTGAGCATAGCGCAGCTTGCCTACCGCGCCCGCAATCATGCGGATTGCTTTGGCTGTTGCGCCTTCGGGATCGTGCTTGTGAGCCCATGATGCCTGCTCTCGAATGTTGACGTGTTCGTAGAGATAGGGATTCATGCCGCCGCGTGCAACCGCGCCGCGAAATGTCTGCTCGTGGAGGAAGGGAGTGCAGGATGCCACCACAACCCGGTCGAGATTTTCTTCCAGGATGTCGTTACTGATCATGTGCTGCCCTGGATCGGAGCACACAAAGGTGTGAACCTTGGCGATGGTGACGCCCGGAATCAAGCGCACGGTCTCGGCCACGCGTTCTACATCGACAACGTCAGAGATGTTGCCTCCGCAGCGGCAGATATACACGCCGATGCGCAGAGGATCTTCTTCGCCGTCCGCGCGGAGCCGGTTGCCTGCTTGCCAACCTGCGAGCGCAATCTGCTGCTGCGTGTGCGCTTCCTCATCGCACTCCGCCTCGCCGCAGGGTCGTGGCTCCTGCTCGTTGTAGTGCTTGGCCCGAAGTTCGTCGCTGTTGCTCATGCCATTCCTCTTTAGCTCATTCCCTGGAACTCATTCACTGGATGCACGCCTCAGGCAACCAGGATGGCGGAGTGCTTCTGGTGAAGGTATTGGCTGGCTTGCATCGCCGCTGCGCCTGCCTCTGCGATGGTGTCCACGATATCCTTGGGCCCGGCCGCCGTTCCCGCTACAAAGATGCCGGGCGCCGTAGTGATCGTGGGCGCGACCAGCGAAGGCGTGGCAATGAAGCCGTCACTGGCGCATGCTACCGGCGTAATCGCCGCTGGCTGCCAGCCGGGAATCATGCCTTGCGCCAGCACGACGAGGTCGTGGTGGCGCACCTGCAATGGGTTCTCCGCATCTTCCGTGGTTTCAACGCGGAGCGATAAATCGCCGCCATCAACTGGGTCAATCCGCGCGACCTTGCCGCGGACAAAGTTGATGCCCATCGCCTTTGCATTCTGGAAGAACTGCTCGTAGCCTTTGCCAAAGGCGCGAATGTCCATGTAGTAGATCGTGATGTCGGCCAACGGCAGCGCGCCGGACAGCAGCATGGCCTGCTTGATGGCATACATGCAGCAGACACGCGAGCAATAGGAGACCCCGATGGATTCATCGCGTGAGCCCGCACACTGCACGAAGGCAATGGAGGAAGGCATCTTGCCGTCAGAGGGGCGCAGTACGCGGCCGTAGGGGCCGTGCGGCGCGAGCAGTCGCTCCAGCATCAACGGCGAGATGATGTTCCGGCTCCGCTGCGCATTGAATTGCGGCTTGATTGTCAATGCATTCAGGTTGAAACCCGAAGCCAGAATCACGGCATCCGTGCGAATCGTGAGCTTTCGCGGCTGCTGGTCGTACTCAATCGCACCTGTCGGACAGACACGCGCGCATGTGCCGCATGTACCGCAGACCTCCGCATTCAAAACGGCCTTTTGCGGAATAGCGTTTGTGAACGGCACAGCGATGGCGCGTACCGAACCGAGGCCTTCTTCGAATGGATCGGGATACTCCGTATCGCAGGCGTACTCGCACAGGCGGCAGCCGATGCACTTGTCGAAGTTCACGTATGTGGGCTTTTGCAGCAGGCGCACATGATGCGCCTCCTCCCTGGTTTCAATACCCTCAACTTCTGTATTGGTGAGGATTGTAATGTTGGGATGATGTGCCACGGCGGACATCTTTGGGGTGGTGATGCAACTCGCGCAGTCGAGCGTTGGATACACCTTGCTTAGGGCGATCATGTGCCCGCCAATGCTGGCCTGGCGCTCGACCAGCAGCACCTGCAGTCCCTGGTCGGCGAGATCAAGCGCCGATTGCAGACCCGCGATTCCTGCGCCGATAACCAGTGCGTCCGGGGCGAAATCGGAGTTAATGTGCGTATTCATCACAGAGCTCCCTGGAGCGCGGGCACGAATTGAGGCGAGCGCGCGGTTGCCCGCAGGCGTTGCACCGATTCGCGATGCAGTTGCTCAGCGAGTGCGCGATTGACCGGACCGAGCCGATGCAGATTGTCGCTCATTTGCGCAACCTCCTTGAGAAACGCCTTGATGCAAACGGTGCAGATGGCGGTAAGGCGGATACGCTCGATTTCGAGCCCGCCGGCGCTCAAGTGGGAGGTGAGTGCGTCAATGCGCGCGGCCAGTCGCTCATAGGCGCCATGGTATGGGCAGTCAGACCCGCAGGCAGCAATGAGAATGCCGTCAATCCCTTGGTTGTAGCAGCCCAGATAGAAATCCTCAGGAAAGAGTACCGGCGAGGGCACGCGCAGGATGTATACGTTGGACGGATATTCCTGGTGGGCCTTGCCGACGGCGTCGGCTCCCGGGTAGGCGCACTTCTCGGTTGCCAGCACTAGAATCTTGGGGACAAAGGGGCCGGTCATCCTTCACCTCATTTCGTTATCGCCCGGTGTGACGATCCACCGCCGCCGACCCTGGATCGGGCCGGCAGAGTGCCTTTTCCATCGGCGAACAAGACTATTTCCTGCGGCGCACGAAGAGACGGTCATGCCCTTCAGCCTCAACAAGGCCGAGGAACTCGTGGCCCACTTTGCCGGCCCACGCCGCGATGTCCTTGCGCGAACCCTTGTCGTTGGATTTGATTTCAAGCACCTGGCCTACTTTGACCTGGCCAATGCCTTTCTTGGCTTCCAGCAAAGGCCCTGGGCAGGCGGTTCCCCGCGCATCGACGACTTTGTCGGCTGTGATGATTGCAACTGCTTCGGTCATGGAATCTCTCCGTTCGGTTATGCGTAACAGCGGACACTCGTGTTACGCGGGTTGAAGGATGTGATGCGATCTTCGGCGCTGCGGACGGGCTGATGCCTGCGCCGCATCGTGTATCAGCCTTTCAAATAAGGCCTCGCGAATCAGGACAGCAGCCTGAATAAACCGAGGATCGGCAATGTGGTAGTAAACGCTCTGCGCATGCTTCTCCGCGATCACGGCGCCCCGGTCCCGCATCAGGCGAAGATGCTGTGACGCATTCGTGATCGACACCCCCGCTTCCTCTGCGATCTCGGTGACGGTCCTGGGCCGCTGTTGCAAGGCGCAGAAGATACGCATGCGCGTGGTATTCGCGAAAGTGGCAAAGAATGCGCCCAGCATCTCGCATGACGCATCGTTCATGGCTTTCCTCATCCGCCTGCTCCTTCGTCGCTCCTGTGCATTTGCGTAATTTCGCAAATGCACAGGAGTGTAAGGTGAATCTAAGTGTAGAATGCTCCTAATGGCCGCTCTGTGACCGTGGTCACGCTGTGCTGTGGCGAAAGCAAGCACCGGAAACCTGGCGCGGCAGCAGACCCGGCATGTCCGGTGAACGAACGGACCGCACCCAATGCGGACAATGGAATCCTGCTGGTAAAATAGATATTGTTGCGTTGCACGGCTTCTTTGCTTTTGCTCTCCGAATCGATCCAACGCCCAGCGCCGCCGAATCCAAAAAGAAGGAAATTTGTTCTCTGTGAGTCAGACGATACGCAATATCGCCATCATCGCCCATGTCGATCACGGCAAGACGACCCTGGTTGACGCCATGTTGCGCCAGGCCGGAACCTTCCGCGCCAACGAGCAGGTGGCCGAGCGCGTGATGGATTCAAACGAGTTGGAGCGCGAGCGCGGCATCACCATTCTGGCCAAGAACACCGCCATTAACTATGCCGGCGGCAAAATCAACATTGTTGACACACCCGGCCACGCCGACTTCGGCGGCGAGGTGGAGCGCGCGCTCAAGATGGTAGACGGCGTCATGCTCCTGGTGGATGCCGCGGAGGGACCGCTACCGCAGACGCGCTACGTGCTGGCCAAGGCGCTCGAAGCCAAGCTGCCGCCAATTGTGGTCATCAACAAGATCGACCGCCCCGATGCACGCCCGCAGGAAGTACTCAACGAAATTTATGACCTGTTCATCGATCTGGACGCGGACGAGTCGCAACTCGAATTTCCCGTGCTCTATGCGGTGGCCAAGGCGGGCATGGCAAGCCTCGATCCCGCCGCGCCGGGCGTGGATCTCCAGCCGCTCTTCGAGACCATCGTGAAGACCATTCCTGCGGCCACCGGCGACACGGGTGGCGCACTGCAAATCCTGGTTACCAATCTTGACTACTCCGACTACTTCGGCCGCATTGCTATCTGCCGTGTTTTTCAGGGCACGCTGCGCATGGGCGACGAGGTGATTATCTCCAAGCGCGATGGCTCGCTGCACAAGACGCGCATCACCAAGCTCTTTACCTTTTCGGGACTGAAGCGCATTGAAATCGAAGAGACTACGATGGGCGACATCGTAGCCGTTGCCGGCGTGGAGGGCATCACCATCGGCGAGACGATTACCAGCGTCGAGAATCCCGCGCCGCTGCCGCTCATCGTCATTGACGAGCCGACCATCGCGATTCAATTTAGCGTGAATAACTCGCCCTTCGCAGGGCGCGAGGGTCAATACGTTACCAGCCGCAACCTGCGCGAGCGCCTGGAAAAGGAGTTGCTCACCAACGTCTCGATCCGCGTGGAAGAGACCGGCTCGCCTGACAGCTTCAAGGTCCTGGGTCGCGGTGAACTGCAGTTGGCGATTCTGATCGAAATGATGCGCCGCGAAGGCTACGAACTGATGGTCGGCCGGCCAGAGATTGTTACGAAGATGGTGGATGGCGTGCGGATGGAGCCGGTCGAACATCTCACTATCGACGTGCCGGAGGCCTACACCGGCGTGGTGATCGAAAAGCTGGGGCCGCGCAAGGGCGAGATGACCAAGATGCACAATCACGGCTCCGGCCGCGTCCGCATGGAGTTCCGAGTGCCGAGCCGCGGATTGATTGGGCTGCGCAGCGAGATGCTGACCGAGACCCGAGGCACGATTGTGATGAATTCGCTCTTTGACGGTTACATCCCCTACCAGGGCGAGATTCCGCAGCGGCCGACCGGCGCACTGATCGCGGACCGCCAGGGACTCACCACGACCTATGCGCTGAATGGCTTGCAGGAGCGGGGCATTCTCTTTGCCGGGCCGGGTGTAGAGGTGTACGAGGGCATGATCGTCGGCGAACACTCGCGCGACAATGATCTTGATGTGAATGTGGTGCGCGAAAAGAAGATGACTAACATGCGCGCGTCCACGGCGGACGAAGCCATTCGCCTCGTGCCCTACAAGACCCTCAACCTGGAACAGGCCATCGAGTTCATCGCAGATGATGAGTTTGTCGAGGTGACGCCCAAGTCGCTGCGGTTACGCAAGAAGATTCTGCAGGCGAACAAGCGTCCCAAGCGATGGGAGAAGGCCGAGCAATTCAGCTAGAGGCACCGCTTGGCTTCGAGCACACGCTCTAGCGCTTCTTCCGCCGTTGCTCCCGTGGCCGACAAGTGCCCCATCTTTCGTCCGCCACGCGGAGTGTGTTTCTGGTAGATGTGCACGCGCACCCCGGGCACGGCCAGGGCTGCAGGGAAATTGGGCTCTCCGTGCAGCCATACGTCGCCGAGCAGATTCACGATCGCTGCCGGGCTAACAATCGCCGTGTCACCAAGCGGCAGGTTGCAAACGGCGCGTACAAGCTGCTCAAACTGGCTTGTCACGCAGCCGCGCTCGCTCTGGTGATAGCTGTTGTGCGGCCGAGGTGCCAATTCATTGACAAAAAGCTGCCCCGCGCGGGTGACAAAAATCTCCACGCAGAGCAGACCCTCGATGCCGAGCCTGGCCACGATCGCCGCGGCCAGTGCCTCAGCGCGCGATTCCAGCTCGGCCGGCACACCGGCGGGCGCCACGCTCCACGCCAAGATCTGATTCTCATGATGATTGCGCGCCGCTGGATAAGTACGCACTTCGCCGGATGGACTGCGCGCAGCCATGACGCTGATCTCGCAGTCGAGGTCGAGAGCCTGTTCCGCGACGGAGGGCCGTCCGCCAATGCTCTGCCACGCCGCGTTGACGGCTTCCTCAGTCGCTGGCACATCCAGGCCGATGCGGGCCTGTCCGCGTCCATCGTAGCCGCCGCGCCCGATCTTCAAAAAGACTTGACCACCCAGCGCGGTAACGGCATCCTGCAACTCCGACGGACTGTGCACCACGCAAAACGGCCCGACCGGAAAGCCGTTCTCCGCGAGCCACGTCTTTTGCAATGTCTTGTCCTGAATAATGCGAATCGGCTCGACGCCCGGCCGCAGCGGCGCCAGCCGCGCCACTGCCTCCAGTGCTTCCACGCCAATCTGCTCAATTTCCAGTGTTACAGCGTCTGCGCCCCTGGCCAACCGCTGCGCCGCCTCAACATCGTTCCAGCGGCCGACGACGGTTTCGTCCACGACAAAGCTGGCGGGGCAAGCCGGTTCGGGGTCCATGACGCGCACACGATAGCCCATGGTGCGCGCGGCCATAGCCGTCATGCGCCCTAACTGTCCACCGCCCAGGATGGCCAGCAAGCCTCCGGGACGCACGATTGAAACCGCTTTGGATGATGAGGATGGGGAAAAGGCGTTCACCCTGGCAGCTCCTGATCGAGCACTTCCTGCGTACGTGCCGCACGCCATGCCGCCAGCCGCTCATAAAGTGCGGCGTCTGTTACGGCCAGAATCTCCGCTGCCAGCAGTGCCGCGTTTGCAGCGCCGGGCTTGCCAATGGCCAGCGTACCTACGGGAACGCCCTTGGGCATCTGCACGATGGAAAGCAATGAATCCATGCCGTTGAGTTGCGTGGCCGCTACAGGAACGCCCAGCACAGGCACAAGCGTCTTGGACGCGAGCATTCCCGGCAGGTGTGCCGCGCCTCCCGCGCCGGCTATGATCGCCCTCAGACCCCGCTCCCGCGCGGTTTCGGCATATTTGAAGAGCCAGTCAGGAGTGCGATGCGCGCTCACAATGCGTGCCTCATGGGGAATCTCAAGTACACGCAGCATCTCAACCGCAGCCGAGAGCACTTCATAGTCGCTCTTGCTGCCCATTACCACGCCAACCAATGGCCGTTCGTTCATATGGCTGATTATACGAGGGGCCGGAAATGCCTCAAAGACCAATGCACTTCTTGGCCCCCCTTGTAATCATTGTCCAGCTACATTGCTTCAATGCCGGTGCCACGCCTCGACGGCTACCTCGATTACCGCAAAGAGCACGCTTACCGCCGCCAGAAATCCCTTGGCCCGCTGCCAGTTCTGTTCGTGCCGTTCCATGCGGCGCTCCAACTCTGCCAGGCGGCCGCCGTTGCCGTCGCCCATCAACCCCGCCATCTGCGCCTTCAACACGCTCAAATCGCTCAACACCTGCGCCTCGAATTCATTCATCATCCGCATCCGCCGGACTCCATTTATCGTTTCCTTCAAGCTCGCATCAAATGCCGTTCATGAACCCAATGGCAGATTGATGAACAATGCCGTTGAGAACTCCGAATAGTTTGGCGGGGTCGCGTCGTCGTACATCCGAATGTAAAAGCGGTCGCAGGCGGTCTCACGCGAAAAGGTGATGTTGGGTGCAGTTGCGCGCACCACGAGCCCCGGGTCCTCTCCTGCCATAAAGGCAAAATCGCGCCTGCGTATCTCAAACCCTCCGCCCGCAGGCGGGGTTACGCCCGTATTGATCGCGACCGTGGTCCCATTCAGCGTCGTTACGGCTAGACTGTTCAGATTGGCCAGTAAGGTGGGAGCTACCGGCGCCGGCAGCCAGGCATTGGCTGGAACCATGGCGCTGGTCTTGATCGCCAGATCCTCGGCCCAGTCATTAGCAAAAGTCACCGTGTACTGTACTAAGTCTGGATAACTTGGGGTATAGCTGATCTTTACCGTCCGCACGACAACTTGCGTGTTCAGATTGGCAGATGGCACATTCAAAAGCAGCGCATCGCCGGGCCAGACGTCTGAGGCAAAGCTGGCCCTTGTGCCTTTATAGGTTCCGCTCCACAGCGCGCTGATGCTGGCTGCCGCCTGCCCAATCACCGACGCCGCGGTGCGGCAGTCCGAGGAGCTGCGCGCCGGCGGATTGGTCACCGAGCCGATCCAGGTGGCCACGGCCGGCTCTCCGGCTTGCGCCAGCGCCTGCTGGTTTGCAGTGTTTACTACCCGCCCGACTGCTCTGCCTACTGTACGGTAGCTCACAGCAATCTGTTCTCCTGCTACCGGCGCGAAACCCGTATAGAAAATCAGCTTGCCGGTGCGCTCCAGCTGGCACTCGCCTGCTTGCGCTGTCGAACCAATGCGCCGCGTATATGGGCTGCCGCCTGGTGGCGTGCTCACCACCCACCCCGATCCAAGATTCATCAGGTGCAGTGCGCGCATGGTTCCCACCAGGTTAATGCAGCTCGCGGCCACCACCATGCACGACCCGGGAAGGCTGGCGATGGAGCCATCGTAGAGCGTTACCGGCATCGAACCTACGCCGTCGACAAACTCCTGCAGGTCAATTTGAATCTTTGCAGGACTTAGAACCCACTTCCCGCCGGCGATGACCGCACCGCTGTCTCCGTAAGAGCGATAGATCGCCTGCGCCCGCTCGTCATCGGGGCAATGCACCCTCACCCGAAGGGTATATTGATTCGCCGGATTTACAGTAAAAGCTGTTCCCGCGGGAGATCCTTGAACAATGGGTTGCAGCGAAACAGTCCCGGTGCCCTGCTGCGCTGACGCCTGGAACCCAGCCGTGCAGTCAGCCGCGGTTTCAAGTCCCATGAAGAATCCGGCCAGTATTCCGGTGCTGCCCGCGGCCAAAGTCACACCTTCGGCTTCCAGAAGCAGCGTCCCGCCCATCTCGATTGGGTCGATCCATGTCAGTAGCGTCTCACCGTCAATGCCGTTACCGCCATTCATCACCAGTCCGCCCGCGCCGAGCGAAATATATCCGTTGCCACTTTCATTACTCCACACGCGCTCGTCGATTTGGGACTCGTTGAAAAGTTCCCAAATCATCGTCGACCGCGAGGAAGGTGGAAAGAATGGGTCCTCGGCGAGATAGAACTGGGTTGTAACTCCATCGCCGAGGAAATACTCCGTGACATAGGCTACCGGCTCATTCTCGCCGCAAACGGTGACATCATTCGCTAGCGCACGCTTCACACTGGATGTAAAAGTCAGATTCGTCAGGCTCAGGCTGCCGTCAGACTCATTGAGAGCATGAACTGTATTCTGCGCGGAAGCAAGGGCGAGCGCTCCATCCACCGCGCGATAGGCTGCGCGCGCCTGGCCCGCGATCAGTCCTGCGCTCCTGCTCCAAGACGCTCCAGGCTCGGGAACAAAGTTGCTCACCGCTGCATTCAAAGTGAGTCCCTGGGTCGAAAGCGCAGTTGATCCGGTGCGTGTCACCAGCGTTGTGATGAGCGCCCCCGCTGTCTGTCCTGTCGCTCCTTTGCTGGGAGCTACGGATAATTGGTCGAGCAACACTTCATCACTCAAGGCCTGGATTGCAACTCGAAAGCGCGGCCCCTCGATCCCCATGCCCGCAAACTCCGGCAGCGGAGTTACTGCAACATAACCCGTAAAATAGACTGTTCCGTCGTCGCCGATTACAGTGACGTGTTGGTTAAGGGAAGGCGTCGCCAGGCTCCCCGCCGCTGGCAAACTCAACCAGAACCGGCAAATCGAGGGCTCGTTGAGCTTACGTTCAATTGTCAATGGCTGAATGGCATCGAGCGCGGCTGTATAGTCCTGCGTCTGGATCGTAATCTTCATTGTAACTCTCTAACCTTCTGACTTGCTGAGTAACTCGCGCGCTACACTAACACATTTGCTGCAGGCAAGAAGCTCCGGTAGCACACCACACGTTCGCCATCCAGCGGATCGGTGACCGGCAGGGCCAGAAACTGTCCTCTAAGCAACACCCGAGCCAGTCCGTTCTTTTGCTTTGCATCAAACGGGACGGCCGTCTCTTGCGCGCCGGCCATTGCCTGCAATCTGGGATAGTAGAAGATGATTCTTTCTCCCTGGCTTCCCTGCATGGCGAAGAGCGCCGACCACTCCTGATAGAAGCTGCCACCTTCGCGATCCACAAAGCCGGTTAGCGCCTGCACTTTTGCGCCGTCAGGAGGCGCGCCACCGGGCAGCGGCTCGGCCAGCGTAAGGCCGGTCGAACTCACTGCGGAAGCGAGGGCCACGTTGAAAGTCACGCGGCGGATGTAATCCACATCGGTCAAACCTTGGCGAACGTATGCCCCCGCCACGGGTGAGCCCACAAAGCCTGTCTGTCCCGTGTAATCCGCGTCTACTGCGATCATCGTTCCTGCCGTGAATCCCGCCGCATCCGCCGAGGCTAGTGCGATGAACGTCGCCGTCGATCCGCTCTGCGGTGTCACCGCCGCTTTAGCTTGTGCTCCATCGGCGGCAGGCGCGGCCCCGGTTGCCGCCGCCAACAGATTCATGTGTTGAGCGCCCGTGGCCAGCGCCATGGTCAGCTTGGTCCAGCTCAGGAACTCCAGGCTCACCTGCGCCTCCAGCGTCTCGCGCACCTGCTCCAGTGTCGCAGCCGGGATTCCCGTCAGTACTGGCGCTGTCTTGCTCACCGACTTCCGTGTAAATGCTTGAACCCACCCCAGACTGATCCACGGCGCCGGAGGAGCATCCAGGTTGAAGCTTCCCTGTTCGGCCGGATCGAAGATTACCGGTGTCTGCGCCGCACGATTTACCGGCGCAAAGTACGCCCGCACTCGCCGCGCTACTGGAGCGGGAGCTGAAAACCATGTTGCTGCCATCTATTCACCTTGTTCCTGATAGCTGTAAAGTGTTACCTTTGCTGACCGGGTCAACCTATCCCTCTGAATCGTGATCGGACTAAGGACCGGCTCGTCCCAGAACACCTGTGTCAGCATCCCGGACGGGGGAGTCGATGAGTAATTAAGTTTTTGGGTAGAGAACGGCTGCAGGATCGCCAACAGCTCCTCATCCATTTTGCTCAATGAGCGTCCGCGGTCCAATCCACCGAAGCTTTGCGTGCCGCAGGTTTGGTAAAGGATCTCGCACTCTTCGGCCGCCATCGTGGAGGCAAGATCCACGTCGAATGCCAGTCCCAGCCACCGCAGCACGAACACGTCATTGGGGAGCTGGCCGAAAGGAGCTTCCGCCTCCTCAACCAGGATCCCCGGCCGCACTGCGCCGCGCAGCAGCGTTGTCCGCTCTGGATTCACCGCTACCAGTCGCGTCCTCAACGCCATATAAAACGAGTCTTTCGCATTTTGCATGACTGCTCACAGTTTCCGGTTTGCAATTCACTGTTTCGTCGTGTGGTTCTTGAAGTACGGAGCTCGCAATTCACAAGTCGCTAGGCGCATCAAGCCATCATCCATCCACGCCTTGCAGTAAATTACCTGTGTCAACGCGCGAACTCCGGACTGCGAACTCGCCTTACACCGCCTGCTGCCGCGCATCACGCAACAGCAATCGGTAGAGATAAACCTGCCCAAAGGCTTGGTTGGAGGCAATTGATTCGATCAGGTAATCCTGCCCTGCAACCGTGACTGCCAACGTCATGGCAAAGAGTGACTGAGCAGAAGCGAGATTGAGTGAACTCACCTGCTGTTCCACGCTGGTGGCTGAGACAAACAGCTCCCACTGCGACTCGTCGCCTTCCCGCCACGCCGGTTTCAGCCTGCGCATCACGACAGGGCTGATCACCACCTCGGCAAATGTAGTTGCCACCAGCCCTACCTCAGACATGTTGGTATCCGCGCTCGGGCCTGCTACGCGCAGCAGAGCCGAGGTTCCTCCTACGCCTCGCAGCAGTGCGTCGGCCAGCATCTGCGGCGCTCCCACAGGGTTACGTGGCGCTGTATCGCTCATCGTTCACCCCAGTCTGCTCGCCACGTAGGGACGCAGCCATGCCTGCACCGTTTCGTCCACCAGTGAACTTGAGAAATACTGCATCCACATCGTGTCGATCCTGGTCCTGCTGGCGTTCAGAGCCGGCGTCGACTGCGCGTTGCGCACAATCTGAGCGCAGGCTGACTTGATGTCATCGCCAATGGTTGCCAACCCCGCCGTGTAAGTCACCGATACTTCGTTGTAGGGCAATCCCAGTAAATTCCACGGCAGGGTGAGTTCTCCGGTATTTGTGTCAAGATCCACCAAGCTCAGGTCAATTGCGGACCACTGGCCGGGCAGCGAAAACATCCATGCAATCTCGAACATCGGCTCGGCCAGAAGCTCCTCTCGCCGTGGCTTTGCGTATCGGCCTTCAATGGTCACCAGCGGCGACGTGGCCGTTCCCAGCGGCGCCAGAGGCAAATAGCTCAGCAGCACAGTCTGCGCACCGCGCGTCAACCGTAACCGCTCGGTGTACTGAATCACGTTCAGGTCCGGCCGCCTGCAGTAGCTGTTGATCAAGGCCGAGGCGGCTGTGACCCAGTCCGCCGATGTCCCGGCCGGCAATCCGTAGTTCGGGTAATCCGCTGGCTGCAGATATGCCATACCTAACCCTTCTCTCTTCTTGAAATTCACGAGACGAGCGAGAGAGATGGATCATTACTCTCGCCCGCAGCGTGATCTGTTCAATCCGCTCACTTACTAATTGTGGTAACGGAAGAGGCTCCGTCTCACGGAGCCTCTTCGCTCGCCAACTCACTGCGCTAACTCGCTCTGTCTAGCGGTCCACCAGCACCTGGTAGTGCGCGTAGTTAGCTCCCTTCACCACGATGGCGCCGAACTTCACGGCGACATATTGGTGGGTAAGCGAGTTAGGCAGTCCAAGCTGGAAGACTCGGGGCGCCGGATCGCCGAGCCAATGGTACTCGATCAGGTCTTCCGTAACGATGTAAGCTGGCAGCACCGCGGAGCCTGATCCGGGCGTGCCCGTGTAGCTCAGGCTCCAGTCAGGAATCAGGGGCAAATCGCCCGCCTGCGTCGAGAGCATCTTCACACGGACGCCGCCGGTGATCTGGTCCGTGTTGAGCACCACATTGAACTCGGTCTTCATCTCCCGGTCGATCAGGTCCAGAAGCACCGGGTTGGCGTAGATGGCTGTCGGCCGCACCTGATAACCGTTGCTGGCCACCATCTGCGCCACCGCCGACTTGATGCCGTCCACGATCGAAGCTGAGGTGCCGATAGTGGTGGTATTGCCGCCGGCCACGATCTGGCTGATCGCTCCCATGTACTGCGTCGTGGTCGGTGCGCTCAGGCTGGTGTCATTGCCATTCCACAAGGCCACGTCGTGCGCCACCATCACTCCGCTTACCGTATCCACCAGGTCCTTGGCTTGCAGGTAGGCAAACTGCTGCTGCTGGTTGCCGAGTTCGATATCGAACAGGTTGTAGTTGATCTGTGAAACGATCGCCTTCAATGGCACACTGCGTTCGACTCGTGTCGGGCTCACCACGGTGGGAGTCATGTTGCGCGGATCCACGAAACCCGCCGTCCCAGGATTGGGAATTGCCGTCTCCTCGAAGTACCGTGAAGGATGCCCGGTCGCCGGAACCTGCTTGATGCGTTGGCCGAAGGGGCTGGACCGGCGGCAGATGTCGAATATCTCGGTCTGGTACAAAGGAACTTCAATTGCGCCTGGCCCGATAAAATCAGCAGCCGCGTGAATGTCTGCAAAGGTTGCGTTCATAGGCTCTTGCGCCCCCTCCATGGGGCGGTTTAGCTGCTAGCATGCCGCTAGCCAAGTTATGGCTTTGCTTTTGTATTCTCCAATGAATCGCGATTCCAACAATTCCTTCACCGGTCTCGCTCTCCATCTGAAATCTAGCCGTAGTGCCGTAAGCTACCAGGGCCCTTTGACAGGCCCTGGCTGCAAGGGAATCGGTGGTGCCGGCTCCTACGCGATTGCTCCGGCGCGCAGCAGTTGGCTCTTCACCGCGATTCGCTGCTCCAGGCTCAGTCCGGCCAGCGCCGCATCCAGTGTGTGTACTTCCACCGGGCCTTCGCTGACGCCGTGCTTGGCCAGCATTTCGCTGGTAGCCGCCGGTATCGTCCTGCGCAGCGGATTCAATGCTGGCGCTGCCGCAGCCTTCAATTCAGCCAGTTCCCGTTCAGCCGCCGCCAGCTTTTCGGCCAGCTCTGCTTCGCGTCGGCTCTGCTCTACCGTTGCGGAGATCCTCTCCACATCGCCGGAGAGTGCCGCCGCCGTGGTGACTCGCTCATCGAGCCAGCGCAGCGTCCGTTCCAGCAGAGTGGTCGCGGCCTCCAGCCGCTCCACCATCTCCTTCTCCTTGTTCTCCATGCTGTTCCTTTCTGTTTACCTTGAACGTTTTCTAAAGTGATGCCTGTCCGCTGACAGAAACAGCCCCACAATGTGGAGCTGTCTTGAAACGCGCTGAGCTAACTCTCCCAACCGCGTCAGCCTTGCTGTTCTACTAACTCGCCATTCTGAAGCTTGTCGCCTGGTACGCAGCCTTTTCCCGCAGCAGGATCGCCGCCCCGGTAAAGGTCACGCGGGTCAGCTTCCATACTTCGGCCCGCATATCTTCAACCCGTGCGTCGGCTAACTCATAACTCATCCCCATGGCGCCGGGTGACTGTGCTTGAATAGCCTCGGCCACTTCCGGAAAATCCCGCGCATAGAGATAACCGCGCACCGCCAGCCGCTGCCCGATCAGGTTTGCCTCGGTGAGCAGTCCGATCTTCCGCCGCGCATCATGGCCATCCCAGTCCGGCCGGTAGTCAACCGCCA
Organism: Acidobacteriota bacterium; assembly: GCA_021846945.1. Taxonomy (GTDB): domain Bacteria; phylum Acidobacteriota; class Terriglobia; order Terriglobales; family Acidobacteriaceae; genus Telmatobacter. Next base: position 77,203 of record JAJZVZ010000001.1, on the reverse strand, counting down.
TGCCCAGCAGTGAAGGCAGCGCCTTCTCCGCTGCTTCGCGTGTCAACATCACGCGGTGCCCGCGCGCTCCTGCCGGCGCCTTGTCACTGGACGCGTTCACAACCGTTAATACCCCCTCGAAGGGCACCCGGTTGGGATGCCCTTCTACATGCGGAATCCTTACCGCCATCGCTTCCAATCGCATGCGTTCTCCGCTCTGCCAGCCCTGGCCCTTCGCCCATAGCTGGCTCTCATGTGCTGCCCATTGCTTGATCTGCTTCTTCCCAGATGCGATACCTTGCACTCCCAACTGCTGTACCACGCGAACAACTAGGAACTGGAAACCTCGGAATGCACTTCCTGTCCCGGTTCGAGCGGTCCCAGGCCCCGCATAGCCCGCACTTCGTTCACGGTCAGCACCCCGGCCTGCAGCAATTGCACCTGCACTGCCAGCTCCGTCTCCTCGTCTCGCGCGCTCAATTCGTTGAAGACAAACTCAAACTCCCGCCAGCCGATGCATTTGCCGAAGAGGTCGCGCGTTATATGCCCGGCCATCAGCATCGCCAGCGGCGAAATCGCACCGCGAAACGCCTCATCGGCCATTTCGGCTGCCGTCGACCGGTTTACATCCGCCTCCAGTCCCAGCATGAGCGGCGGCAGCCCGAATGCATTGGCGATCATGCGAATCAGAAACTCCTGCCAGGCCAGCCGCAGATCGGCATCGGTCCCCTGTGCAAAGCGCAGTACTTCGGGTTTCTGTTCGGTTGAAAGCAGCGGTACTCGCCCTGTCCCCTCAATCTCGTCCTGCCACCATCGGATCAGGCGCTCGTGCTGCGCCGGCGTTGCTTCATTCAGCCACAGCGCGTACTGCGCTACCGAGTTGGCCGCCAGTTTCCCTGCAAACCGGTGTGCGCTCAAAAACTGGTTTACCGTCTCGAATGCCACCTCCAGCGGGCCCAGCCCGAATGGCGTAAAACTGCGTGGGTTCATGCGGATGTACATCAACTGGTCGTCGCGCAATTCCACTGCGCTCGACTCCAGTTGTCCCGGCAACGCCTGCGCATAGCGCGGTGTCTCCGCCTGCCCGTCCCACTTGGCGTTGATCCGGATCGACGCCCCATCCACCGGCCACAGCATAGCCGGCCGTTCCGAATCCCCCGTCGCCTCCATCTCAATGGCGCCAAAGCCGCCGGTGAGCGCATCCTCAATCACCTGCTCGATCAGCGTGCGAAAGCCGTCCACCTCATTCGGCTCTTCCAGCATCCGGCGCAGCGACCGCAGTTTTCTCTCCAGATAGGCCACATCGCCCGGGTTCACCCCCCGTCGCACTCGCACCTGCCAATCCATGGACGCAATGCGATCCTTGATCACGTTGATCGCCCGCCGCACAATCGGCGTTTCCGCGAACCGGCGCAGATTCAATGGTGTCGGCTTGGGAAGATGCCGCCACGGAAACTGCACGGGACTTAGAATCGCAGGCAACGCCAGCGTTCTGCGTTCCGCCTCCGCCGCAGCCTCCAATTCCGTCGACCGGGCCTGTCCGCCGTTGCGTACCTGCTGCCATATCTCCCGCAACTGCTCTCCTACCTTCACGCGCACCTTCCTTTTCCTGCTGCCCTGAAAAGCAAAAGGCACAGCCTCCGAAAAGGCTATGCCTCAACTCCATTTACAACTTGCAGCCGTCAAAAATCAGTTCACAGATTCAACCCCCAAAAAATCACTCAACAAAAACGATCCTACCGCGAAACAGAAGAATTATCTGCAATCCATGGCCGGAAACTCGCGATCAGTGTGAGGCTTCCAAAATAACTCACAACTCCCAACTGATAACTTATAACCTATAACTGCCTTCACACTCGCAGTTCGCGCCGTGCTGTCTCCGCCACCCGCCCCATATCTGACGTTGTAAGCACCCGGATCTGGTGTTCTTCCATCGTTTCCACGCCAAACCGGTACATCTCCAGCCGGTCTGGCTCCTCATCCGTTGCGCCTATCTTGGCCGCTGGTTCGATCACCGCCGTCAGTTCCAGTTCCACTTTCTCCACCCGCTTCACGCCGGCGCGCAAACCCGCAGCGGAAAACGCCAGCACCTTGGCCAGTTCCACACCCGGTTCCAGGCTTACCGCGTGAAACATTCGGATGATTCCATTCGGCCTGTAACCCGCATCAATACGTAGCGGGTCCCCCGGACGTGTGTACTGCGAAGCTGCAATCCTCTTTCGCAGGAGATCCCAGACTCCGACGCGCTCGAACTCTGCTCGCATTCGGGCCTGAATGGCCGCCCGTCCGCTCAGCCTCGGCAAACGTACCCTCGCCGGCGGATCGACATACAGCCGCATCAATTCTTCCATGCCCGCGGGAAGAGTTTCAGCCAGATATGCCTTGGCCTCCGTCATCTGCAAATTCAATGACAGCGACTCTCCGAGCAGCCGCATCAGCTTGCCATCCGGCTCCTCGTGCAACCGCTGGCGCAGTTCGCCTTCAATCCCCTCCAGCAGAGCGGTATCCGCATCCGGATCCAGGCAGCGTACCCGCCTCCAATCGCGGGTAAAACGCACTTCAATCTGCCGGCTCCCCTGTTCGCGCAGGATCACCCCGATATGCACATACTCGTTCCTCACCGCGTCCGGCACATACCGGAGCAGATGAAATTCGCAGGCGCGTCTCTGGGTTGGGCTATTCATCGCTTGATCCCGCATTCAGCTTTCCGCTCGCAATCTTCTGCACTAAGCCTTTAGCTTTCCACCACCATCTCAGGTTTCAAATGCCATGCGGATATTCGACAGCCGATCCCTGCAAGCTACCTCTCAATTCACTCTTCCCACGATGCTAGATCCCCATCGTGTCGCCTGCCAGCCCACTTGGCAAATTTCTCCCGCCATCTTGCCCCATTTGGGAAACGGCTTCCGGTCTGATCTCCCAAAGGCCCCAATCAGTTCCCGAATCCGGTTGCGCCGCGCGAGAAGCTTCTCCACCAGCGTTTCCATCTCCGTCAGGTCGCCTCCGTACCATTCCGGCGGAATCTCGTTGGCCGCGTTCCACACCGTATCCGCCGCCATCGTTTCCAGCCGCGTCAGCCAGGGCTCAAACGACTCCCACCCCGTAACTTCGCGGTAAACATCGTTGCGGTAGTAGACTCCTCGCAGCGGCGCGTCCTCAAACTGCCAGTCCCCGGCATGAAAACAATACCCGTAGTCGATAAACACTGCCTTGTAGCGCCGCTCCCGCTGCCGCCGTGTGAACACCGCCTGCCGTCCGTTGGCGTTCCCCGTCCACTTGTCCAGCGCCAGAATACCCGCGAACTCCGCCAGGTTCTTCAATTCGGCCAACTTCTCTTCGGGCAGATAGTCCACCACCTGTCCCGGCATCAGTCCACCCGCAAAGCGCGATCCGAATTGCAGCCCCGGCCGGCATCTTTGCTTTGTCCGGCCCAGGTCGATCTCCAGCTCCGGTGTATTCTCCACCAGCCAGCTCGAGACCTCCACCAATTCGATCTCCGGCGCCGTAAGCCCCGCCGCCATGGCTAGTCGCGAGGCCAGAAACTCGTTGGCCAGCACTCGTATGTGCTGTGGATTGTTCTGGAACTTCACCACGTAGACGTGGCCATCCGCGCCCAGCATCAGATGCCCCTGCGCCCCGCCACACATCCGCCGGATCTGCTGTACCGCCAGAACCGCCAACGACTCCCCCGCTCAATGCTGCGTCTTATCAAAAATTCTAAGCCAAGACCAGCGATTTGTTTTTGAGCTTTGCGGTGCAGATCGAAACCGATCATCCAACAAGTATCCGCTGTCCCTTCCTTCCTCGCTGTGCCGGAGCACAAAAAAGCTGTGAGCTGAAAGCTAACAGATCTTTCCGCTGTCCAGCATCTCTGCCCTTGCCGCCAGCCCAATCGCAATCGCCATCACCCGGTCGTCATGCGTTCCCGCTCGCGCACCGCTATGGCCGTTGGCCAACCGAACAAAGCTCCGGCACTCGCCCAGCAGCCGCCTGCTCATAAAGCAATCCGGCCGCTCCACCAATGCCGCATCTAGCCGTCCCAGCATCGCCGGCCGGCTGACAGAATTCGTCAGCCAACCCGCCTGACCCGCCTGCCGGAATACCCGTTCATACCCGCAGGCACCCTCCACGTGCGCCAGCACTCCGCTGCCGTGATTATTCCGTTCCACCACCAGCCAAGCCCGGTTGTATTCGCACGCGAGCCCCGTTACGAGCCGCGCCAATTCCAGCCCGCTCATGTGCCCGGCAAACTCCGCGCACTGCAGTCCTGTCCGCATCTCCAGCACCTGCGCCGCCGAGTAATCCCCCTCGCTTCCGCCCCCGGCCGGATCCACCGCCACCAGGTATTCCTTGCCTGGCACCGGCGGTAGCCAGATTTCCATCGCTCCGTTGTTCCGCCGCTCCACTGGCTCCGGTGCCATCGCCAGCCGTGCCTCTACGGCTCCCAGTTCGAAGATGGATTCACCGCTCGCAAGAAAGCAGCTTTCCGCGTCTTCGGCGTATTCTTGCGCTGCCAGGCCGCGAAAATCCGCGCGGATCTTTCGCCGGTATCCAATCTGCTCCAGATCCAAACCGTGCCATGACCTCAGTTCCCGCTCTTCGTTGCTCAGGCTTGCCTCGTCCACGGTTTCTGCCCTGTACCTCCTCTCCATCCACCACGGGAAAAAGTGCCGCACCATCCCCTTCTCTCCGGCCTTCTGCCACTCCTCGTGAAAGCATCCTCCCACTCCGTCCGGCGTCGATTCCAGAATCACCTCCGCATTCGGCGCCAGAGCCGCCCTCAGCCCCGCAAGCGTCTCTGCCGGATCTCCCGGCCAGCGCGCCAACTCCGAGCAGTGTAGATTCTGCACCGTCAGTCCCCGCCCTGCATTTCGATCTCCAGCACTCACCACCCGGTACTGAGCATCCATCTCAGGAAAGACGATTTGCCTAACATTTGCGCGCGAAGTCCTGAGCGGTCCTTCCCGCAGATGCCCCGGGAGCCAATCCACAAATCGATGCACAATTCGGAAGATTTCCTCGGCTGCCTCCTGCGTATGCGCCACTTGCAGGGTCAACGTACCTGGCTGCGTAATGGTCTTCAAAAAGAATCGCGCCGCCGTCCACGTCGTCATTCCCATCTGCCGCGCCTTCAGCACAATGTTTCGCACGCCCCGCCGCCGCTCGAAGGCCTCTTGCACTGCGTTGGTCTCCAGCGGCGATGTCCATCCCTCCCGAGTCCTCACCCGTAATAGCCCCCGCGCCAGCGTCATCCCCACTGTCTTTCCCCTCAGGCTCATTGGACGCCGGTCGAGAATCCGGCCAAAGCGCTGCAACTCCCGCGCATCCAGCTCCGCCGGATTCAGTTTCCCCTCCGCCGCGGCAGTTTCATGCATGCGGCTCCGGGAGTGGCCTGCTGGCGCATCGCCGGAAAGTACGGGTAAACTGCAGAACCGCTCAACGTCTTCTCTCTCCGTCACCATTCCCCCTGGAACAAAACCGGGCATAATTCTTCCCGAACCTGCGATCCATTCGTGGCAGGAGCGGCGGTAGTTGTGAAAGTGTGACCGTCGCCTGTGTACTGGATGTAAAGATAGGCTTGTCCCGCCGTTCCCGCCGTAAGCGAATCCAGGTATCCACAGAACCTGAATAGAGCAGCGGCTTTAGTTGTATAGCGGCTCGCGCGGTTTAATCCGGCAGACCTTGTTCCGGGCTCAATCGTAGCAACCGCCGTTGGTTGGCGCGGTAGAACAGGCGCCCCGGAAGTGAGGTCGTGCAACCACACTTCCGGCATCGTGACGAACATTTGACGATCAGAAAGCAGGAAGCGCCAATGAGACTCTCGTAAAATACGCTGATGAATACGATCTAATCAGTCATATTGCGCAGCCCCGTTCGTTCTCCGGCCTTGCTGACGTGGGATAACCGCATCAATTGCATCTTGTTCTTGAATGGTAGACATTGTTAGTCTTTCGATGCCCTCTATAAGCTGCTCTCTAGTCAGCGCCCTGCGTGACTGGGCCACAGTAGCCGTTTTCTCCATCAAAATCGCAAGTCTGTCGCGCGTAGGTATTGGCCGTAGCGGAAGGCGCAGTTATTCCGTGCCACGACGCCGGAAACCCCGTAACGGTGTAGGGCGTCGCACCTTGGAGCCAGATAATGTGATAAGTTCCAGGGGCGCTCAAATTGGCAAATGATACACTCGTCACGTTCCCGGTCAGAGTGACCTCCCAGAGGTTACCCCGCGAAAAGTCCAGGGTACAAACACCAGAGCAATTGCCTCCGTTGAGTTGGAGACTCAGAGTACCGATCACACGCACTAGTTCGTGCCCCGATGGAGACGGGTGTCCCCAACCGATACCGCCGCTCAAATAGAGGTCTCCGCTGTACATGCTCACATATTCGCTGTCGTAGCCCGAGAGAGTCCCATTATCCGCTGTGAAGTAGAAGTTCGGCCCCTCTACTTTTCCGGCCCCGCTCGGATTCAGTGTGATGTTCTGGTTTGTACCACCAGCCGTGATATTCACCGCGCCGGGAAACGCCAGCGTGTTCGTGCTGCCGTTCCAATTCAAGCCGCTGTCTGCCAGCATTTTCCCCGTTGTATCCCCAAAGCTAGGCAGATCGCCAGCGGTCGAAGATGTCGGACCGCTCATACCACCTAGCGGATTCCATATCCACGTTCCGTTGGCATTGGAGCACTGAAAGGAATTGAGAGACGAATTGGTTTCGATAGCGCCATAATTGGCTGTTGCTGAACACGGATCGGTCGGGTTTCCCGATCCAGAATACGTTTTGAATCCTGCGTAAGGGAGCGTAGATCCCTGCGGGATAATGGTATTCCGCCCAATCTGAACGCTTCCAAAAGATGCGGGAAGATTTAGGTCGGCAGCGAGCGTTACAGAAGTGAGTCCGGAGGGCACATACCCGTGCATCAGTTGCTGCCGCCAACGTTCTACTTCGTCCGCCGTCACGCCAGCCGAGGCGGGAATGTAGAGGAGAAACGGTTGCCAGAAGGAAATCCCTTCTCCGCTGGTCGGGGGCCCTATCAACCTAAAAGAGAGGGCGTGTGCAGACGCGGTTCCCGTAGCAAACTGCGCTGCCGCCACAACCGGATGCCACCACATGCCATTGATCCCAGGCTGAAAACCGCTGGAATCAGCGCAGGATAGGCCGCACACCGTACCCTGAGCGCCTACGAATGTATCCGTCGCGCCGTAGCTGTACAGATTCAGATCAACAGCGCCGGGTAGGTTCGTGTCCCGAACCCAGGCCCCAAAGATTACCCAGTCGCCGGGAGCGGTACTTTGGCCTACTCCCCCGACGCCAATATACGAAGTTCCTCCTGCGCCGGTTGTCAACGTTCCGGCTGTGGCCGTTCCATCCGGGGCCATCACGCCGGTTGTGATGGTGCACCCCGTCCCGGCACAGGTCCAGGACGCCGGATCGGTAGTCACAGACTGCGTCGCGTAGGGGATGAGGCTTGGCCCCATGGACGCCCCAATGCCGTCCAGCTCAGTCTCCATCATCGAGCCGCTATTGATCGTCCCGACTGGCGTACCGCGCCCGGTCGCCAGTGTAGGCGTCCCATTTGTGCCGTTGATGAGAATACGCCCTGTGAAATATTTTCCGGCTACCGTGTCAGTTAGCACGGTGCCCACGCTGTCGATATTGACTTCACCCGATGGCTGCCCCCGGTCCGTAAAATTCACCCACGACATGGGGTAGCCCATAAAACTGTCCTGAAGCGACGCGTAGTGAAATGTAAGTGGACTGAAAAATACATTGGTCGTACGGGGATCGACCGTAATAGCCCCGTTGATCGGCTGCTCAAAAACCGTATGGGAGACGATGGGCGCAGCCAGCTTGAAGCCTGTCAGATCATTTGTATCAACCTTGATCCCGGCCCCAATGACGCTGTTGTCTGAAATCTCGGTAAACTCGCAGGCGTAATCGCCGGAAGGGTTGCGATAAGACCCTTCATCAGTGCACCGGAGGCCATAAGGATAACCCTGCTGTCCGCAGTTGCTCGAACAGAAGTGTGAGAGCGTCGGCAAGAGCGATACCTGCTTCAGGTTAACCCACCACGAGCTATCCAGTTCCAGCGGAATCGATGTGATATTGGCCGTCTCTCCGATGCCGACGTGATTGAGGTTGACAAAAGCATTATGCTCGGCCCACAACCCCGCGCCGATGTTATTCCAAATACCCACACCGTCAAACGCGTGGTTGGAGTAGGTGTTATACGGGAGCGCTACACCTACCATGCCCCATTGATCCGAGGCGGAATGCGTGTGCGTGAAAACCGCCGTTACTGTAGATCCTGATACCGACAGGATGCGCACCGTCTCAAAGCTGTCCTCGTTGAAGCCTGTGACCGTGCCGCCGCTCGAAGTCGAAGGTGACTGGCCCGTTTGCGTCCAAGTAAGCTGCTGCGCCGGGTAGTCAGCAAAGGTCACCATCGGCGTCGTGTTAAACGTCGAATCACTCACCCCCGTCACCGTTACCGTCGTACCGGCAGGAATGCGGCACGAAGAAGATAGCGTGGCGACTACGTTGTTGCTGGCCGCCGCTGTGCGGGTGATCGAAGTGATCGTGCAGGTTGTTATCCCAGCAATCGTGATGGCCGAGCCGTAAGTCGAGTCACCGTAGAAATTAGCGATACTCCCGCTCGTGAAGGCCGGCGTGAAGCTGACAGGCGTGTTGGTGGACGTGATCGCCGTCCCCAGCGTTCCCGAGACCTGCGGCGCCATAATCGCGCAAGAAGGCGAGCCGTTCTGAAATTGAATGCTGCCCGTTCCCCCCGCGCACTTTACCTCTACATCATCAGGTGGAACAAAGGTACTGCCCAGCGTTAACTCGCCCTGCAGAAGCAACGTGATATTCCCAGCCGCGGTTGTATTCAGGATCGAGCCATTGGCGAGGTAACACCCGCTGCCATTGCCATTCACGCAGGGCAGCAGGATCGTTGCGCCCGTGGCTGCCCCTTTGGCGTTCGCCGCTGCATAAGCCGCCGAGAGCGCCGCATCAATCGGCGTCGCGCCGTCGATCACTGCGCCATACCGCCGGATGTCCAGATAAGGGGAAACCTTGGGTTCAAGGGATGCCGCGCTTGCATTGCCGATTACAACAATCCCGTTGGCGCCGTCCCCGCTCACTCCGGCCGGCAAAATGCCGGTTACCGTCGAAGCAAACGTCACAGGCCCATCGAAGGTTGTTGCCCCAGTCACTGTTCCGCCGGAGACTGGCAGCGCCTGGCTGACCTCTGAATCCACGTAGTGCTTGTCCGCCGCCTCTAACGGCTGGGCCGGATCTCCGCTCAGATACAGCGGGCCACTCAACGTCCCTCCCGAACCCGTGAGTAGTCCTGTCGTCGCCTCGGAAATCGATTGGTCCACATACGCCTTGTCCACTGTTTGCACCGCTTGGGCCGCCGGCATCAGTTCGGCCTGCACCTGTCCCAGACTCGCCTGTGCCGTTGCCGGAACTACCCAGTACTGCGTGCTCGTCGTGCCATCACTCATGTGATACACGGCTGTGTAATAGAGCCCCGCCGGTGTCGCTCCTTGATTCGGAGTCAGATTTACGCTCAAAAATCCATCCGGCGCGATTGTCACCGTCATCTGTCCGGCTGCCACCTCCTGCCCCGCAGCCGTCGTAAATGCCGGCCAGCTCAAGCTCACAGTCCCCGTGCCGGCCAGTCCATTCGCCAGATACACAGTTCCCTGAACTGTCGTCGTGCTGATTCCTTGTGCCAGCACTGCCAGGCCCGCCAGAGCCATCACGATCAATCCCATCGCGATCCGGCCCATCCTTGCGTGCACCTGTCCCCGCCGCTTGCCGGCGCTGAATAACCAACCGCCATTTGTGAGCTTCATTTCTGTTTCAACCTCATTTCAATAGGGCCTCTTCTCAACATCCGCTCAACGAACTGCGTCTTTTCCTGAAAACTTTGAATAGGTGGCCGTTCGTGAATAGTAATGTCTCAAGAGCAGCGAAAGGTTCCATGTGAATTCGCTTCAAGGCAATCCACCACGTGCTTCAGGCGCGCAGCCAATAAAATGCAGGTCCGCCTGAATACCCGCCAACTTGCGGACTCGCTATCCCGCGTAGCGGCGCAAACTAGCCGCGGTCTTATGTCCCGTTGAATATTTCTTCAGGGCAATCAACCTCTGCGCCGCATCCAGAAACTCGCCAGGTCCCGAGAAGCATCGCCCCTGTGCGTCTTTTCAGATTGTCTTGGTATGTCGAGCGCTCCGCATGATGGCGGCATTCCTGAATCGACCCTGTCTTCGCTACGAGTGAAGGTTTGAACAGAACACCATACTTCTTCTCGTAGGAAAAGATGCAATATTGCGAAACGCCATTCGCAAGAGTTTCATCAACCTGTCGTTCGCCATTCCGGTATCAATGGTCTAAGCATATCTAAGAGAGGAAAAATCCTCTGTAATCGGTCTGTTCTGTCTTACTCGCTAATTTTGCACGAACTTACACGAGAAGATCGCACTCGCAAATTTGACACCCAATCAAGATATAGAGACTCGTCGGCAATTTATCTCACTCATAGACTCTTGCCTTATCGCAATCATTGATTTCAGATCAGTGACAAATTAGGAATCTTCGCCCTTATCTCGGCGCCTTATCTTCGCTTCGCTTCCGGAACACAATCTTCAACTCCCTCCGCCAATGCTCGCTCAGCGCGATCAGTTCCCATTCCACCTCGGGCGAGAGGTAGCGCAGCACCGGGTCATTGGCCGGATGAATGCGCAGTGCCGGCGCCGCCAGCAGCAGACGCGGCGGCAGCGGCGAAACCTCCGCACCTGGAAAGTATCCCTGCCGTTCGAATGCTGAGAGCGGCCTGCTGCCGCCAGTAGCCGGCTGCCGGTCGCCGTTCAGCGCGCGCACGCGAATCCAATAGTCGAGCGCCTGGAGTGGCAGGTGCAAATCTTCGTCGGCCTTCAACTCCATCACCGTGAGCCGTCCATTGCGGTCCAGAGTGAGCATGTCCAGCATGCCGCGATCGCCGTTCGTGAGCGCTGGCACCTGCGAGTACAGCAGGTCGCCTCGCAAATCCCGCAGCACCTCGCCAATTCCTGCCCGGAACTCCGCTTCCAGCCATCGCTCCGGCGCCATACGAAAGAGCGGATCTGTATGTTCTCCGTCAGCGTGTCTGCTGCGGAAAAGCCGGGAGAACAACTCGCGGCAAAGTTCGTCGTTCTCCGGCGTAAGAGGCGTCTCGTTCGCGCCTGCGCCAAAGGTCAGTTCGTCCTGGCGTGCAAATGAGTGAGCCGCTGCGCCATGCCGCACGCGCGCAAACTCCAGCCCGTGCAGTAGCAGCGCAACCTCTGTGGACGAGCGGGCGCGAATCTCGACTCGCTCTCTTGCAGCCTGTGGCGCCAATGCCAAAATCCGGTCGATGCTCTTCTGGCAGCGCTCCATCGCCGCCTCTGCTGAAAAGGCGTGAACAAGCCTCGACTCTACGTTTCCAGTGTCGCGAAAATCCACCGGCGTAAGCTCTTCGCTGCGTTCATCCAGGGTAAAAAGCTGAAAATCGGCGGCAGAATGATTCAACCATGCCATTCTCTCCGCCGTGGTTCGCCAGCCCCCGGTCGGCACAATCACCTTGAGTCCGCCAAAGTGTCGCCGTCGATCTCCATGCTGTCGGCAGAAGTCCAGCCACAGTAGTCCGAGCGTAAGAACGCCGTCCACCATTGCCGCGGACTCCGAGGCTCCCACGCCGATCACCGCGTCCGCGGCCGTGCCCCTCAGCACCCGCCCACGTGCGTAAGCCGGCCCGAAACTGTGCTCCAGGTCCATGGCCGAGCGCATGCCCTCTATCCTGGAGCCGATGAAGTTGCGAGCCAGAACGCGCTCCAGCAGCCTCTGATAATTGCGGCGCGCCGACTCGCGCGCAGTGGGTGTGCGGCGATCGCTGGTGGGCACAAGTTCCAGCGCCTGCGGACGCGTCATACCCATCCTGCGGGTCATCAGCCGCAAGCAGTGCGCGCGCGCCTGCACCTCCACCACAGAGCGCACCAGGTTGCGTTCTTCGCTCCAGAGTTGCAAGAGGCAACGCCCGTGTGATTCGCTTACCGAGTAGTGGGCAGTCCGCATGTCGAAGAGGACACGCCCATCCTCCAGCAACGCGGCCGCCGGATGCGCCGCCAGATATTCTTCAATGCTCTGCGCCAGCCGTGCCGGAGACGCAGCCTCGACCGCATGGCTCACGCCTTACTCCTACCACCCCTGCCGCGCGCGCAGGCTGGTGATATGCGCCGTGTGGTGGCGGCCGTGCCAGTCATACATCGCCAAAGCTGCAGCCAGCGGTTGCCGGCCCCGCTCGGGATGGTTGTAGCCCTTCTGGAACTCCTCGTCGGAAAGGGACTCAAGCAGCGCCACCCAGCGCTCATGCAAGCCATCAATCAGTATCAGAGGACTGCTGATCGGCAGACGGCTGTCGGCCAGTTTGGCCCAAGCGGCCTCGTCATAGGCCTTGATGGTAGGCCAATCCTCCGTGAGCGCATGCTTGAAGCGCAGGAATGCATTGGCATGGCTGTCGGCCAGGTGATGGACAACCTGCCGCACCGTCCAGCCGCCCTCGCGGTAGGGCGTATCGAGTTGTGCATCGTTAAGCCCGGCCACCGCCGCGCGCAGGCGTTCAGGAAGATTGCGCAACGTCTGAATCTGCGCGGCGCGCATTGAGGGGGTACTTTCCCCCGGCGGGTTGAAGCGGCCTATGGGATAGCGAAGATCGTCACTGTTGGTCATGGCACGAACTTTACCATGCCCCCTTGCCACCATGAAACCGCGCCGTGCCCGCGACGCGAAACTCCGAAGACTGCGGAGTTCTGGCGAACTTCAGGCATGCTTCTTTTTCTTCTGATGAACCTGGCGGTGAGCCTGTGGGTGCCGAACTTGATGATGGCGAATGATCATGTGCTTAGCACGAGCATGTTGTGTGTGAGGATGCTGGACGCGAGGATGGTGAGCGATGAAGTGCTGGGTGCGAGGATTCTCAGGGCGTGGGTGATGCTGGCGCCGGACATGAATTAGATTGTGATTCCGATAGTGGATGTGAAGGCGATGGCGGTGGTGACGATGAAACAAGGGGAAACCGAGCGCCGGGCTGGCGATCACAACGAACAGCAGCAGAACGGCAAGAATCCTCTTCATGGCATGAATCTAGCATGGGAACGCCGCTTGCGACAGCGATCTTTTCAGGCGAATCCAAAACGGAAACAGGACTCGTCCCCGCATCTCTGGTCTGCAAGCGGCGTACACTGGAACCAGGATGACTCATTCGGCTGGTTCCCCGCACCCCAACCACAAGCGCTACTTTTTTGAGAAGTTCGGCCTTACCGAGCGTCTGCTTGAGCGCTGTCTGGGTCAAGCCCTCTCGGCTGGCGGCGACTATGCTGACCTTTACTTTGAGTCCGTTACCGCGACCGCTCTCGGCGTGGACGAGCAGATCGTCAAGTCGGCCAGCCAGGGAACCAGCGCCGGCTGCGGCATCCGCGTTCTCTCAGGCGAGCGCACCGGTTACGCGTATACGGACAGTCTAAGCCCCGAGCGCGTGCTCCACGCTGCCCGTACCGCCGCCCTTATTGCCTCCGGCCCGGCGAAACAACCCGTGCAGGGGTTCATCGAGACTCCCTCTGCCAACCTCTATCCGATCCCGCTGGGCGGCTTCGACCTTGACCTTGCCGCTCGGCTGGAGCTGATTCTGCGCGCCGATCGCGCCGCCCGCGCCTTCGATCCCCGCATCGTCCAGGTTCGCGCCAGCTACTCCGAAGAGCTGCGCCGCATCCTCATCGCCGCCTCCGACGGCGCCTTTGCCAGCGACACCCAGCCCCTCTGCCGGCTCAATGTCTTCGTCATTGCCAGCCAGGAGGCCATCACCACTAAAGGCGCGGCCGGTGGCGGTGGCAGGGCGGGATTAGAACAATTTACCGGGAATAAGAGCCCGGAGGGCCTGGCCCATGAAGCCGCCCGCGCTGCAATCCTGCAGCTTGGCGCCATCCCCGCTCCCGCCGGCGAAATGCAGGTCGTCCTCGGCCCGGGGTGGCCCGGCATCCTGCTCCATGAGGCGGTGGGGCACGGCCTCGAAGCCGACTTCAACCGCAAGAAGACCTCGGCGTTTACGGGGCTCATTGGCCAGCCCGTAGCCAGCCCCAAAGTCACGGTAGTTGACAACGGAACCATCGCCGGCCGCCGCGGTTCGCTCAATGTCGATGACGAGGGATCGCCCACGCAGGAGACGGTGCTGATCGAAAACGGCATCCTCAAGGGCTACCTTTCTGACAAGCTCTCCGCGCGGCTCATGGACATGCCCAACACCGGTTCCGGCCGCCGCGAAAGCTATCAGTCGATCCCCATGCCGCGCATGACCAACACCTACATGCTGGCTGGCGAAGACGCCCCCGAAGATATCCTGCGCTCGGTCAAGCGCGGCCTCTACGCCGTCAACTTCGGGGGCGGCCAGGTCGACATCACCAACGGCAAGTTCGTGTTTTCGGCATCGGAGGCGTACCTGATTGAAGACGGCAAAGTCACCGCCCCGGTGCGCGACGCCACCCTGATCGGCAACGGCCCCGAGGCGCTCAAGTATGTGTCCATGGTGGGCAACGACCTGAAGCTCGACGAAGGCATCGGTACCTGCGGCAAAAACGGCCAAAGCGTCCCCGTCGGCGTGGGCATGCCTACCATCAAACTGGACAAGATGACCGTTGGCGGCACGGGCAGATAGCCTGGAAGCAACTCCGGATCGGACTCTGCGAATGCGGTCTTGCGCGTCGTTTTGTTACTGTTGACCCATGCCCCATTTCCCCGCCCAATCCGATCTGACCGGCCCTGAACTGGAAACCCTCGCTATGGACGTAGTTGCGTTGGCGGTAAAAGCTGGCGCCAGCGACGCCGAGGTCGCGATCCGCGAAGGCGACGAGTTCAGTGTGAATGTTCGCATGGGCCAAGTGGAGACCCTGAAGGAGTCCGGCTCGCGCGGCCTGGGACTGCGGGTATTTCTGGGCAAGCGTTCCGCCTCGTCCTCCACCAGCGACCTCACGTCGGACGGCATCCGGCAGCTTGTCGACGGCGCGCTGGCTCTGGCCAAGGTCACAGAGGACGATCCCTTCACAGGCTTGCCGGAACCGGACGAATTCGGTTGCTTAAGCGGCGACCTCCACCTCTACTCCGAAGATGTCTACTCGCTTCCGGGCCCGGAGCGCATCGAGTGGGCTCGCCGCGCCGAAGCCGCCGCCCTGGCCGCTGACCCGCGCATCACCAATTCCAGTGGCGGCACTTTCGATGCGGCCACCGGACGCAGGGTTCTGGCCAACTCGCGCGGCTTCGTGGGCGGATACCGGACCAGCTACGCCGGTGTTTCCGCCTCCCCGCTGGCCATGGACGCCAACGGTCAAATGCAGCGCGACGGCTGGTGGTCGAGCGCACGGCGGCTCGCAGACCTCGAATCGCCGGAGTCCGTCGGCCAGGAAGCAGCGCGACGTACCCTTCGCCGTCTGGGCGCACGGCGCGTCCTCACGCAGCGCGTTCCCATCGTCTTCGCACCGGAAGTGGCGCGTTCGCTCGTCGGCTCGATCTTTGAAGCCGTCTCGGGCGATGCCATCTGGCGCAGCGCGTCCTTCCTTGCCGGCAAGCTCGGCGCAGCCATTGCCGTTCCTGGCATCACCATCATCGATGACCACACAATGTTGCTACCCACCGGCGTGGGCGGTTTCGGCACCTCGCCATTCGACGGCGAGGGCCTTCCCACGCGCCGCACCGTGGTCATCGAAAACGGCATCCTGCGCAGCTATCTGCTTAATGCCTACACCGCGCGCAAACTCGGCATGAAGTCCACGCACAACGCCTCTCGCGGTCTGGCTGGTACGCCGGGCATCGGCTGCGGCAATCTTTTTCTTCAGCCGGGCACACTTACCCCGGAGCAAATCATCGCTGAGGTTTCCGCAGGCCTCTACGTCACCAGCCTGATGGGTTTTGGCGTCAATATCGTCACCGGCGACTACTCCCGCGGCGCCACCGGCCTGTGGATCGAGAACGGCCAGTTGACTCATGCTGTCGAAGAGATCACCATCGCCGGCAACCTGGCCGAGATGCTGCGCAACGTCACCGCCATCGGCAATGACCTGGTCTTCCGCGGCGCTGTAGCGTCGCCGACGCTGCGCATAGACGGCATGACGATTGCGGGAGCCTGAGCGGAGGGGTCTGTGCCGAGCGAATTCCAGTCACTGCTCTTCGATCCAGCCGATCCCAAAGCCGCGTTGACGCAACTGCCGCAAGCCTCGGCCGTCTTCGCTCTTTACGGCGCGGAGTCTCATTTCGAACCTTACGTCGGCCGCACGCCCAACTTGCGCGGCCGTCTCGAAAGGCTCCTCCAGCCGTCCGCGAAGCATCCCCGCCGTCTGCAATTGGCCGGCAGGGTCCGGCGCATCGCCTGGCGGCTTACTGGCTCAGAATTCGAATCCCTTCTCGTTCAGTTCGAGCTCCTCCACCATATCTATGGCCCGAAGTCGCTGGAACGTATGCACCTGCGGCATCCGGCCTTTGTCCGCTTCCTGGGCGGCAATCCTTACCCTCGCGTCAGCGTCACCTATCGCCCCAGCCAGCGCGAGGCCGATTGGGCCTATGGGCCGTTCCCGTCCCGCGCCGCGGCTGAGCGTTACGTGGACGAGGCTCTCAAACTCTTTCTTCTTCGCCGCTGCACCGACGATCTGGACCCGAATCCGAGCCACCCCGGCTGTGTGTACTCCGAGATGAAGATGTGTCTGGCGCCCTGTTACCAAGGCTGCACCGATGAGCGCTACGCTCAGGAAGCCGCCGCCGTTGCGAGCTTTCTGGCCACCCGCGGAGAGAGCCGCCTGGCGATGCTGCGCGCCCAGCGCGACGAGGCTTCCGCCAACCTCGAATTCGAGACCGCGTCGGCGATCCACGCGCAGGTGGCCCGCATGGAAAGCGTGCGCGCACTCGCCCCTGAATTGGTGCGTCCGCTCAATCAGCTTCGCGCCGTGATCCTTCAGGCCTCCGCCAATCCTGGCGAAGTAGCGATCTTCCTCTTCGAGAACGCCCGTCTCCGTGGTCCCGCCGCCTTTTCGACACTTGGCATGAGAATCCAGAACGAGCAGTCCGGCTCCAGTTCGCTCTTCGCTCACCCGGTAGCAATGGAACCTATGCCCGAAGAAGCTGGGATCTGGGGTCTGGGGTTAGAGCCTGGAAAGGGCGAAACTGAGGTCCTTGAAGCTTTGTATCAGGGCGCGACTTCAGTCGTGCCGCAACCGCCTCAAGCGGAAGGCGGGGCTTCAGTCCCCGACGGACCTTCAGCCCGGCTGAAAACACCCGCCCGCAGCCTGCTCGAGGCTCGCCTGGAGGCCGCACTGGCCGCGCTGGCCGAGCCCTCCGGTCCACCGTCGGCCGCCCTGCGCCAGGGCCATCTGGCCCTGCTCAAGCGCTGGTATTACCGTCCTGAGGCCCGCCGTACCGGCGAAATATTTTTCCCCGCCGGCGGCGGTCGCTGGCCCATCAAGGCAATCCTGCGCGGAATAGGGCGCATCGCTGCCGGTGCAATCAAGAACATGCCATCAGATCCTCGCACACCTCCTGAAGCATCTTAGTCCCATCGCCATTGCCCTGACGCCGAAATCACTCCACCCCGAATCAGGCGCAACCCAATAAACCCGGCCGTCCGTCGCAGACGCCCGTGCGCTCCCGCTGATACACTGACGGGGCAGGGAATTCTCCTGGAAACTTCATGATTGAGCTGCTGCCATCCATCCTTTCGGCGGATTTTGCCCATCTGGCAGATCAGGTTGCCGCAGCCGAGCGCGGCGGTGGCACCACGATTCACGTGGACGTAATGGACGGCCATTTCGTGCCCAACATTACCCTTGGGCCGCCGGTGGTCGCCAGCCTGCGCAAGGTCACCCGCCTGCCCCTCGATTGCCACCTCATGATCGAGAACCCCAACGAGTATATTCCCGCGTTCGCTGATGCAGGAGCCAACTGGCTCAGCGTGCACTATGAGGCCTGTCCGCATCTGCATCGCTCACTGGAATTGATTACCCACCATGGCATGAAACCAGGAGTGGTACTCAATCCGGCCACCCGCGTCGACCTGATCCTGGACATTCTGCCCATGGTCCATCACGTTCTAATCATGAGCGTCAACCCCGGTTTCGGCGGGCAGGAGTTCATCCCCTTTTCTCTCGACAAGATCCGGCGCCTGGCCGCAATCCGCAAGGAATTGCGCCTGGCATTTAGAATCGAAGTTGACGGCGGAGTGGCTCACGACACGGTGGAGCAGGTCGTCCAAGCAGGTGCAGACCTCCTGGTCGCGGGAAATGCCGTCTTTGGCGCTGGCCAGCCGGAGCAGGATGCGCGTGCCTTGCTGACTGCGGCCCGTGCGGCCGCAAAAATGTAAGACGTGGGAAGAGGAAGAGTAGAATTGTTGCAAGGAATTCGGAACAGGTGAAGGTGAAGGTGAAGGCCCCACCCGGGCGCCGTCACTACAACGAGGGTGGTATGAACCGGTTGCAGTTGAAATTTGCCGTCGCGGCTCTAGCGGTCCTGACCCTGATCCAGGGTCCGGCCAACGCCTGGGGCAAAAAACACAAGCAGAAGAATCCCTTCGACTTGAGCGCAAACCCATTGGCCAATGTGAACTCAAAACAGCCCGATAAGGCGCTTTACGACAAGGCCATGATCGCGCTCAAGAAAGGACACTACGACGAAGCCCGGCTCGACCTGCAGACCCTGCTCAACACCTATCCCGAATCGGAATACCGGATGCGCGCCAAGCTCTCCGTAGGCGATACATGGTACAAGGAAGGCGGTTCAGCCGCCCTCACCCAGGCTGAAGCGGAGTACGAGGACTTCATCACTTTCTTCCCCAATGCGCCGGAAGCCGCCGAGGCGCAGATGAAGGTTGCCGACATCTACTACCAGCAGATGGAGAAACCCGACCGCGACCCCACCAACGCCGAGGAGGCTGAAGCGCAGTACCGGAAGATGATCAATCAGTTTCCGGACTCCGTTCTGGTGCCGCGCGCCAAGCAGCGCCTCCGCGACGTTCAGGAAGTACTGGCGGAGCGGGAGGCCCAGATTGGCTTCTACTATGAAAGCCGCATGAACTATCCCGCCGCAATTGCCCGGTTGGAGACCGTCGCGGACACCTATCCGCTTTACTCCAAAAGCGACCAGGTGCTGATCGGCATCGGCGATTGCTACGCCGGCGAGGCCCACAATATCCAGATCGCTCCCAATCTTCCCAGCGCGGTCAGAGAGCGGCTTGTCAGCGTCTACCAGGACAAGGCTGCCGCGGCCTACGATAAGGTGATTACCCGCTATCCGATGGCTCCGCACGTGGAGGATGCGCGTGACCGCCTTGTAGCCATGAACCGGGCCATCCCTGAACCCACCCAGGCCGCAATTGCTGAAAGTGACGCTGAGGAGCGCAGCCGTCAACCCCTCCACTTTACCGATAACATTCTCGGTCTCATCCGGCGTGGCCCGACCGTGGTTGAAGCAGTCCATGTGGGTGAGCCGACGCTGACTGATCCGACCCGCGTCCTCGCTCCGGATATCACGAAGCAAAACATCACCCTCTTCAAAGATGCTGTTAATGCGGGTAAGCCCACGGAAACGGAAGCTGCCGCAAAGCCGACAGGCGCGAATGAGCCGCCGCGCAGCGACCAACCCTCTCAGGCGCCGCTCGCGACAGGCGTGGCCGGGGATGGAACTGGAGTGGGCGTTTCCATCGTAAGCGCACCCTCCGGAACCACCGCGACCGACCCGAATGCATTGGTAAAGCCGGTTGGTCCCACAAACACTGCGCTTCCTTCCGCCCAAAAGCCCGTCGAAGCGCCCGTCCAGGTAAACGAGATCAAGCCCGGTATGGTTTCGGATGTGCAGCCCATCGTGACCGGTCAGAAGAAAAAGGCGAAGGCGCCCAAGCCCGATCTGAGCAGTCAATCCTCCAGCAAGAAGAAGAAGAAAAAGGGACTGGACAAGCTCAATCCGTTCTAATCGCCGAGAAGATACAGGCAGAAGAGGCCGTTCCCCCGCCGGGAGCGGCCTTTTTCATGACGCCGCGCAAAGCATTGCCATTCACCCAGTGGGAAGCGCGTGAACGCTATCTGCTAAAGTGAGGGTAGTCCCTTTCGACCGAAACCCTTGGAAAACAAGGGCCGGCGCACGCTCTCGGGGATCGTTCAATAGCCATCATGCCTCACGAACTGCCGAAAGCCTACGACCCCACCGCCATTGAGGATCACTGGGCGGGTTATTGGGTGAGCGAGAACCTCTTCGCCCAGCCCATCCCCACTGTGCCCATCCAAGACCAGGGTTCAGACGGCCAGTCCGCCTTCACGATTCTGCTGCCGCCTCCCAACGTCACCGGCCGACTCCACATGGGCCACATGCTCAATCAGACGGAGATGGACATCCTCACCCGCTGGCGGCGCATGACCGGCCGCCGCGCTCTGTGGGTGCCTGGAACCGACCACGCCGGCATCGCCACGCAGATGATGGTCGAACGCCAGTTGGTCTCCGAAGGCACATCCCGCGAGCAGCTTGGCCGCGAAGCCTTCGTCGAGCGCGTCTGGGAGTGGCGGCGGCATTACGGCGGCGCCATCCTCGACCAGATGAAGCGCCTCGGCGCCTCCGTCGACTGGCAGCGCGAGTACTTCACCATGAACGAGCGGCTTTCCGTTGCCGTTCGCGAAGCCTTCGTCCGCCTCTACGAGCAGGGGCTCATCTACCGTGGCGCATACATCGTCAACTGGTGCCCGCGCTGCCAGACCGCCATCAGCGACCTTGAAGTCGTCTACGACGAGCACAAAGGCCACCTCTGGGAGATCCGCTATCCGGTCGTAGATGACGGCGGCAACGACACCGGCGAGTTTCTGACCGTTGCCACCACGCGCCCTGAAACCATGCTCGGCGACGTGGCCGTTGCCATCCATCCCGAGGACGAGCGTTACCTGCATCTGCACGGCAAAAAGCTGCGCCTGCCGCTCGTGAATCGCCCGATCCCCATCATTCTCGACGAGTGGGTCAGCCGCGAGTTCGGCACCGGTGCCGTCAAGGTCACCCCCGCTCACGATCCCAATGACTTCGCTCTCGGCGAGCGGCATCATCTGCCTTCCATCAACGTGATGGACTCGACGGGCCACATCAACGCCGAAGGCGGCAGGTACGCCAGCCTCGATCGCTACGTAGCGCGCAAGGAAATCGTCGCCGACCTCGAAGCGCAGGGCCTGTTGGCCGGCATCAAGGACTACACCCACAATGTGGGCCACTGCGACCGCTGCAAGACCGTTGTCGAGCCGCGTCTCTCCACGCAATGGTTCGTCAAGATTCAGCCGTTGGCCGATAAAGCCATCGCCGCGGTCAAGGAAGGTCACGTCCAGTTCACGCCGGAGATGTACAAGAAGACCTATTTGAACTGGATGGAGAATATCCACGACTGGTGCATCTCGCGCCAGCTCTGGTGGGGCCATCGCATCCCGGCATGGCACTGCGCCAACTGCCACAAGATCACTGTCGCCCGCCAGGACCCAACGGCCTGCGTCCACTGCGGCTCGGCAAACATCGAGCAGGAGACCGATGTTCTCGACACCTGGTTCTCCTCCGGCCTGTTGCCCGTCTCCGTCTTCGGCTGGCCCGGCATCGTCCCCAATACGAAACCGCGCACCCAAAGAACCAATTTGGGTACCCCATGTCTCGATTCTGAGACCTGGGAGGGAACAACAGATCGCGCGGACTTCGACGCCTTCTATCCCACCAGCCTCCTCGTCACCGGCTTCGACATTCTCTTCTTCTGGGTCGCCCGCATGATCATGCTCGGCTGCTGGTTCGCAGCCGACGTTCCGATGCCCGACGGGAGCCCGCGCTCTCTTGCCGAGTCGGTGCCGTTCCGGGAGGTGTATATCCACGCACTGGTCCGCGACGCCAACCGCGAAAAGATGTCCAAAACCAAGGGCAACGTCATCGACCCCATCGAGATCGTCAAGAAGTACGGCACCGACGCGGTTCGCTTCACGCTGGCCTCCATGGCCTCGCCCGGTACCGACATCGCCTTCAATGTGGCCAGAACCGAAGGCTACCGCGCCTTCGCCAACAAGATCTGGAACGCCGCGCGGTTCATCTTCATGAATGTGGACAAGGCCGCGGAAGTTGATATCAAGGTCGATCCCGACGCGCTCGGCTCTATGCCCGCGGTTGCCAAAGATGCCCCGCTCGAAGCCCGCTGGATCGTCGCCGAACTCCATGCAACCGCGGCCAAGGTCAACCAATCGCTCGAGAACTACCGCTATGACGACGCAGCCAACGCCATCTACCAGTTCTTCTGGGGCAGCTTCTGCGACTGGTATATCGAGATCGTCAAGCTCCGCCTCGATTTTTCCGAGTCGGCGGACAAGGCAAAGACAAAGGCCGCTCTCACCACGCTGGTTGGTGTTTTTGAAGCAGCGCTCAGGCTGCTTTCGCCCTTCATGCCCTTCCTGACTGAAGAACTATGGCACGCAGTCTATGATGGCAATCCACCTGCGAAGTCAATCGCGTTGACTCGCTTCCCACAGGGGGGTGAGTCTGTCTCTGACCACGATGCAAGATTCGCCATGGATATGCTCCAGGCCCTCGTTGTCGAAGTGCGAGCCCTGCGCAAGGAAATTGGTGTAGAAGAAAAGGCTACGGTCCCGATTGAAGTTTTGGCAGACCTGCAGCTGCAAACTGCTTTTAAGGAAAACCACGACGTTGTCGAACGTCTTGCACGTGTAAGCGAGGTCCGCTTCGTCCCGCAAATCACTGACGGCTTGCCGAAGCATCGTGTAGCGGCTTTCGACGCTGCGGTCGTCTATGAACGCACCATCGACGTCGCCGCCGAGCGCGAGCGCCTGACAAAAGATATCGCCAAATACGAAAAAGGTGTGGCCGCCGCCGACCGCCAGTTAAGCAATGAAAGCTTCCTGGCTAAAGCGCCGTCGCACGTCATCGAGGGACTCAAGAAGCAGGCATCCGAGACGCGCACGCTCCTCGAAAAAGCCTGCGCCGCTCTTGCCTCGCTGCCAAGGGACTGACAACTGCGAACTGTAAGTTGTGAACTGTTTTCCAAAGGGAAACAAATGGACTGGAAGAGCCACCGCATCGACGCATTGCTGGAGCAGGCCCTGCTTGAAGACAAGGCCGCCGGCGACGCCACTACCAACCTCACCATCGATCCCGACCTGCGCGCCTCAGCCGCGATTCTTGCCCGCGAGGAGATGGTGGTGGCCGGCCTCGGCGCGGTTCCTCGTTTCCTTGAGATCTTTGCTCGCCTCGATGCCCGCCCGCAGGCGCAGACCCGCTTCGACGTCGTGAGCCATCCCGAAATCTTCGACGGCGTCCGTGTGCGCAGCGGACAGGTGCTGGCCGTCGTGCGCCACAATGCCCGCGTGCTCCTCAGTTGCGAGCGTGTGATCCTGAACCTGCTGCAACACCTCAGCGGCATCGCCACCCTCACCCGCAAATATGTGGACGCCATTCAAGGCACGCATGCGCACGTACTCGACACCCGCAAGACTGTCCCCGGCCTTCGCGTCCTTGAGAAATACGCCGTGCTCTGCGGTGGCGGCACCAATCACCGTCTCGATCTCGCCTCCGGCATTCTCATCAAGAACAACCACATCGCTCTGGGCGGCGGGGTGCCTGTGGTGTTGACCCGCGCCCTTCAACAACGCAAGCAGGGCCAGCGCGTCCAGGTTGAGGTGCGCACGCCGCATGAGATCGAAGAGGCCCTCAAGTTCGGCGCTGAAGCCATTCTGCTCGACAACATGACGCCGGAAGAGGTGCGTCAATCGGTGGAGCGCATCCACCGGGAAACAGAGGGCCAGCCCGGCCGCTGGATTCCCACGGAAGCTTCCGGCGGCATCACGCTTGAGAACATCCGCGCCTATGCCGAGGCCGGCGTGGACTTCATCAGCGTCGGCGCGCTTACCCATTCAGCCAAAGCCGCCGACATCTCGATGCGCATCACCGCGGAGCCCGGATAGGCGATGTATAACCTTGCCGAGCTTGAAATCGCGCTGGCCGGCACCATCTTTGCGGGCAATCTGCATTTCTCTCCGTCCACCGGTTCCACCAACACTGACGCTCTCCACGCCGCGCGCGCCGGTGCGCCACACGGCTCGGTCTACTTTACCGACGAGCAATTGGCTGGCCGGGGACGAGGCGATCATGGCTGGCACTCGCCCGCCGGCGCGGGCCTCTACACGAGCATCCTGCTGCGCGCGCCGATTCCTGCCGCGCGCCTGCCGCTGCTGCCGCTGGCCGCAGGCCTCGCCGCAGCCGAGGCCATCCGCGCCGTCTCCGGGTTGGCCGTCGATCTGCGCTGGCCCAACGATCTTTTTCTCGGCGCGCGCAAGACAGGCGGCATCCTGGTGGAATCGAAGATAGAGGCCGGGGCGGCTGCCTTTGCCGTAGCAGGCATCGGCATCAACGTTCATCAGCACGAGTTTGCAGCCAACCTCAGCACCCCCGCAACCTCGCTGGACCTCGAAGCCGCATGCCGCATCGAACGCCAGCCTTTGCTCGTCTCCCTGCTAAAATCGCTGGAGCACGAAGTACTCACGCTCGAAGATGGAGCGAACTGCGCTCCGATACCCTTGCGCGTGGGGCAGACATCCACATGGGTGCGCGGGCGGCAGGTTCACGTGCATGGTCCGCAGGCCTGCACCGGAGTTACAGTGGGACTGAACGAGCACGGATTCCTTCTGGTAAGCACCGATGCCGGCCTGGTCACGGTGCAAACCGGTGGCATCCGCGCCGCGGAGAATGACTGAGCTTCCATCCTTTAGCCCCTGGCTTTAACAATCGCGTGGTGAACCGACGTTCCCGGTTCCCGCAGGAAAAGCTGGAAGCTGGAAGCTAGGAGCTAGGAGCTAGAAGGCAATGCTGCTTGCGCTGGACGTAGGCAATACGAACACGGTGCTGGGCCTCTACCGCCTCGATCGGGAAAAGCCCGAACTGGCCGCGCACTGGCGGGTCACCACCCATCGCGCACAAACCGTGGATGAATACGGCGTCTTCTTCGTGAATCTCTTCGAGATGAACGGTATTTCGCCCGGCCAGGTAACGCACATCATCATCGCATCGGTGGTGCCGCCGGTCGATTCCACGCTGCGCCAGGTTTGCGAAAAGTACTTCCACATCGAGCCGCTCTTTGTTGAGCCGGGCATCAAGACCGGCATGCCCATGCTGATCGACAATCCTACTGAACTGGGCGCGGACCGGCTTGCCGACTGCATCGGCGCCTATGATCGCTATGGCGGTCCGTGCGTTGTAGTGGATTTCGGCACCGCAACCAAGTTTGAGGTCATCTCGGCGCGCGGCGAATACCTGGGCGGCGCCATTGCACCGGGCCTGGGCCTGAGCGCGGAAGCGCTCTTCTCGCGCGCCGCCAAGCTAAGCCGCGTAGACATCCGGCGTCCCGCTAAAGTCATCGGCACCAACACCGTCACGCATCTGCAGAGCGGCCTCTACTACGGCTACATCGGCCTGGTAGACGGCATTCTGGAGCGCATCCTGGCAGAGCTGAATGAGGCGGAGCCTGGCCAGCAGCCACGCATCGTCGCCACTGGCGGCCTGGCCCGCATGATCGCCGGCGACTCCCGCTACATCAAAGAGATCGACGAACTACTCACCATCGATGGCCTGAGCATCCTCTTTGAACGCAATCGTGCCGCGCGCCCGCGAGGCCGCTCGCATGAGAATAAGGCTGGCGCCGAGGCATCCCGCAGCCAGAGCGGTCCAGTCGACGCCACCGACAGGGGACGCCGGTCTTGACTCACGTTGTCCAGGACGCCCCGGCTCCGGTCTCGTTGTGAGGTGCCGACGTGCGCAACTATTTCAACTACTTCACTGAGATCGAAGAACGCTTCCAGCAGCGCCGCGGCTCCATCCTGCTGCTCTCCACGCTCGACTGGGCGCTCATCGAAACCTGGCGTGAGGCCGGCATCCCGCTGGAAGCGGCGCTGCGCGGCATCGACGCGGCCTTTGACAAGTACGAGGCGCGCAAAGCGCGACTCCGCCGCGGCGGGCGGCGCATCAACGGCCTTGCCTGGTGCGCGCAGGCGGTGATGGAAGCGGCTGAAGAACTCAACGAGGCATCCGTCGGCAGCGCCCCGGTGACAGCCGATCGCGATTCGGGCTTCGAGCGGGAGCGCGTGGCCGGCCATCTTGAAGCCACCGCCGACGCTCTCAATGCCGCCGCCGTCGCTCCGGAGGCATGCCACGCCACCGCTGCCCGCCTTCGTGAACTGTCCGCGGAACTGCGAGCCGCCGATCCCACACAGCCCCCCGCCGTCGATCTCGAAGCCCTGGAGCGCTCGCTCACCGTGCTCGAAGAGAAGCTCTTTGCCGCTCTCACGGCAGCCGCTCCCGAGTCCCTTCTGGTCGGCCTCAGGGAACACGCGGCGCATGAGCTGGCGCCCTACCGCAGCCGCATGGGCGCCGTGCAATTGCGCCAGGTCGAGCGCCAGTTTGTGCAGAAGCAACTGCTCGTTCACTACAACCTGCCGCGCTTGAGCCTCTTTTACATGAGCCAGCAATGAAACCTTCCGCACATCAACCTGCGCAAAAGAAGGGCGGCGAGCCACAGTCCGCGCGCATCGAGAAGCCGATCTATGGCGGTGCGTTCTTGGCTCGTCCTGAGGGCAAAGCCGTCTTTGTGCCTTTCGCGCTGCCCGGTGAACAGGTTCGTGTGCGCATCGTCGAGGAAAAGCGCGCCTACGCAACCGCGGAGCTGGAAGAGATCATCATCTCAGTGCCGGAGCGTATTGAGCCCGCGTGCCGCCACTTTGGCGTGTGCGGCGGCTGCGACTACCAGCACGCGGATTACGTAACCCAGCTTGCCTTCAAGCAGGCCATCCTGCGTGAAACGCTGGAGCGCGGCGGCGTGCGCGCGCCTGAGGAGATTGCCGTACTGGACGCTTCGCCCTGGGCCTACCGCAATCGCATTCGTCTCGCCTTCGATGCGGCGGGAAATCCCGGCTATCGCAGCCGCCGCTCCCATGCCATTGTCCCCATCGCCGAGTGCCCCATTGCTGCGCCGCTGCTGGTTCAAGCCGCATGGGCCGCGGCGGAGATCGCCCGGCATGGCACATTGCGTCCAGCGGAGATCTCGCTCTTTTGCGATGCCGCGGAGACCGCCTTGCTGGCCAGCATCGTCACAACCAGCCCGGCCAGGGCCCGCTTCGATCCATTCATCCAGGAGTTCTGCGAACGCATCCCGGCTCTCCAGGGTGCTGAACTGGCCACCGAAGACCGCGCCAAACGGCAGCCGCGCACCGTCGCGCAGTGGGGCCAACCCGCGCTCAACTATCGCGCCGCTGGCTTCGACTACCGCGTTGGCCACGGAGCATTCTTCCAGGTCAATCGCTGGCTCGTCGACGCTCTGATCGAGCGCGTAACGGCCGGTCACCGCGGCGCGCTCGCCTGGGACCTTTTCGCCGGAGTCGGCCTCTTCGCGCGGCGCCTTGCGGCCAGCTTCGCCAGCGTCGTCGCCGTCGAGTCCGCCCCAGCCGCAACCGCTTCGCTTGCGCACAATCTGAGCGGCACAACCGGCGAGGCCGTTGCTTCCGATACGCTTGCCTTCCTTCGTCGCCGCAAAGCTGAGCGTCCCGGCGTCATTGTGGTCGATCCCCCGCGCACCGGCCTCGGCCCGGAGATCACCACGCTGCTCGCGGAGATCGCCGCGCCCATGTTGGTTTACGTCTCCTGCGATCCGGCCACCCTCACGCGCGATCTGCGCGCGCTTCTCGCCTCCGGCTACGCCATCGAAAGCCTCGCCCTCGCCGACCTCTTTCCACAGACCTTCCATCTGGAGACAGTGGTCCAATTGCGGCGCTCCTGATAGGCTTGTTGACCATAGTCCCAATTTCATTTTTCAGGCGCGATGCAAGCCGAATCATCCCATCCCGGGCAGCGCGTGGCGGGCCTCAATGCAGGACTCAGTGCCGTCCCGATCTTCCATGCCGCGTGGCTCTTCGCCGCCGGAATCGTACTTGCCAAAGCGCTTTGGCTGCGGCCCGGCCTGGTGTTGATCGCACTGGCTCCCGTGGCCGTGCTCGTCGTCATCGCTGCCTTGCGCGCGCAGCGCCTCGCATGGCTGCCGCTTGCGGTTCTGTGGCTGCTGCTGGGCACCTGGTGCGCCGAGATGGAGCCGCAGCCCGCACCCGCGCCTGCGCTGGCCGCGCTCTCTGACGGCCTTCTACGCACCGTCGAGGGAACCGTCGTTGCCACCGGACCCATCCGCACCGAGAGCGCGCCCGATGCGGACCGCCCTGCCGTCACGGCACAATTGCCCTCATTTGTCGCGGAGATCATCGACCTGCGTGTCTCCAGCCTTGAAGTCGTCACCGATACCGAGGACACGCAGGCTCCCATCACCGGCGGGGTCCGTCTCACCATTCGCTGGCCGGTCGGTGCGGCCAGCTCGTCCGCCACGCAGATCTTTCCCTGCGGCGAGCGCATCCGTGCCGTAGTCCGCCTGCTGCCGCCGCAGGTCTATCACGACCCCGGCGTCTGGAGCCGCGCGGATTACCTCCTCGATCAGGGCATCACTTCGACAGCTGCCGTAGCCGCCGATCAGGTGGAGCGGCTTGGGTCTTCACCGGGATCATCTATCTCCTGCGTTCTCGGCTCCTGGCAGCACGCCACCGCAGCGCGCCTGCTGGCTCTGCCCGTGGCTATGCGCCGCCTGCCGCCGTTCCTGCGTCTCACGCCGGACGACACCGCCATGCTCGCCGCCATGGTTGCGGGCGACCGCACCTATCTCACCCATACCCTTCGTGTGGGCTTTGAGCGGACCGGTTCCTTTCACATGTTGGTAGTCTCCGGCCTCCATCTCTCCATCGTTGCCGGCTGCATCTTCTGGATCACGCGCCGCCTGCGCCTTCCGCGCGTGCCCGCCACGTTCATCACCATTCTTGCCTCCTATGGCTACGCACTCTTTACCGGCTTCGCCACGCCCGTGCAGCGCTCGCTGTCGATGATCACGCTCTATCTGCTGGGCCGGCTCGTCTACCGCGAGCGCAGCCCGCTGAACACCATCGGCTTTGCCGCGCTGTGCCTGCTGGCCGTGAGTCCCCGCAGCCTCTTCGACGCAAGCTTTCAGATGACGTTGCTGGCGGTTGTCGCCATCGCCGGCGTCTCCGCTCCGCTGCTCCAGGCCACCATCCACCCCTACCTGACCGCCACGCGGGACCTGCGGCTTATCGCCATTGACGTCAAGCTCGCGCCCAAACTCGCGCAGTTTCGCGTGGCACTGCGCATGGTTGCCGCGCGCCTGCAGGCAATGGGGCGCAGCCGCCTTGCCTGGCGCATTTTCCCCTGGACCGTGCGCTTCGTGCTCGGCATCATTGATATGCTGGCCGTCGCTTGCGTGGTGGAACTGGCCATGACCCTTCCCATGGCCGTCTACTTTCACCGCATCACCCTCTTCGCGCTGCCGGTGAATCTTCTTATTCTGCCGCTGCTCGCCGTGCTGCTGCCTGCCGCGCTGATCGTGCTTCTGGCCCTGCTCGTCTGGCCTCCGTCAGCCGTGATACCCGCCATGGCGGTGGCGCTGGCGCTTCATGCCGGTGTGGCTCTGGTGCATCTCTTCGGGGCGCTGGCCCTCGGCGACCTCCGCGTTCCCACTCCGCTGCTCTGGCAGTCAGCAGTCTTTTGTGTGTTGCTCGCGGCAGCCATTGTGCTGGCTCACAAGGGCCTGTCCGGCGATGCCCGCGGGGCGCGCAAAGGCGCCTGGGCGGCGCTGCTGGCTTCCGCCCTGGCAGCGGTGGCGCCTCGCCCCCTCCAGCACCCCTACAACGCCCTGCTGGTCGAGGCCATTGACGTGGGCCAGGGTGACTCGCTGCTGCTCATCACTCCGGATGGCAAGACTCTCCTGGTCGATGGCGGCGGTTTCGGTGGCGGTCCGCGTTACGCTCCGCAGAATTTCGACATCGGCGAGGAGGTTGTCTCCCCGGTTCTCTGGTCGCGCGGCATCCGCCGTCTTGACGCTGTCGCCCTTAGCCACGCCCACTCCGACCACATGGGCGGTCTGCCCGCCGTTCTTGCCAACTTCGGGCCAGCTGAGCTCTGGGTGGGCAACAATCCACCCATCCCCGCCTACAAAGCGCTCCTCGAAGAGGCTGCCGGCCTGCACATCCGCGTGCGCTCGCTCCGCTCTGGCGAGACCCTCGGTTTTGGCAAGACTCAGATCAACGTACTGGCGCCCCTGCCTGGCTATCGGCCGGGAAGCGAACCCGCGAACGACGACTCGCTCGTCCTGCACGTAGCCTATGGCGCTACTTCAGTGCTTCTGGAAGGCGATTCCGAGGAGCCCATCGAGCGCGCCATGCTGGCCGAACGCGGCCTTGCCAGCACCCTGCTCAAAGTCGCCCATCACGGCAGCATCACATCCACGCGCCCTCCGTTCCTGGCGCGCGTAGCCCCGCAGTGCGCTATCATCTCCTGCGGCCTTCATAACCGCTACGGCCATCCCCGCGAAGAGGTTCTGGAGGAACTGGAATCGGCCCACGTCCACACCTTCGTCACCGCCTTCGGCGGCGCCACATGCTTCCGCCTTGACGGAAAGGCCACTACTCCCGACCCAGAATGCGCCTGGCCGCAATCACCTTAAGAGACTGCTGAAAGTCTTGTTGAGATTAGTGCCCTGTGTCAGGGCATGACTTTAGAGGCGGCGGAGAAACCCATCGCGGTCAGGGTCTTGTAACAGGGTACAACTTCAGTCGTGCCACAACTGCAACAAAACAAAGACCGGGCTTTAGCACCTGTGGAATGCGAACATACGCATTCCTTTATGGCGCTGTGCATAGAACGCCTCAATTTTATTTGTAACGTTTGCCATTTCAATGGAAGGCAGCGCCTCCTTGAGAGAGCCGCCGTCCCCCGCAGCGGACTCCCAGCTTTGCTTTACGGCGGAAGAAAAAGTGCCCTTGTCGCACCGAAACCCGCAATCTGAGGGTCTGGGTCTACCCAAGGTATAACCACCGGATTAGACAGCGATGATTCACACCGCGCTATGGGATGATCGCCGGAGTTGTCAGTCTCGTGAAACCAACCCGGCAACGCCGGAGATACTCCTGTGGCTCTGCAGTGCCTAGCGCCTAACTATGGTCTGTCAGGGATTTTTCGCCGGATATTTCTTCGAGTAGGACGGGGCGGTGTTCGTCGTAGGATTTACGCGCTGCCAGTGCCATTGCCACGGGAATACGTCCGTCAATGCCGCTGACCGGCGCGGGCCTCTGGTCGATGACGGCCTGAATGAAGGATTGCAGTTCGAGAACGAAGCTCTCGGTATAGCGCTCCATGAAAAAATTCAGCGGAAGATCCGTGTAAATGGCTTGCCCGGTGCTGACAACAGCTCGATTGGGATAGATATTTTCTGTTGCAATCTTGCCTTTGCTGCCAAAAACCTCGACGCGCTGATCGTAGCCGTAGACGGCCTTGCGGCTGTTGTCGATGGTGCCGATGACGCCATTGCGGAAGCGAAGCAGGATGAGCGCGGTATCCAGATCGCCGGCCTCGCCGATGGCGGGATCAACCATCACGCCGCCCGCGGTGTAGATCTCCTCCACTTCATCGCCGACAAGAAAACGCACCATATCGAAGTCGTGGATAGTCATGTCGAGAAAGATGCCGCCAGAGGCGCGGATGTAAGAGAGAGGCGGCGGCGCGGGATCGCGACTGATGATATGAAGCAGGTTCGGAGTCCCAATTTCGCCGCTCGCGATGGCATGACGGACGCGCATGAAGTTGGCGTCGAAGCGGCGATTGAAGCCGATCTGAAGCAGCACACCTGCCTCTTTCACTGCGGCAAGTGCGGCGTCAATTGCCGCAAGGCTGAAGGAGATCGGCTTCTCGCAGAAGATGTGCTTGCCGGCGCGCGCTGCCTGCACAATGAGATCGGCATGCGTACCCGTGGGAGAGCAGATGAGGACCGCATCGATTTCCGGATCGGCAATGATCTCGCTGGGCGAAGCGGCAACCTTGGGAATATTGCAGCGCGCCGCCACCGCTCGCGCTGCCTCGCAGTTGGGGTCGGCAATCGCCACAAGCTGCGACTCGGGCATCCGGAACGCCAGTGTTTCCGCATGCACCCGCCCGATACGCCCGGCGCCGATGATTCCGCAGTGAAGCTTCTTTCCGTTCATGATGCTCCTCACTAAGAACAGCTTAAGCAAAGTTCGTCTCGATGGAGCGCAGGTATTCGCGGTTGCGCAGCGCGCTTTCCCGCGGTGTTCCCATGCCGGGTAGAACGTCCTGCTCGACGAGGACATATCCCTTGTAGTCGCGTGCGGCGAGCCAGCGCAGCAAGGCAGGAAAGTCCACGCATCCCTTGCCCAGCTCGCAGAAGATGCCGTGCCACACGCCGTTGAAATAGTCCCACTCTTGCTGGCGCGCGCGACGGGCAAGCCCTGGATCCAGATCCTTCAGATGGATGTACCAGATGCGGCCGGCGAAGCGATTGAGGACCGCGGTGAGATCGCACTCTTCAATGCCGGCGCCGCGATAATAGTGGCCGGTATCGAAGACAAGGCCGAGCCGGTCCGGGTTGGTGAGATCAAGCAGAGTGGCGATCTCGTCGGGCGTTTCAACGTAGCCCGCGCAGTGATGGTGGAAGACCGTGCGCAGGCCGGTTTCCTCGAACACAGCATGCGCGATCTGATCGGCGCCGCTGGCGAAGGTCTTCCACTCAGCAGCGCTGAGTCCAGCTCCGGCAGGAACACGACCGGCCAGGCGGGTTCGCCCCGGATCCGTGCCGTTATCATCGGCCAGCACCAGGTAGGGCGATGGCGACGTTGCCACGGCGGCCAGCAGACGCGCCGTCTTGACGGCCGTCGCTACTCCTTCGGCGTGTGTCGATGAGTATTTGAGCGCGACCGGAACAAATGCGCCGAGCATCACCAGGCTGTTGCGCTTGCCGAGTTCTTCCTGCAAGGCGGCGGGATCGGTGGGCATGTA
Organism: Acidobacteriota bacterium; assembly: GCA_021846945.1. GTDB lineage: Bacteria > Acidobacteriota > Terriglobia > Terriglobales > Acidobacteriaceae > Telmatobacter. The sequence goes on along the minus strand of JAJZVZ010000001.1, from coordinate 44,233 downwards.
GCCCCAATCGCCCAGTTCAGTCCCGGTATAGCCGGTTTCGGCGAGCTCGTCCAGCATGCGGCCAAACGGAATCTGCTTGCTCTTGTCCTGATGTTCCAGCGTGCCCCAGGAACAGGGAGCATTGCCGACCAATAGCTTTTTCATGCGCACTCCTTAGAATTTTCGGCTCCAGTCTTTCGGCCAGCGCTCGATGACCACCTTGGTCTGCGTATAGAATTCCACCGCGTGATGCGCCTGCGCATGCAGGTCGCCAAAGAAGCTCTCTCCCCATCCGCTGAACGGAAAGGTGGACATGGGAGCGGCGACACCGATGTTGATGCCTACGTTGCCGGCATTCACTTCATAACGGAAGCGGCGCGCGTCAGCGCCACTCCCGGTGAAAATGCACGCCATGTTGCCATAACTGCGGTCATTGACCAGAGCGATGGCTTCTTCAATGGTGCTCGCGTGCATCAGGCTGAGCACCGGCCCGAAGATCTCAGTCCGCGCAGTTTCGGCGCGTGGCGGAAGGCTGTCGAGAACCGTCGGCAAAATAAAATAGCCGTCTTCATAACCAGTAACCTTGCGCCCGCGGCCATCCACGAGGATGCGTGCTCCCTCCTGCTCGCCTTTCGCGATAAGCCCCTCAACGCGGGCCTTGCTTTCTGCGGAGATCACCGGCCCCATCTCGACGCCGGGAGCGGCGCCGTAGCCGACCTTGCGGCTTGCAGCAGCGGCGGCAATCTGCTCAGTAAAGCTGTTGCGCGCTTCACCCACGGTAATGGCCACCGACACCGCTAGGCAGCGCTGCCCGGCGCAACCGAAAGCGGAGTCGGCAAGAATGCGCGTCGTCATCTCCATCTCCGCGTCCGGCATGATGATCACGGGATTCTTGGCGCCGCCCTGGCACTGCGCGCGCTTGCCGTTGGCGGCAGCGCGGCTGTAGATATAGCGCGCCGTTGCCGTAGATCCGACAAAGCTGATGGCTCGGATTCCGCGATGGTCGAGAATGGCGTTGACCGTATCGCGCCCGCCATTCACAAGCTGGACGACGCCGGCCGGAAAGCCCGCCGTCTGGATAAGGCCAAAGATCTTCTGCGAGGTGATGGGCACTCGCTCGGAGGGCTTGAGGATGAAGCAGTTTCCCGCCGCAACCGCGTAGGGCAGGAACCAGAACGGGATCATGCCGGGGAAATTGAACGGCGTAATCGCGGCGACCACGCCCAGAGGCTGGCGGATCATGTGCTCATCGATGCCGGTTGCGATATCTTCACAGTTCGTCCCCTGCATGAGCATGGGCATGCCGCAGGCAGTCTCTACGTTTTCAATGGCGCGCTGGATCTCGCCTTTGCTCTCAGCCAGAGTTTTCCCGCACTCATCCGTAATGGAAAGCGCGAGGTCGTCGCGGTGCTGCTCAAGCAGCGACTTGAGCTTGAAGAGCGGCTGGACGCGGTCTACGACGGGCGTGCGCCGCCATTGAACGAAGGCGCGCTCGGCCGCCTCCACGGCCTGGTGCACATCGGCAGCAGGCGAGAGCGGAACCTCAGCCAGCACCGCGGCCGACGCAGGATTGATAACGTTGAGCGCGACATCGGCGCTGGATGCAATCCACCCGCCATTGATAAAGTTCTGCAGGCGTTCGTTCATCTCTGTTTCCTCCTCAGAGGTGATGGCGCTCGAGTTTTCGCGCCTCATCATAGCGGGCACGGGACTCGCGCACGCTCTCCATCTCAGATGTCTCGGCAACCGCAACATCCCACCAGGATTCGTACCCCGGCACGCTCACCGAGGGATCTGTCTCGATGACAATGACCGTCGTCCGGTCCAGCGATTTCGCTTGTTCCAGAGCCTGCTTCAGTTCTCCAATGGTCTCGACTTTCATGGCATGCGCGCCCAGGCTGCGCGCATTGGCGACAAAGTCGAAGGTGAGCCCGTCGCCGTCCAGTTGGCCGGAAGCAGCATTCCGCAGGCGGTAGCGCGTTCCGAAGCCGCCTTGGCCTAGCGAACGGCTCAGCCCTCCGATGCTTCCAAAACCGTGATTGTCGACCAGTACGACGATGATTTTTACGCCTTCCTGCACCGACGTGGCAATCTCTGTAGGCATCATCAAATAGGTACCGTCCCCGAGGAAGACAAAGACTTCGCGGCTGGGATCCGCGAGCTTTGCGCCCAGCGCGCCGGGAATTTCATAACCCATGCAGGAGTAGCCGTATTCCATGTGATAGCCGTTGGGCGTGCGCGTGCGCCACAGCTTGTGCAGGTCGCCGGGATGACTGCCGGCAGCGGAGAGCAGAACGTCCCGCGGTCCCGAGGCCTCCCACATTGCGCCAATCACTTCGCTCTGTGCGGGGTGGCCGGGATTGTTGAGATGGAAGAGGCGATCGACCTCGGCGTCCCACTGCGTCTTGAGAGCACCGGCTTCGGACTGGTATTCAGCGGGTACGTGATAGTCCGCAAGCGCCGCGGTCAATTGCTCCAGCGCGACGCGCGCATCGGAAACCACAGGGATAGCTCCGACCTTGAATGCGTCGAGCTCCGCCGTGTTGATGTTGACAAAGCGCACTTGCGGGTTTTGAAACGCCGTCATGGAAGCTGATGTGAAGTCGGAGTAGCGCGTGCCGATGCCGATGATGAGATCGGCTTGGCGCGCAAGGCGATTGGCGGCCAGGGAGCCGGTCGCACCCATGGCGCCCATCACTTGCGGATGGTCCCATGCCAGCGCGCCTTTGCCCGCCTGGGTCTCCGCCACAGGTATACCGGTCTTCGCGACAAAAGCGGCGAGCGCCTGCGAAGCTTCGCTCATCAGCACGCCACCTCCTGCGACGATCAGCGGTTTGCGGCTGGCGCGGATGACCTGCGCCGCGCGCTCAAGGGAGACCTCGTCCGGCTGGCCGCGGCGGATCAGCCACACGCGCTTGCGGAAGAGTTCTTCGGGATAATCGCAGGCTTCGGTCTGGACGTCCTGCGGCAGAGCCAGCGTAACGGCGCCGCAATCGGAGGGCGATGTGAGCACACGCATCACTTCAGGCAGCGCGGTAATGAGCTGTTCGGGGCGGTAGATGCGGTCCCAATAACGGGAGACGGGCTTGAAGCAATCGTTGACGCCGATATCCTGCGTGTTGGGCGACTCCAACTGTTGCAGCACCGGAGCCACATTGCGCCGCGCAAAGATGTCGCCGGGCAGGAGCAGCACCGGCAGGCGATTGATGGTGGCCAGCGCCGCGCCGGTGATCATGTTGGTTGCGCCGGGGCCGATCGAGGAGGTGCAGGCAAAGGCGCGTAGCCGGTTGCTAGCCTTGGCGAAGCCCGAAGCAAGATGCACGGCGGATTGCTCATTGCGCACCGGAATATACGGGAGGTCGGGATTCTGCTGCAGAGCCTGCCCGATGCCGGCTACATTGCCGTGTCCGAAGATGCCCAGCACCCCGGTAAAGAAGGCGTGTTCGTGCCCATCGCGCTCGACATACTGATTCTTCAGGAATCCAATCAGAGCCTGTGCCATGGTCATGCGGCGCGTTTTCATATGGAGTCTCCTCAATCAGCCGCTTGAAAGAAACCGGGTGAACCCGCGCATTTCGTGCCGCGTGGCGGCGGACAACCGGCCTTTCCTGAAAGCCCGGAGGAAGCCTGGCGTAACTTTGCTTTCAAAGGCCTCCGCATATGCACACGTGTGCACATGCAAGAGAATCATCCTCCCGCGCAGCCATCTCTGTCAACCATCAGGGATAAAAACGGTGATGAATCGTGCGGATAGGGTCTTTCCCTTTAACCTGCTTTTAAAAATTACTCGGGCTGGTAAGAGTGAACGCGCATGGGATCTGAACACGCGCGCGCTGCGCTGCTTGACCGGAGAAGGCGGGAGTGGTACGGTTTGACTGCACACGTTTGCAGGCGCGGAGGAGAAATGACCCCGGCGGAATCGCATCTTCAATACAAAAGCCCTCTCCATCAGATGACCCAGGCCACGCCTACATGTCTCTGGAACGATTCGGCTTCCATCGAAGAGCTTACCTATTCGATCGAGCATGGGGCCGTGGGAGCCACATGCAACCCGGTCATCGTTGTCTCCGTACTCAAGAAGGAAATGCCGGCTTGGAAGAGCCGCATCCGTGAGATTGCAGCGAGCCTTCCGCAGGCTACCGAAGACGAAATCTCCTGGAGAATCATCGAAGAAATCTCCACGAATGCCGCGAAGCTGCTTAAGCCGATCTTCGATCGCGAGAAAGGGCGCAACGGCCGACTCTCCATTCAGACCGATCCGCGCAACTACCGCAATGCCGATGCGGTGCTGGCGCAGGCTACAAGGTTCAGCCAGCTTGCCCCCAACATGATCGTCAAGATCGCGGTCACACGCACGGGGCTCTCCGCCATTGAAGAGGCCACCTATCGCGGAATCAGCATCAATGCGACGGTCAGCTTTACGGTCCCACAGGCAATTGCAGTTGCCGAGGCCGTGGAGCGAGGGTTGCGGCGCAGAGAAATGGAGGGATTGGATATCTCCACCATGGGGCCGGTCTGCACCATCATGGTGGGGCGGCTGGATGATTGGCTCAAGGTTCTGCTGGACAAAAATAACCTTTCCGTTGACCCCGGTTACCTGGAGTGGGCCGGAGTTGCAGTCTTCAAGAAGGCTTACAAAATCTACCGCGAGCGCGGATACCGTTTGCGGCTGCTTTCCGCCGCGTTCCGCAATCACATGCACTGGAGCGAATTCATCGGCGGCGATGTCGTGATTTCACCACCGTATTCCTGGCAGCGCCGCTATAATGCCAGCGACATCGAAGTGATTCCGAGAATAGACAAGCCGGTCGACCCGAAGATGGTGGAGACGCTGCTCAGCAAGTTTCCCGACTTTGAGCGCGCCTATATGGAGAACGGGCTATCCCCTGAGGAATTCGACACCTTTGGTCCCACGCGGAGAACCTTGCGGCAATTCATCGGAGGCTGCGCAGAGATGAATTCCATCGTGCGGGATATCATCCTTCCCAATCCCGATACGGAATAGCCGGTCACGCGCCGGAAAGGTGCTCGCCTGTTGCCTGCGCCAGCAGTTGGGCCGCATGCGGGCAACCGCTACAGCGTTTTCGATTCTGCTGTTTACAGAATGCAGGATGCCAAGTGGCTTCTTCCTTAAGGAAAAGCCACCTTGCACGATGCCAGAGATGTCAACAAGTGAATCGAAAGCGCTCTAACTTCGGCGATTGCCGTTTGCGTTTCGGCTGACCTTGGCGGTTGAGCCCCGTACAATCAACTCCGCTTCCACTTCGATCTTGACCACCGATTCTTCGCCGGCCATCAACTTCAGCAGACCCTCCATCGCCAACTGGCCCATCCGCCGCATCGGCTGGCGAACCGTGGTCAGCGGGGGATCAGTGTATGAAGCAAAAAACAGATCATCAAAGCCTGTCACCGAGATGTCCTCCGGCACGCGCTTTCCGCGTGCCCGGATGGATTGCATGGCCCCGAGTGCGGACATGTCGTTATAGCAGCACACCGCGGTAGGCGGAATAGCTAGAGACAGCAGCGTTTCCATGGCGCGCACGGCAGCCTCGGGTTTGCCGTCGCCATGCACCACAAGCTCGGGATGAAATGGGATTCCGGTCGCGTCCAGCGCCTCGCGATAGCCAGCGAATCGCTCGGCATCTGATTGATAGCCGAATTGATCGCCCAGGTAGGCAATGCGCCGATGTCCCAGCCCGATCAGGTGCCTGACCGCCGCGCGGATTCCTTCCAGATTGCGGATCATGACCGAATGCACGAACGCCCCCGGATACTGGTCGTTCACCAGCACGATCGGCACCATCATCTCGGTCAGCCGCGGAAGGTACAGTGCGCCTACCCGCGAAGAGGTCACGATAATGCCATCGACGCGCCGCTCGGCGAATGCCTGAACCACCTTCCGTTCGCGCTCCGGATCGGCGTTCGAGTCGGCAAGAAACACGCTGTAGCCATGGTCGTTTGCCGTCTGTTCAACTCCGCAGACGACCTCGCTCGCAAATGGATCGGCAACAGTTGTCACCACGAGTCCGATGGTGCGTGTCCGCCGGGTAACAAGGCCGCGCGCGACGGCGCTGGCTCGATAGCCCGCTTCGTCCGCGATCTTGCGGATCTTTGCGGCGGTCTTCGCATTCACCAGCGGGCTGTTCTGCAGCGCGCGGGAGACCGTGGGGTGCGAGACGCGGGCGAGACGCGCGATGTCTTTGATCGAGGGTTGACGAAGATTGCGCCTGGAGCCGCCCGGATGAGCCATTCCCCCGCTTTTGCCGCCTTCTTTGTTCGCCATGACGCCCTCGCCTTATGCACACGTGTACACGCCACCTCAGTCTGTCGCAGCGTATAGCTCGAAGTCAATGCCCTCGCCGAAGGAACGACGATCGTCGAGAAGCTTGCAGTGCGCGGGCATATCGCGGCCAGATGGACAGGCGATCCGGCAAAGTCGTCCGGTCAGCGGTCTGCGCAGTGATTGTCGAGCGTCCAGTTCAGGTAGATGGGGTTGCCCAGCAGCCAGAGCTTTCCATCCGGGCCCGCCACTTCAGCGCGGAACCAATGACGGCGGCCATCGCTTGTCCAGAGCAGCGGCAACTTCTGGTCCGCCGATGAGATGCTGGCGCCCTCCTTAAGAGGTATATCCTGGCCGTCTTCAATCCAGCGGATGGTTCCGCCGGCGGCAGCAACGATATGCAGCTCGAAGGTCACTTTCTCATCCTGCACCGCCGCCAGAAGGTCACCCGCGTGGGCAACCTGTCCCCCGGCCTGCGCGGCTACCTCAAGGAGCCGGTCCCGCGTACCTGCCAGATCAATAAACACATGCCCCGCGCGGACGGCATTAAGAATTGCGGGGGTTGAAAGCTCCGCGGCATAGATCACGGTCGTCGGGCTTCCGATGGAGCCAACCTGGTTCAAAGGCTGCACAGGCCGGTGGTTGTCACTGCCTCCGATGCCGGCGAGCCGGCAGCCCTCGTTCAGGTGCCTGTTCCAGAATGCAAGCTCGGAGATGCCGTGCTGCTCGTCGCCACCGTTGACGGCTTCGATAGCGGTAAGTAAATGCATATCTACAGGAGTAGCCGGCGTCCACCCGCAGCCCATGCAGATCTCGCCTGTCGGCGATGCCGGGTGATTGATGGACGTGATCCCGCCAAGGCGATCGGCATTGCGCAGGAGCGTATTGACGTCGGGCACGGTCTTGCCATCGAGCCTGAAATCAAGAAAATCGGTTGAGCCGAGAAAATTGATGTGCCCCTGAAAGGTCGTGATTTCGCGCCCCGGGATCAGCAGCACTTTGTCGAAATAAGGCTGTAACTCCCGCATGGCATCGTACTGCGACGATGCATTGTGGTCGGTCACTGCGATGAAGTCGAGACCGCGCCGCGCGGCGGCATCGACGGTGAAAAAGACCGGGCAGGGAACCATCTTGCCCGATTGGCTCGGGCATTGGCCATCGCTGTGCGCAGTGTGCATGTGGAGATCGCCGCGAAACCACGCCGGCCCCGCGCGGAGCGGCGCGCGCAAGATCGCCGGCTGCTGCGCAACCGCGCCCGAGTCCGAAAGATAGATGTGAATGGTGTAATGCGACTCGACACCGGCGCGAATGTTCGGGACGCCAATCAACACATTCCACGTTCCCTCCGGAATCGCGCCCGGTAGACACGAAGGGGTTGCGTCCGACAGTCCGACAGTAAGGACAGATTTATTGCCGCCGCTCCAGCAGCGCAACTCCGCGGGATCGAGCAAGCCCAGATCGAGCGCGGTATGCTGCTCCCTGCCGGTGTAGGCAAAGCTGAGGGTGACGCGCTCGGTACCGGCAGGCACGCGGAACGGAACCTTCACGTAGGTGTGATTCTGCGACCCGCGCACGACTCCCTCAAGAACAATCTCCGCGGGTGAGGCGTGCATCGACGGAGACGTCTGCCCGCCGCCCTGCACAGCGAATGCTGCGGGAACAATGAACAACAGACAGATAAAAAATGTGGCGTAAAGGATCGATCGCACAACCAACCAGCCCCGCCGGTTCATAGCTTCTCCCTGCTCCTGGTGCACTGTTATAAGACCGGAGCGATGTGGTGTTTCTCTTCTACGTGTCCATCGGGAACGATGGTAGGGCTGCAATACGGCTCCGAGAATACCAAGGAAGACTTTGCCGCAGGCGCGCTTGAAGCGCCTGAGCATCTCCAAACATTGGAATCCCGTATCCGGCGTTTGCTGCGCCGGATACGGGGGTTGAGTGACCAGCAGAAGGAGCCTGCATTCTCTTGTTAGAAGAACATCTTCAGCGCTAGCTGGAGCGAGCGGGCTCCGTTGTTTCCGTTGCTGTTCTTGGTGCTGGTGATGGCGCTGAATCCGCCCTGGACCTGGCCGGTTGTCGGGTTGATGTTGTTGTACTGGTTCAGGTTGCCTGGTTGTCCGAATGGCGGCGTGTTGAAGGTATTGAAGGCCTCTGCCCGGAACTGGAAGTAAACTGTCTCCGTAACCGTGAAGTTCTTCAGGATGGACGAGTCGAGATCGTTATAGTGCGGCCCGCGCACCTGTTGCGGAATGCCGCCCAGCGGTGAGAAATCGGATTGCGCGGCATAATCGGTTGTCCCGATCGCGACCGCGTTCGGGGGTTGAGCAAAAGCCTTGGGATTAAGCCATTGCGTGTAGTTGTGCGGGCCGGAATAGAGGCTCTGCCCCGACACCACGTTGGCATAGCAACCAAAGCTGGCTGAGGTTGCAGTTGCGCAGGTGACAGTGGTCGGTTGGCCGCTCTGGAAGCTGTAGATGAAGTTGAAGACCCATCCGCCCACGGCGAGATCTGCGGCTTTATTAATGTTGCTCAGGAATCTCTCCCCGCGGCCGAATGGCAAGTTCCACGAGCCTGAGAGGTGAAAAATGTTGGTCGCGTCAGCGTCGCAAAGGCCGTAGTCACCCTTGATCCCGAAGCCGGGGAGCCACTCGGCTCGGTACCCGCCTTGGTACTGCCCCGCCTGAGTGCGCTGATCGGTCATGCACTTGCTCCAGGTGTAGTTAGTGAGCAGATACAGCCCGGCGCTCAGCCGATGCTCATAGGTTGTTTGCAACGAGTTGTAATTGCTTGTCGCATTGGTCGATTCGTAGGTTGCATTGCGACCAAAACTCGGAAATGGAATGTAATTCTGGGGGTTTGCTCCCAGCCTAAGAAATTGCGTGTTGGAGTTGCTGTATCCCAGGTTGTCCAGGTGACGGCCCTGGCTACCCACGTAGCCGACTTCAAGAGCATCGTGCGACGTGAATTGTTTCTGAATCGTGAAATTCTCGGTCTGAACATAGGGTGTCTGGAAGTTGAATTGACGGCCATAGAGGTTGAGTCCCTGCCCGCTGTTAACCGTCGGATCCTGGAAGTTGACCGTGGTGAACGACTCCTCCAAGGTGGCCGGATGCCCATTGCTGAGCAGGAGCGGATGCTGGGAGTCGGGGGCTGGGAATTGTGCCACATACACAAATGGATAGTTGGTGCCGAGCGTTCCGCCATACCCAAGATTGCCTAACGCTCCGTACGCCGTGCCAAATCCTCCGCGCACGACCATCGTTGGAGTCAGGCGATAAGCAAACCCTACGCGTGGCGAAAAGTTGGTCTTTTGCGCATTTCCCAATGCCAGATCGGGCACGCAGTTCAGCGCAATGCCGCTCGATGCCAGCAGATTATTGAACGAAGTGGATCGGGCTACCGCGCATCCCTTGGTTGACATGTAGTAGATGCCGGTGTTGCCGTTCCCACCCTTGGCGATGAAGTTTGCCTGGCGGCCCTTCGTCTCCGCATAAGGCGTGAAGTAATCCCAACGCAGGCCGAGATTTAGAGTCAGCTTCGGGGTGATCTTCCAGTCATCCTGGGCGTAGGCGCCCCAGTACCAGCGCTGATCGTCAGTAGCCGCAATGTTGGAACCGGAAAACTGATTCATACCGCCGACATAATTGACGCCGGCCATGCCGTTGGGGCTGACCAGCGACGTGATCGGGCTCAGGAGCATTTGCCCGACACCCACCAGGTTGCTATTTATGTTCGGAATGTCGGTAAATTGGCCGTTAAAGTTGAAGTTGCCACGCCCTTGTGGCGGCTGCGAGATATCGCCGACCAGGTCGTCGATCTGGATCCCCATTTTGAAGGCGTGGTTGCGGTACAGTTTGGTTACGCTATCGGCGCCTTCAAGGCTGTAGACGTACTGCAACGTCGGCGTGTAGTTGCCCACGCCGAGGTTACTGAACCCGTTAATGTAGAAAGGCGGTATGCCGCCGTTGTTGGCCACTTGTTGAACTCCCTGGATGCCGTACTGGGCAGGAATTCCAAAGGTATTGCCATAAATGGAGCGCTGGATCTTGTCGCTGTGGACCATGCCGACGTGCATCTCATTGGTCAATGTCGGCGTGAAGATGCGCGTATAGCCGACCGCCCACGCATAGGCAGGGAGACTATCGGTGCGGGCGCCGCCTTGTCCTACGGCCAGACCCGGCAGGTTGCCCGGAACGTTTCTTGTAAACAGGCTTCGATCGAAGACTCCGAACAGGATGTTCTTGGCGTTGATGTTCTCGTCGATACGGATGTCCCAGGTGTCGTTGTTCTGGCTCTGCTTGGGCACCCAGGTGAAGTTATTGGCGAGCGCTCCGGAAAGGGTTGGCGCCGGATAGAGACCGAGCAGCTTCACCGCGTTCGGGTCGATCCGCCCCGTGGGAATGATGTTAAGGAGCGCCATCTGGCCGGCGGTGGTGAAGTCCGTGATCCCGGTCAGCGGGCCACCGGCCGCGTAATTGGCTGCATTGCACCCGCCAGTCGTGCAATGGTAAAAGGGATCGCGGACATAGATGGTATTCGCCGAGGAGTTCACCAAGCCGCTAATCGGATCTCGCGCGCCCGCAGCCAAAGAGCGTGTCGTCGCGGGATCGAGAATGGTGCCGTGCGGAAATTTACGCCCCAGGGCATCTGTACCTGAGCCGCTGTTATATGTGATGTTGTCTTGAAGGTTGGTAAAACCGCTGCTGATCATTCCGGCCGTGGGCACGGTTGCGGTGTAAGGCACGGGTTGCACATACCTCTGCCCCTGGTAGTCAAAGAACCAGAATGTCTTGTCCTTGCCGTTGTAGACCCCGGGAATGATCACCGGGCCACCGACGGTCCCACCGAAGATGTTCTGGCGGTACTCCGGAATCGGCTTGCTCGTGCAACCGGAAGATGTGCACGTTCTGTTGAAGAAGTAGTTCGCGTTGAAGACGTCATTGCGAAGATACTCCCACAGGTTGCCATGGAGTGCATTGGTGCCGGATTTGATGGCCACGTTGACAACGGCGCCCGTCGAGTGGCCGAACTCTGCGTTGAAATCCCCGCTTTGGACCTTGAACTCCTGGATGGCATCCGGCGGCGGCACGATGGCAGCGTTGGTGCCCGTATAGTTTCCGCCGTAGATCTCGATGTTATCGTTGATGCCGTTCAAACGGAAGTCGTTCTGCCACAGGTTCACCCCATTTACGGAGAAGTAGGAACTGGCGGTGGTCCCGGAATTGGGGGTGACACTATTGGGCGCGGCTGTGGCAACACCTGCGGAGAGCTGGGCCAGCGAACCCCAGTCGCGGGTTACCAGCGGCAGATTGGCCACGGCCTGATCGGTGATGGTCTGGCCAACCGCGGCATTGGCAGCTTCAAGGAGCGGTGAGGCCCCGGTCACAGTAACAGTCTCCTGCACACTGCCTGTGACCAGATGGATATCTTGTGTCAGCACCATCTGCACATGGACACTGAGATCTTTCGCGACAAATTTCTGAAATCCGCTTTGCTCGGCTTCGATTGTGTATATGCCGGGAAGCAGGCGGTCGAAAACGTATGTGCCCGTCTGCGTGGACTCGGTCGTGATGCCGACGTTGGTTGCATTGTTGGTCAGCACGATCTTTACGTTTGGAACCACTGCGCCTGTCGGGTCCAAGACCGTGCCGGTAATCGATCCGCGGTCCATCTGAGCCGTCAGCTGGCCAGGCAGGCACGCAAAGATCAGCAAGCCCAAAATTATCAGACACGAGCCTGCAAACCTGGAACGAGTTTGCGCTTCCATATTGCCCTCCAAAATTTCTAAGTCGCTCGGTTGCTTTTTTGCGAGCAAAGGCAAAGTAGTCCACATCTTTATGCGAGCGCAAGTGTTAGCACGGAGGGGGTTAGGGGTGTATGCACATGTGTGCAATTCCCTCAACTTATTGATCAGAAGAAGCTTGCAGGCTGTTTGAAATAGTGATAGATTGCTATCTAAATGCAGTAAAAGATGGTCGCGTTTAGTCGGCGGTTTCACGCGGTTGCCTGAATCAAAGTCAGACTGGCGAGCCCAAAACGGAAGGGTTGTTGTGGCAATCAACCGTCACTTGGCGCGCAGGCAAGACGAAGAGGGCGAACAAATGCCTGGTAAAAGCTCCAGACGAAGCGTTACGCCCTCCGGTGCTGGCGGCGGGGATAAACCGGGCAGTTAAAACACGACCGATGCGGCGGCGGGAAAAACCGCTGTGGCTGAGCCGGTTCCGAAAGGGAAGGATGATCTTCGATGACCGGCATGCGGGCCTTGGTCTACTTGCAGGATATTCATGACGGGTAGAGGAGGCGTGGCCGCGCATGGGGCCAGGGCAGAAGCCGGGGCTCCAGAAGGCACAGCTCTGTGGGCCGGCTTTAAGGGCAAGACGTATCCATGATCGGGTTACATGCCCCTGCAGTTCCGCAGATTTGATGGAAGGTGACTTCCGCATCTCGATCGCCGCGGGGAGATGACCCTCATGGTGCGTTTCACTGCGATCAAACCCGCGAAGAAAGTGGCGATGCTCCGCCAGGACTCGCCTCGCTATCTCGAAAATAATCCGCACGGGGAGCTTGCACAACGTGTGGTTGCCGGACCACATTTCGTCCACTCTCCATTGCTGTCAAAATTTCTTCTCTTCGTTGTGGCGGAGACCCTTGCCGGACGCGCCAGTGAGATCACCGAGCATCAAATTGGCGTACAGGTCTTTGACCGGCCGCCGGACTATCGCACGCTTGAGGACAATATTGTCCGCAGCTATGCGCGTCTGCTGCGCAAACGTCTGGCGGAGCATTTTGCGAATCAGGGCAAGAACGAACCGGTTCGTATTGAGATCCCGCTCGGCGGATATGTCCCGGTCTTCATTCCGGCTTCAGAAAGCTGCCAGGATGAAGAGACCTGGGCAGAGGCCGGCGCAGCAGACGGACCCGCGCAGCCGCAGTTGGTCTCCGCTCGCAGCGCGAAGGCGGGCATGCGCTTTCGATGGAAGTGGAAGGTCATTGCGCTTGGCGCAGCACTGGCCGTTGCTTACAGCGCAGGGATCATCGGCCTCACCTGGCACACCGCGGTCCGCGCCCGTGCATCCGGCGCGGCACAGACGCCGGCGCATCGCTTGTGGGCGGCACTTTTCGGAGGCCCGGCCAACTGCTACATTATCCCGTCTGATGCAGGCTTCAATCTTCTTGAAGACCTCTCGCACCGCCCCGTGCCACTCGCCGAATATGTGGGAGGCGGTTACCAGGATGCGCCTCTTGCAGGGATTGACGCGCACAGCGCGCAGGATCTGCGGACACAGGAACTGACTCCGTTCGTCGATCTAGAGATTGCCGCGGAGCTTGCGCATTTGCCGGAAGAAAGCCAGCAGCGCGTCTCCGTCCGCTTCCCGCGCGATCTCCGGCTTGACGATCTGAAACGCGCGAACGCCATTATCATCGGCTCGGTGAGCAGCAATCCCTGGGCGTCTATCGCCGAATTTAACGCCAACTTCCGGATCGTTGACCGGCCGGGCATGCAAAGTGCCACGATCCTCAATCTGAAACCTCAGGCGGGCGAGGCAGCGTCTTACGAAAGCCACTGGAACGAACCCGCGCACGAAACCTTCGCCCTGATCGGATTTCTCCCCAACCTCAGCGGCAACGGCCACCTGCTCGTTCTGGAAGGTCTGGATGCTGCCGGGACGCAGGCCGCAGCAGAGATGCTTCTGCATCCATCTGCCATCGATCCGATTTTGCAGCGCGCAGCACGCCCCGACGGCAGCCTGCGCAATTTTGAGGTGTTGCTGGGCGCAACGAGCATCGGTTCAAGCGCCATGGAAACCCGGGTCATCGCAAGCAGAATCTACTGAGTCCGCCTGTCGCCACCGTCCTGGCAGTTTCAACAGGCTGGTCTGCCAAATTTCATGCTCGCTATACCGAAGAGAGGGCTCGCACCATTTCTCCTCGACCTGACTGCTTCCCGTTGGAGCAAACTCGAATTCCGCGGCATCACGACAACGAGAATTTGTCACGCGACCGGCTCTCCTTTCAAATAGAATCGTGTCCACAGAATGGTGTTCGCTTGATGAGAGAGAATCTGGGTGGTGGATTCATTGTGCAAGTGCGCAAAAAAGCGCCCCGGCAATCTCGACGGCAGATTGCCTGTGGCCACAAGAGCAAGGGCCCTCTATCTCTACGGCCCAAATCGCAAATGGCCGCCCTCCGCGCGACTTGGCAGAGCGACGTGGAATTCGATCCAGGAACCACTCCTGGCTTTACTGTACAGATGCATGCAAGGAACGTCCGGATAAGGAGGGATTCTTAAGATGCTTAACCGCAGAGATTTTTTGAGATGCGCCGGCTCCGGTTTGTTATCTCTATCGTCTTCGCGGCTGCTGCAGAGTATTCCGCTCACCCCCGTTGACGCGGATACAGCGGAAGATCCAGGCTCTGCAAATCCCAATTGGGCTGATCCTCGTATGGGTGCAACTGCGGTCGCTTCGAGCCACGTGAAGAATCCGCCGTGGGGTTATCTTCCTGAGAACGTCTTTGGCGGCAACAATATTGTCGGCTGGCAATCCGACGCAGAAACACTGGGAGCCTGGATCGAGATTCGTTTTGACAAGCCAAGAGAGGTTCAGGAGATATGGCTGCTTGCAGAGCCGCTTTCAGCCGACGTGCTCGGTCAGGATGTGTATTTGATGACCTACCCACGCACGCAGTTGCTGGCCACTCCGCGAAGCCTTCGCGTAAGTCTTTCGGGCGGCGCGAGCTATCCGGTAACGCTGTTGGAAGCAGGCTACTTTCAGATTTTCTCGCTTCCCAGGAGCGAGGTAACGTCATTTGTACGCCTGACAGTCGAAGCGATCTGGCCTAAACCAGGAGCGTCGGAGACCGGCATTGGCAAGGTGTGCATCTTCCCCCAGCGTCATCCTCTCGGATTCTATTTGACTGCGCACAAAATGTACGATGTGCGCGATGGGCGGCTGATTCAGGCCGCCACACTGCACGTTGTCAATCCCGGAGATGCAATCCCCACAAGTGAACTGCGGGTTTCCTCCAGAGATGCGGCCACGATGAAGGCTCCTTTGCAATCTGTCCCTGCCCGCGCGAGTTCGCACCAGGACGTTTGGATTCCGTCTCCTTTTGAAGATTCTTTGATGCAGTTCGAGATCGTCACGAAGTCGGGCGTATTGAACAAGCAGGCGGATATCCAGGTCCCGAGTTATCGCTCTTACTTTGACAGCGGGAGCTTTGAATTTCTTTGCACAAACCACAACGATCTGGGCTGGTTGAATACGCCTGCACTCACCGCGGATTATCGCTCGTCCGTATTAATTTTGCCCGCGCTTGAACTGATGCAGAAATATCCCGAGTTCATGTACTCGATGGAAAGCACGACTTATCTGATGGAGTTTCTGGAGCGGTATCCGGAAAAGAAGGACGAGATGGCGGCCAGGATGCGGGAGAAGCGGTTCACCTGGGGCGCAAGTTATGTGCAGTTACTGCAGCTCAGTGTGGGCCCGGAAAAGCTGGTGCGCGAATTTTACCTGGGCCGCCGTTGGCTCATGAAGACATTTCCGGGCGTTGACACGCGATTCTACATTCAGTCCGATCCGCCATCCATGACGCTGCAGATGCCACAAGTGCTCGCCAAAGCCGGCATCAAATACTGCTTGCTGGGGCGGCTGCCCTTTGGTTTTTATAACTGGCAGAGTCCCGATGGGTCTTCGGTCGTAACCCGAGGATTTCGTTACGTGGATGCAAGCACTCTCCTCGACCCCAAGGGCAATGCCGGCTGGCTGGTTTGCGCCGATGAGCGAACGGAATATTATGCGTCGCACGATCTTCCCCGCAAGTTTGTTTATGATTACACGGCAGACTATCTTCCTCCCCAGCCCGATCTGGTTCCCTACGCACGACGGGAGAACCAGCGGATGGCTGCATTTGCCACGGCCTGGAACTCCCATTTTGTCGGCGAGAATAGTCGTCGCATCAGCCCGCCTAAATTGAGCTTTACAACTCCTGAGAAGTTTCTTGACGAATTCACTGCCGAGCCGCTGAATATCACTTCTCTCTATGGTGACTGGCCGTGCGCGTGGGCATACTATGACGAACCGAGCAACCGGGAGGCTCTGCTGAATGGCCGCCTGGCGCACAATATGCTGCTGGCGGCTGAGCGCCTCTACGCAGGACTGGATGCAGGCGATGGCTTCAGGAATTATCCAACGCAGGAATTTGCGGATGCCTGGCAGGCCAACATCTGGCCGGATCATGGATGGGGCGGAAATCGCGGCACGGTGACTGACAAGGTGTATGCAGACTCCTACGCTAAATCGAAGCGATTGGCTGAAGAGATTGTGGCGGGGGTCGCGTCCAAGCTTGCGGCGAGCGTTCCTCGCGAGCATACCTCGCAGATTCCTGTTGTTGTGTACAACCCTCTTTCCTGGGTGCGCACTGACGTCGTGACATGCACCGTTGAAGTTCCGAGAGATTGGCATGGATGGGTGCTGGCGGATGAGAAGGGGCAGGAGATACCAAGCGAGTTTCTTGAAGATACAACTCGCCCTGGCTCCGGCAGGATTATCTTTGTCGCTGAGGAGATTCCATCGGTTGGGTACAGATGTTTCTATCTGAAGATGGCTGAGAATAGACCCAGCGCACCGGCGCCCCTGGTAAATGAAGTGCTGGAGAACGATTTCTACCGCGTTACATTTGGCCGCGGCGGCATCAAGAGCCTCTACGACAAGCGGCAGAAGTGGGAGGTTTTGCGTACTGGCAAGTTCGACGGCGGCGAAGTGCTGGATTTTTCAGCCCCGGGAAATGCCTGGGAGGATACGGAATCCGTCGGCATGCAGGACTTTGACAGAGCCGCGAATCACGATTTCCGGTTTGTGAGCGTGAGCGAAAGTCCTGTACGCAAGACGGCGGTTCGTGAAGCGCACTTGGAGAATTGCACACTAAGAGAGAGCTTTCATCTGTACACAAAAGTGGATCGGGTCGATATCGACATTGAGATTATCCAGTGGACAGGTGAGAAGGCACGCGAGTTACGCGTTGCGTTTCCCATCAATCTTGACGAGGCCCGCCTGAGCTACGAAGTTCCATTCGGCACTGTGGAGATAGGCAAGGATGAGCTGGACTTTACTCTGCTGCCATCGAATATCGATTCGCAATTCAATCCGAAAACCTACGGCGGATCGCACCCGCTTCCCTTCAGAGAGGCCATCAACTGGATCGACGCATCATCGCCGAATTACTCCGAAGCGGGATGCCTCGCGGCATCCGATTCGACAGTGCATGTCTTTCGCGATGAAACGGATGAGCCGGTCTCCTACCCAGTCTTGCAACATGTGCTGCTGTCAGCGAGAAAGAGCCTGGCGTGGAACCCCGAGTACTGGTACACGCAGAAGGGAAATCACAGTTACCGGATGTCACTGCTCCCGCACGGCGGCGATTGGCGGCTGCGCTATCGCGATGCGATCGGCTTCAACTACAGGCTGATGGCGTTTGCCGCCGGTAAGGCTACGTCGGTCGTGGAGCCTCAGTTGCCAGGCGCTCAGTCGTTCCTCAGGCTCAGGCCGCATAACCTTGTCCTTACCGCCATGAAAAAGGCCGAAGACGGCGATGGCATTATCCTCAGATTTTATGAGGGCGAAGGAAATAAGACCACAGCCCGGATCAAGTTTCATCTTCCTGTTCGCCAGGCGTGGAAAGCGAATCTGATCGAGGAAGAAGAGATGCCGATTCCAACGAACGGCGATGGCTCTATCGCACTGGATGTCGGGCCCTGGGAGATTGTGACGCTGAAAGTTGCGGTTTGAAGCTGGCTGCCGTAGTGAGCTCATGCTGTTTTGCTTTCGATGGATGGTTGAATTTTCAGACGGGTAGAAATAACCAAGGCGCAAAATTGGCGGAATCAAAGCTGCCACAGCGAGGCTGGAGTGGATCGTGACTATCGTTAACCACGGCACCTTCGACAACCAGGGCAACAAGGCAGAGGGCGACTGGATATGGAAGCCATCTAAAATGCATGTAAGGATCAACGTGCATACCTGCCGCAAAGCAATTCTCGTTACCATCGGATGCCTCATCGCAGCCATTTTGCTCACATATTGTGATTGTCTCGCTGAAGCTCAAGCGAGACCTGTCGCTTCGTCTCAGGCCCAATCGCGGATGTCGGGCGCAAATGGTTACGCTGGGCCGTGGTCCCCAAACTACAGCCGGGTTCAACAGCACCTTGCGCAAGGCTGGAATACGTGGGACGTAAACAGTGTTGCGACAAGTGTGTTGCTTCCTGAAGGCCTAGCAATTCACGTTGGCCTCAAGCACAACACTACCGTAGGCGGTGATGCGTTTCTGGAGAATGCTCTAATTGGCCGCCTTAATCCGGGCGCGGAGGTCGTCAACCCTGGTCCGCATTCGTGGGATGGAAGCTATACAGACCTGCGCATCTCCTGGAAAGGACATATGTGGCGAATCCAGAGCGCGCATGCTGGAAGCGATCTTGTCCTATTGGTTACGCCGCTGCCGTCTAAACCCATCTCTGCACTACCGCCCACGGTTGTCTTCACGGTCAACTTTCTTTGGAGTCGGCCGGGAAGCATCCTGCAGCAGGCAGGCTCTGTTCAGGCCCACAGCGAACTCGGCGCGGTTTCCGTCTACTGCACTTGCTTAACGGCACAGACCAAATCCTCCAACTCGTACCTGAACCTTCCCATTGGCAGTCCCTATTTCGCCGCCGATCTGACGCAACCAGTCGGCGTGAGCACCGGCACGCCGCGCTCTGTCTCCGAAATTCAAACCGTAATCGACCGCCAGCGATTTGCTTATGAGCGCTCCATTGCAGCGGCAGGAAAGAATGGTCCGATCGTCGATGCCATTGAAACCACGCTCGGCTGGGACACCATCTACGAACCCGAAAAGCGAAGAGTTGTCTCTCCCGTCAGCCGTGTCTGGAGCGTTCGCTGGGGCGGCTACGTCATCTTCGACTGGGATACCTTCTTCGCTGCCACGATGGCGGGAATCGGTGACCGGGACCTTGCGTACGCCGACGCGCTTGAGACGCTGCGCGAGGAGACCGCTGAAGGTTTTGTCCCCAACTATGCGCGAGCCGGCGGTTGGAAAAGCTCTGATCGCTCTGAGCCACCTGTTGGCGCCATCACCGTACTCGGCCTCTACAACAAGTTTCATGACCGCTGGTTTCTTGATGACGCGTTCCAGCCCCTGCTGAGCTGGAACCGCTGGTGGGCGGAGCATCGCGATATCCGGGGATATCTCGCCTGGGGCAGCTACGGCGAAAACCGGCCGGAGAATCTGGACGATCGCTCGCGAGGCACCCGGGCCGGCGCCATTCTCGAATCGGGGTTGGATAACAGCCCAATGTACGACTCGTCTGTCTACGACCCGCAGACGCACCTGTTGGAGTATGCCGACGTTGGTCTCATGAGCATGTACATTGCCGACTGCAACGCTCTGGCTCAAATCGCAGAGATCCTCGACAAGACTTCCGAAGCCAGAGAGCTAAAAGACCGAGCCACGCGTTATCGAGCCAGGCTCGCCACGCTCTGGAATCCGGCCGCCGGCATCTTCCTCAACAAAGATCTGCATACCGGCAAATTCAATACACGGCTTTCGCCAACGAACTTCTATCCCATGCTGGCTCATGCGGCCACTCCCGATCAAGCCAGGATGATGATCCAGAGACATCTGCTCAACCCGAATGAGTTTTGGGGCGAGTGGGTTATTCCCTCCATTGAGCGCGACGATCCGGCCTTCCACGATCAGAATTACTGGCGCGGCCGCATCTGGGGCCCCATGAACTATCTCGTCTATCTCGGTCTCCGCAACTATGATGGTGCCACCACGCGCAGCGCCTTCGCGCAGAAGTCTTACAACCTTTTTCTGAAGGAGTGGCGCGAAAACGGCCACGTGCACGAGAACTACAACGCCATCACCGGAACCGGCGACGATGTGACCAACAGCGACCGCTTCTACCATTGGGGCGCTCTGCTGGGCTACGTGGAGTATCTGGAACAAAGTAAGGCTGATGGAAAGACTGTCGGTACCAGGTAGCTGTACCATAAAGACGATTAGCCTCTGATCAGTTCCCCAAAAGAGAAGACAATTCTCCGTTTGGCGATCACTCAGGAGCGGCCGAAGAAGGCAACGGGATTGGCCAACAACGAGGCAGTTAATGTTAAGCAGGCTGTCTGGTGCTGAAGCAGGCAGATGCGGGAGTTCCGCGAGTGGCAGAACAACCGAGGATGTTCATCGAGGCGCGTGGCTTAAGCTTTTCAGATCGCACTCATCCTACCCTTTGCGTGCTCACAGTGATCAATGGACACATATTCCAGGATCTGGGCTGCCCAGATGTCTCGCTCTTCCAGATGATTTGATTTTTCGCCTGGTAGAAAAGTTCCGCTCATCGGAACAGAGCGCCCGCATGCACGCCGGCAGGCAGGCCGCCGCGTGTACAAATGAAGTCAGCATGCAGCTTTTCCGGAACATCCTGCTCCTCGCGCTGTGCGCGGCCGTGATGCGCACAGGCACTGCGCAACAGGATACTCCGGCTCAACCGGCAGGTTACACAAGCGCTCTCAATCCGCCCTGCGCGGACAACACCATTCGCAGCGTCGGCAGCATTCATGCGCCGCTGCCTGAGGCATACATCTGGACCGCGAACGATGCCGCCGTTGCCATGCACGACGAGCCTCTGGGCAGGCTGAAGCGCAGCGATTGGAAGGTTGAGCCTCACTTCTTCCGCAGGGCGTTCACGATTGCGAAAAAGCCGCCGAAAGCAACGCTCTATATTGCAGGACCACGCAGTGCCCGCGTGTGGATCAACGGCGTCCTCGCCGCGCAGTTGCACTTCTCCGGCGGGCATCACTTTGGCTTCGCTGTGATGAGCGCCGACGTAAGCGGTGTGTTGCGCTCCGGCACAAATACCATCGCCATTGAAGCCGTCCGCGGCTACGGAAGCCACCATCACACCAACTCACTCATGACAAGCTGGCTCAACTCCGGCGAAGTGCTCGCGGTGAAGATCTTGTCCGCTCCCGATGGAGTCGTCGCGCCACCGCTGGTGATGAGCGACAGCGCCTGGAAGAGCGCAGCGGTCTTTACGCAGGGCTGGCAAGTGCCGGGCTTCAACGACTCAGCGTGGAAGCCGGTGACAAGCCTTGGCAGCATTGAGAGCAATGTTGACTTCTTCCAGTGGAATGCCGATGCGGGCATGTACGCGTGGCCGGGTTATCTGGGAGAAGCGCCATTCATGGCGAACTGCCGCCTGAATCCGGCAACAATCACGCATCAGCCCGATGGTTTGCTCCTCGACTTTGGCCGCGAGTTCAATGGCCGGATTCTGCTCACAGCGGGCGCGCATGACCTGCATGCGCACATCCGCTACGGCGAATCAACGGGCGAGTTGCTTCACGCTCCCTATCTGGGAGATGTGCCTTTGCTGGTGCCTGCCGGTCACGAGGCCCGTGGTCCCAAGTCGGGATTTCGCTATGCGCTCATTTCCTTCAGCAGCGACAGCAGTGGAGCAGGCATTTACGCCGAAGCCATCTACGATCCGGTGACTCCGGCCGGCTACTTCGAGTCGAGCGATGCAAGGGTGAACCGGATCTGGCAGACGGCTGCGTACACGGCACATCTTTCCATGCAGGATTCCATCCTGGATGGCATCAAGCGTGACCGCGGCCGCTGGATAGGCGACGACGAAGTCATCGATCGCGTGATTGCGGACGTTTATGGTGATCGTCGGCTGGTCAGGGCCGGACTCGAAGATGCCATCGGCCCCGCGCCGGTTATGGAGCAGGTGAACGGGCTGCCTGGATACTCGGCCTGGTGGGTGATCAGCGAAGCCGAATACGTGCGCCGCGGGGGCGATCTGCGCCAATTTCGTGAAGTGAAGGGCAGGATGCTGGAGCTGCTCCGGCTGATGGAGGGCGAGTTGAACGCTCAAAGCCTGTACACCGGCGCCGGCGGCGGCAAGCCCTTTGTCGATTGGGCGCCAGGCCTCAGCGGAGACTCGCCGGAAGCGCGCCGCGCCGTTCACTTTGAGTATCTGCTCGCATTTCGCCGGGCCGCATGGCTGCTGTGTCTGGCGGGAGACAAGGCGGACGCCGCAAAGTACAACGCGCGTGCCGACGCCATGGCCCAGGCGGCGCAAGAGTATTTGCACAGCGCCAATGGCGCATTCGGAGATCGCTGGCAAACGAATGCCATCGCTGTGCTGGCCGGCGCCGTGAAGACCGCCGCGCAGCGCGAAACAGTTTGGCGCGTGCTTGCGCGGACCATCAATGGGCGCAAGCCGGAGGAAGATATCATCACGCCGTATTACGGTAGCTACCTGCTGGCCGCGATGGCAAAGCTGGGGCACAAGCGCGAGGCCCTGGCCTGGATGCGTACTTACTGGGGCGGAATGCTCGACGAGGGTGCAACCAGCTTTTGGGAGGCATGGGATCCGGCATGGGCCGGCCCCGATCCGCATGCACATCTTGAGGCCGACGGCAAGGTGGGCTACAACGCAAGCCTTTCGCATGGATGGTCAAGTGGGCCGACCGCCTGGGTGATGGAAGAACTTCTGGGAGTCACGCCGATCGAGCCAGGTTACCGGAAGGTGCAGGTTCGGCCTGACCTCGCCGGTCTCAAATGGATTCGCGGCGCGGTGGCAACACCACTCGGGCCGGTCCGCGTGAAGGCAAGCGATCGACAGGTCGTTGTCAGCCTTCCGCCGGGAGTGACAGCCGATATTCTGTTGCCTGCGGGCAAGTGGCTTGAGAACGGCTCGGCAGTAAAGACGGAATCCGCGGAGTCCGGTGCCCGCGCTCGCCTGGTTCTGCGCGCATCCGGCAACTTTGAATTTGTGAGGCAACCATAATGCGTGTACTTCGGTGGATGATGATTTTCTTGCTGGCCAGCGCCTTTGCGTCTGCGCAGGCGCAAAAGCCGGTAGCGGAATTTATCTTTCCGCCGCTTTCGAGCGGCAAGGCACTGCCCGGCACACAGCGCAACAATCACGCATCAACCGTCGTCGAGTTGAAGAACGGCGACATTCTGGTTGCGTGGTTTGCCGGAACAAGAGAGGGCGCTCCTGATGTAGCTATCTATGGCGCCCGCCTGCACGACGGCCTATGGAGCGCGCCGGTTGAACTGGCCCGCGCCAATAAGGTCGCCTGCTGGAATCCTGTTCTCTTCCATACGCATGACGGCCGCCTGTGGCTCTATTACAAGTACGGCACCAGGCCAAGCACATGGCTGGGAGCGCGCAAGTGGAGCGGCGATGAAGGCCACACCTGGAGCAAGGAAGAAAATTTGCCCACGGGAATTCTAGGGCCGATCAAGGACAAGCCGCTGGTGCTCCCGGATGGCACCATCGTCAGCGGCTCCTCGGTGGAGAACGGCAAATGGAATGCGTGGATCGAGCGCTCCACCGATAACGGGAAGACATGGACGAAATTCGGGCCCATCACCGTGCCCGACAGCCTGGACATTCCCAATGCGGCCGCCATCGCGGCGGGCCAGGAGAAGCCTCTGCCGGCATCGGAGACGGGCGGTGTGTACACCAAGATCTATCCGCCATCAAAAACGACGATCGGAATCATTCAGCCTTCGGTCGTGTGGATGGGCAGGCATCATCTGCGCTTCTTTGCGCGCAGCCGGAGCAGGGCCGCGCGCATCGCCATCGCCGACTCCATGGATGACGGCAGGACGTGGACGCAGGCACGCTTCATTGACCTGCCCAATCCAAACTCCGGCATTGACGCTGTGCGCCTTCGCGACGGGCGCATCGTTCTCGCTTTCAACGACAGTTACAACAAGCGCACGCCGCTCAATCTGGCGGTCAGCGCCGATGGTAAACATTTCCGCATCTTCAGGACCTTGGAGAACGGTCCCGGCCAGTACTCCTATCCGGCCATTATCCAGGCTGCCAACGGCGATCTGTTGGTGACTTACACGTGGCGGCGCGAGGCCATCAAGTTTGTACGCCTTCCTCTGCGCGATGTTCGGGCGATTTCGGCGCAGAATGCTTCGGCTCAGCGTCCTTGAAACGCCGGTTCGCCGCAAATGGGCCTACACTGGAGCTGAGGCGTGCATGATGAATTCCGCACCAGCTCGCGCCTGCTTTCGCTTCTATGCCGAATTGAACGATCATCTGCCGCCCGGCCAGCAGTTCAAGGCGGTGGAGAAGCATTTCTTCGTGCCCGCCTCCGTCAAAGACATGATTGAAAGCTTTGGCGTTCCTCATACTGAAGTGGACCTGATCCTGGTCAACGGCGAGTCATCAGAGTTCACGCGCCTGATTCGCAACGGCGACCGCGTGGCTGTCTATCCGGTCTTCGAGTCAATTGACATCACACCGGTCCTGCGCCTGCGGCCCCAGCCGCTGCGCGAGCCGAGGTTTGTGCTCGATGTCCACCTGGGCAGGCTTGCGGGCTACCTGCGCATGCTCGGCTTCGACGCGGTCTACAGCAATCGCGCCAGCGATCCCGAACTGGTCCGCATCTCCTCGGAACAACGGCGCATCCTGCTCACGCGAGACCGCGGCGTACTGAAGCACTCCGCTGTAACGCATGGGTACTGGCTGCGCGAGACCGACAGCCGCCGCCAGGCCGTAGAGATTGTAAATCGCTTCGACCTGGCGCGGCTGTTGCGTCCCCTTACCCTCTGCATGGTCTGCAACGAGCCTCTGCGGGCGGTTGCGAAGGCCGAGGTCAGCGGTCGCGTTCCGCCCGGGGCGCTGGGGTGGTGCGATGAGTTCCGCGAGTGCCCCATCTGCCGCCGCGTCTATTGGTACGGCTCGCACTGCCGGCGCATGCACCGCTGGATTGAAGAGATCGCCGGAGCTTCGCAGGCGCAATAACGCAGCCCGGAAACCGCCGGGCCATGCGGCGATTGCAACCCCGTTGCATATGTCTGAAAAATGTCGCTTGCGCAGTGTGCCCTCGTGGAGTTACAACCAACCATCCGCCCGGTGATCGATGAAATGCGCGCGAATCCAACAGACCATCTCGGCGCAAACCGCATGATCCGGGCTTTTCGGCAAGCGCGATTCAGCAGCCACAGCGTTTTCGATTCTGCTGTTTACAGAATGCAGGATGCCAAGTGGCTTTTTCCTTAAGAAAAAGCCACCTTGCACGATGCCAGAGATGTCAACAAGCGAACCGAAAGCGCTCGAAGGGTTGTCTGAATGTCTGCGGGCATGTTGTGACCAATTTCTGAATTGGGCCTGAGTGGGGCCTAAATTGGAGAGGAATCCATGGAGATATCACAGGAGAAGAAATCGCATTTCAATCGCCGCGCCGTTCTCAAATCTTCTATAGCGGTGCTGGCGGGAGGAGCGTTCACCCGCGCTGCCGAGGCCGCCGCAGCTGAGACAGAACCCGCTATCAGGAATGTGAATACCCACTCCAGTCCTTCTACTTTGAAGATTACCGACATGCGCTACGCGGTGATTGTGAAGCCGGGGCCGAGCCCGTGCGTGCTGATCCGCATTGACACCAACCAGGGCGTCTACGGGCTGGGTGAGGTGCGCGACATCGCGGGGCCGCAATACGCCCTGGTACTCAAGAGCCGCCTGCTGGGCGAGAATCCGCTGCGCATCGACTATCTCTTCCAGAAGATCAAGCAATTCGGCGGCAACGCGCGCCAGGCCGGCGGTGTCTGCGCAGTCGAGATGGCCCTGTGGGACATTGCGGGCAAGGTCTATAACATACCCATTTATCAAATGCTCGGCGGCAAGTGGCGCGATTCGATCCGCGTCTATGCAGACACCACCGAATCCATGGATCCGCAGGAATATGGCCGCCGCGCCAAAGAGCGCAAGGAGATGGGCCTGACCTGGATGAAGATGGATCTGGGCATCAACGTCCTGAAAGGCATTCCCGGCACAGTGATGCAGCCCGCCGGATTGACCCCGTGGGAGCAGCGCGTGCAGCCGAACCTATTCATCGCGACTGAAGTGACCGACAAAGGCATCGACCGCCTGTGCGAATATGTGGCCGCCGTGCGCGACAACATCGGTTATGACATGCCGCTCTCAATGGATCATCTAGGACATATCGGCGTGAAGTCGGTCATCCGCCTTGGCAAGGCATATGAAAAGTACAACCTGGAGTGGATGGAGGATGTGATTCCGTGGTTCTACACGGAACTCCTGAAGGAGATCACGCTGGCAAGCCCAACCCCGACGCTGACCGGCGAGGATATTTACCGGATCGAGGACTTTGAGAAGCTCTGCAGCGAGCACGCCGTCGACAAGATCCATCCCGACCTTGCCACCTCGGGCGGCATCCTGCAAACGCACCGCATCGGCGACATGGCCTTCGGCTACGGCGTGCCCATGGCTATGCACTTTGCGGGAACGCCGGTAAGTTGCATGGCCAGCGTTCACTGCGCCGCGGCCACGCGCAACTTCCTCGCGCTCGAAAACCACTCACTCGACGTGCCCTGGTGGCAGAACCTGGTCACCGGAATCGAGAAACCCATCGTCAACAAAGGCTTCATCAAGGTTCCCGATGCGCCGGGCCTTGGAGTTGCGCTCAACGACGACGAACTGAAGCGGCATCTGAAGCCCGGCACTGAATACTTCGCGCCCACGCCGCAGTGGAACGATGTGCAGTCGTGGGACGATGCGCTTTTCAGTTAAAGGATGGCCCTCGGCATCGTTGTTCCACGGAGCAGCGGCGCGATTCAGGGCGGCGCGGTGCAGTTCGCGATTGCTGCCGTAGCAATGTAACGGGCAAATGTGCGCTGATCTTCGATGCATGGTTCGTGCTCCGGACAGTTCTTCCGCCTGACCTGTAAGTTGAAAGCTGAATTGCGCGTTCTTCGAGCGACGCGCCGAATTCCAGTTGTTCACTTCCCATTTCTGAGTCTTCAACTATTCCAGCTTCTCATCGAGCAGGTTCATTGAACCTCTGCCAGCGCCGGTCCAAAGACTTGCCGAGCGCTGCAATGCAGCCTGCACGAATGCGCAACCGGATTTGACAGCCGCAACGAGCTCGAGACCGCGGGCTAACCCCGAGGCAATCGCACTTGCCAGGACGCATCCAGTGCCATGGTCGTTGCGCGTTTCAACGCGTGGGGAAGGCAGGTAGATTGGATCGATGCATCGTTTTTGAAGAAGCACGTCCACGCACTCATCGCCGTCGAGGTGACCGCCTTTGAGAAGCACGGCGTTTGCGCCGCGATCAAGCAGGGTTCGTCCCGCTTCTAAAAGGCTTGCGGAGTCGCGGACGCACATTCCGGTGAGTGCAGCCGCCTCCATGAGATTGGGAGTGATGAGAGTGAAGAAGGGCAACAGCGTGAGCAGAAGCCTGCTTCCTCGCGCATCAAGCAGCGGAGCGCCGCTTGTGGACACAAGCGCCGGATCGCAGACGACATTGCGTAACTCATAGCTCCGGATCGCGTCGGCAACGACGCTGACTCGCGCCGCATCGCAAAGCATACCCAGCTTGACGGCATGCGGAGGGATATCTGAACATACGCTCGCGATTTGCGCGCGGAGCATTGCAGGGGTAACCGGATCAATGGCGTGCACACCCAGGCTGTTCTGCGCGGTAATGGCCGCGATAGCCGTTGCAACGTCGACACCCAGAGCGGCGCCGGTCTTGATGTCTGCCTGTATCCCCGCGCCGCCACTGGAATCGGAACCGCCGATGACGAGAAGGCGGCGCAGTTCAGCATGCTGGCTCATGCCGCATCGCTCCCGCAGGCCACGCGCGGAGTCATTGCGAGCAGGCTTGCGGCTGCCTGACGATAATCAGGGGCGTCCACAATGGCGCGCAGGACTGCCGCGCAATCCACACCAGTAGCCCAGATGCCGGCAATCCGCGATAAATCGATCCCACCAATGGCAACCAGCGGATAATGCGGCGACATGAGATGAACGTAGTGCCGCAGCCGGCGAAGTCCCTGCGGAGCTGTCGGCATTGACTTAGTCGAAGTGACGTAAATTGCCCCCAGAGCTATGTAGCTGGGCTTGCAGGCGTGCGCGCGCAGCATTTCGTAGATTCCATGCGTGGAGATGCCCAGCCGCAGTCCTGACTGCTGCACAGCGCGCAGATCGGCGGTCTGAATATCTTGCTGGCCGAGATGTACGCCGTACGCATTGTGCTCGATGGCAAGCTGCCAGTCATCGTTGATGAAGAGCAGAGCGCCTGTCCTGGCGACTGCGTCGATGGCCCGACGCATCTCCGCTGCGCGTTGCGCCGCGTCGTTGCACTTGTTGCGCAGTTGTAAAACCGGAACCGCGGCCTCAGCAAGCCGCCGCACCCATTCGCTTGCAGGCACTACGGCATAGAGCCCCGCATGGCGCGGGAACTGCGCGAACCGTACCGGCGATTGAGGACCGCCAACCGGCTCCGGATAGTGAGAAAGGTCGTTGGGCCAGCCACCCCCGCGATAGGCGCGCGCCAGCATCAGCGCATCCACCAGCGGGAAATCATGCGCCAGAAAAGCCGCAAGGATTGCGGGATCGATTGGCGCCCGCGGCCTGCTGCGTACTCTGGTGCTGGACCTGCCCTGGAACAGGCAATCTTCGATTCCGGCTGCAACACGGCGTGAGCTGAGGATGGACCCTCCCGCCTGCAACCAGTCTTCTTGCGCTGTGTCCGCCGGTGGATTGAGCCAGACACAGTGCGATGTGGCGCGCTGCTGAGGCTGCCTGGTCCAGATGAAAGCGCTCTGCTGCGACTCATCCGGAACTGGACCGAGCTGTGCGAGCGCGTCGAGGTAGCCCGCGAAGTGCGCGGCTGATTGGCCGTCGATGAAAACGGTGACGCTCATGCGCTCTCCTGCGCCGTGAAGCGGGGTGCTTCATTCCAGAACGGCCTGCCCATCTCTGGCGTGCTGGCTACGGCCAATTCCTGCACGGGCATGGGGCCTGCCAGATAGCCGGAGCGTCCGGCATGCACTGCGTCTGCGAATGCCCTTGCCATGCGCACCGGATCAACAGCGCGGGAGACAGCCGTGTTGATGAGCACAGCATCGAAGCCCCACTCCATGACCTGACAGGCATGCGAAGGCAGTCCCAGGCCCGCATCGACGATCAGCGGCACATCCGGCAGGCGTTCGCGCAGCTCGCGGAGCGCCCTGGGATTGCGCGGCCCCTGTCCTGTTCCGATGGGGGCGGCCCAGGGCATCAGCACTTCGCAGCCCGCGTCCAGCAGACGTTTGCACAGCACCAGGTCGTCCGTGCAATAGGGCAGAACGCGAAAGCGCTGCCTGACCAGTTCGGTGGCTGCATCTACCAGTCCAAAGGGATCAGGCTGCAGGTTCACGTCGTCGCCAATGACTTCGAGTTTGATGAAATCCGTTTCAAAAACTTCGCGCGCCATCAGCGCTGTATTCACGGCTTCCTTCACTGTGTTGCACCCGGCCGTGTTCGGAAGCAGAGCGCGATTGGCGGCGCGCAGGATATTCCAGAAGGACTGCCCCGCCTGTGTGCCGCCCTGGACCTGCTTGCGAAGCGCCACCGTCAACATGGCGGGATCGGCTGCCCTAATGGACGCAAGCAACTGCGTAGGCGATTCGTAGCGGGCGGTTCCCAGAAGTATACGGCTTGAGAAAGCGCGTCCATACAAAGTAAGCGAGTCTAACACCTTCTAACCTCCTGCTGAGGGATACACAATCTCGATGCGGTCGCTGTCTGTCAATTCACACTTGGCATATACGGATGCCGGAACGAACTCCTCATTCCGCGCCACCGCGCAGGGCAGCGGTGGACGCAGCACAGCCAGCAATCGCTCCAGTGTGGGCGGATCAGGAATCGGGGTTGGCTGTCCATTCACGGTCAGTGGCATGCGAGCACCTCGTCGCGCGCTCCAAGCGAAGGCCAGCGCGGCGACTCGGCCAGCTCAGAGCCAGGATTTGAAAGAAGCCGCGGCAGAATGGCGAGCACCTCTTCCACCACGGCTGGCGACAACAGAAAGCCGTGCCGGTAAAGGCCGTTGACTTCCATCAGGCCGGCCTGGGGTGTGTAACGGATTGCAGGGCGATTGTCCGGGAGGGCGGGACGGCAATCGCAATCAAGCTCGATGATTCTGGCTTCGCCGAGTTCCGGCAGCACCGCGTAGGCCGCCGAGAGCAATTCCAGCGCGCCCCGCACGGAAACAGGCGAGCAGTCGTCGCTCTCAATCGCCGTAGCTCCCACAACGAGATTGCCGCCCGGGCGCGAGATGAGATAGATCGAGTAGCGCGGATGCAGAAGGCGGATCATGTGCCGCAGCTCGACTCCGGGCGCATGCAGGCGCACCAGCTCGCCGCGCACACCCCGCAGTTGCTTCCACCGGCTCTTCGCGCTCTTGCCGCGGCAATCGATCACGATGCGCGCGTCAGGCCGCTCTGTGTCTTCAACGCGCCGGTTCCAGTGGCACTCCACGCCAAGCTCATCAAGAGCATCCGCCAGTGCCGGAAGAAGCTGGCGATTGTCAACATGCGCCTCCGCGGGCAGATACAGCGCCTCCTGAAATCGATTGCCCAAGGCGGGCTCACGCTCTGCAAGCTCCGCGCGATTGAGACGCCGATAATGTGCCTCCGGGTCGCGCGCTTTGAGGAGCGACTCAAACCTGCTTGCCTCGCCGGCGTCGGCGCGCTGCCATAGCAGCAAAGTACCGCTGTTGCTGTAGTGCACCGGCGCAGGCAGAGCAGGCAGCCACTCAGGCCACAGCGCTAGGCTGCGCCGGCCCATGGCTACCAGTTCCGGTTCCGCGTCCACGGCTTCGGCCTGCGGGGTCACCATGCCTCCGGCGACCCACGCTGTGGCTTCGCTGCCGAGCCGGTCATTGGCGTCGTACAGGACGACGCGAAGACCACCGATGGCAGAGCGCCAGGCCAGCAAGCGCCCCAGCAGCCCACCGCCGACAATGGCGATATCGGGTTCCATTACTGATACACATCTCCATTCAATTCCCGAAACTCGCGGGCTTTTTCAGCCAGAGCAGCTTCCACGTCGGGCTGGTTGTAGATGTCGCGAATCTCCTGGGTAATCTTCATCGAGCAAAATTTGGGACCGCACATCGAGCAAAAGTGCGCGGTTTTGGCAGCTTCGTGGGGAAGTGTGGCGTCGTGATATTCGCGAGCCCGTTCCGGATCGAGGCTGAGGTTGAACTGATCCTCCCAGCGGAACTCAAAGCGCGCTTTGGATAATGCGTTGTCGCGCAACTGGGCGCCCGGCCAGCCCTTGGCGAGGTCAGCGGCATGCGCGGCGATGCGGTAAGTCACAATGCCGGTGCGAACATCCTCTTTGTTGGGCAATCCCAGATGTTCCTTGGGCGTGACGTAGCAGAGCATCGCGGTTCCATACCAGCCGATCTGTGCCGCGCCGATGGCGCTGGTGATGTGGTCGTAGCCAGGCGCAATGTCGGTAACAAGCGGCCCCAGCGTGTAGAACGGCGCCTCCATGCAGTGGCGCAGTTCCTCGGTCATGTTTGCCTCAATGAACTGCATGGGAACGTGGCCGGGGCCTTCGATCATGACCTGCACATCGTGCTTCCAGGCCTGCGCGGTGAGTTCGCCCAGTGTGCGAAGTTCCGCAAACTGCGCCTCGTCATTGGCGTCGTAGATGGAGCCGGGCCGCAACCCGTCACCGAGACTGAACGATACGTCGTAGGCCTTCATGATTTCGCAAATCTCATCGAAGTGCGTGTAAAGAAAGTTTTCCTGGTGGTTCGCCAGGCACCATTTGGCCATAATGGATCCGCCGCGCGAAACGATGCCGGTGAGGCGCTTCGCGGTTAGCGGAATCCAGGGCAGGCGGACGCCTGCATGAAGTGTGAAGTAGTCCACGCCCTGCTCGGCCTGCTCGATCAACGTGTCGCGCATCAGTTCCCAGGTCAACTCCTCCGCGCGGCCACTGACTTTCTCAAGAGCCTGATAAACCGGCACGGTTCCGATGGGCACGGGTGCGTTGCGCAGAATCCACTCGCGGGTTTCGTGGATGTGCTTGCCCGTGGAGAGATCCATGATGGTGTCAGCGCCCCAGTGGATGCCCCACACCATCTTGTCCACCTCTTCAGCCAGTGAAGAGGCCACGGCCGAGTTGCCGATGTTGCCGTTGATCTTGACCTTGAAGTTGCGCCCGATAATCATGGGCTCCAGTTCAGGGTGATTGATGTTGGCCGGAATAATGGCCCGGCCAGCCGCTACCTCATCGCGTACGAACTCCGCCGTAATTTGCCGGGGCAGCCTGGCGCCGAAGTCGCGGCCGGGATGAGCCCGCAGAAGCGCGGCGTATGCCGGGTCGGAACGCAACTCCTCCAGGCGCATGGACTCGCGCAGCGCGACGAATTCCATCTCAGGCGTGACGATGCCTTTGCGGGCATAGTGCATCTGGCTCACGTTGTTCCCTGCGCGGGCGCGCCGCGGATGGGGAGGATTCGGAAAGCGGATTTCGTGAGTTAGCAGATCGCTGGCGCGCTGCCGCCCATATTCTGAAGTCGGACCACTCAGGATTTCCGTGTCGCCGCGCTCCTCAATCCAGTTGCGGCGCAGCTTGGCGAGGCCTTCTGCAAGATCAACGATGCATTCGGGATCGCTGAACGGACCCGAGCAATCGTACACAGGAAGTGGCGGATTCTGTTCCACGCCATGCGAGTGGTGCGTAGGAGAAAGTGTGATCTCGCGGTACGGCACCCGAAGATCGGGGCGGCTGCCGGATAGATAACTCTTCTGCGAAGCGGGGAAAGCTTTCGGCAGGCGAAGCGTGGCAAAGGATTTTGCGGTCTCCCGCATCTCAACCTCCTGTTCTGGGTGAATCAGGAGGCCAATACGCAATTGCCCCGAAAAACGGGCGACGCCTGAAACCTTCCCACGCCGGCATTATCCGGATCGGGTTCAAAGGGTATTTCTCAGCCCTACGTGCGCAGAGCACCCCTGGTTCACTGCGCTCATTTAAGCACGCATGCGAGTCAGGGTCAAGCTGCTGCTGCTGCCGCGCGCAAAAATTCTGCCGCAGCTGCGGCGGCAGCCTGACACGTGGAGACGCGACATTCGAAGCAGCTTCTCAGACCCTGCACGACCTGAAAATCCATAGAAGCAAAAATTGCGCAATCGGGCTGACAGACAAAGCCCAGGTAGCTGCCGGCGTGCATTCCGGTGGCTTCTTGCTCTACGCATTAATCGCCATGCCCTGCACGGATCCGTACGCGTCGAGCATCGACTCAGCCAGCGTGGGATGCGCATGGATGGTGAACATCAACTCGTCGACCGTGCCTTCCAGTTCCATGACGGGGACGGCCTCGGCAATGATCTCCGTGGCTTGCGGACCGATGATGTGCACGCCGAGGATCTCGCCATACTTTGCGTCGGAGACGATCTTCACAAAGCCGTCATGGTTGCCCACGATGGTGGCCTTGGAGTTGCCCGCGAAGGGGAACTTGCCGACCTTGACGGTGTAGCCCTTCTCTTTCGCCTGTGCCTCGGTCAGGCCCGCTGACCCGATCTGCGGCTCGGCGTAGGTGCATCCGGGGATGCGGTCGCGGCGCACGGGACGGAATTTGCGGCCAGCGATTTTGGCCACGGCGACCATGCCGCTCATGGAGCCGACATGCGCCAGTTGCGGCAGTCCGGCCACGATGTCGCCAATGGCGAAGACGCCGGGCTCGGTGGTCTCCTGCGCTTCGTTCACCGGGATGAATCCGCGATCAGGCTGGATGCGGGTCTTTTCCAGGCCGATGCCCCCGGTGTTCGGAGAGCGGCCAACGGCAATGAGCACCTTGTCGGCCTCCTTCGCCTGGGTCTTGCCGTTCGCGTCGGTGAATGTCGCTTTGACACCCGACTCGGTCTTCTCAATTCTCTCGACTTTGGCTCCGGTATTCACATCGATACCGCGTTTTTTGAAGAGGCGCGTGAGCTCTTTGGAGATCTCTTCGTCTTCGACAGGAACGATGCGCGGCAGGAACTCGACGATGGTGACCTCCGCGCCGAAGCTGCGGAAGATCGATGCGAACTCGATGCCTACCGCGCCGGCGCCAATGACGATGAGCGACTTGGGCGGCTCGGGCAGTGACAGGATTTCGATATTGGTGAGGATGCGGTCGTCGGGTTCCATGCCGAAGAGTGTCTTCGCCTCGGAGCCGGTGGCAAGGATGATATTCTTCGCCTTCACCCGGCTGGTTTCACCCGCAGCCGCAGCTACCTCGACAGTGTGCACGCCGCCGCTTGCCGGGCCGGTCAGGCGGCCGAAGCCGGCGATGACCGTGATCTTGTGCTTCTTCATCAGGAATTCGAGGCCCTTGACGTGCTTGGTGATGATGGCGTTCTTGCGCTTGAGAACAGCGGGCCAATCGAGCGTGGGCGTGCCGATGCCGGCGATGCCGTACTCGGCGGCGTGTTTCAAGTGGTCCCATATCTCGGCGTTGAAGAGCAGCGCCTTGGTGGGGATGCAGCCCACGTGCAGGCAGGTTCCACCCAGCTTGGGGCTGGCATCGATGAGCGCTACTTTCAGGCCGTATTCCGCGCCGCGAATGGCTGCCGTATAGCCGGCCGGCCCACCGCCGATGATCGCTACGTCATAAATCGTCTCTGCCAAGGGAACCTCCGTTTTGGTGAGCAGCGGCGTAGAATCACTTGCTGGCTTTCAGCTGCTAAAGCTTCAGGAATCTCTTTGCTGCTGCCGCTGATTGCGAACCGTGTACCGACACAAAGCCGATCCGCTTTGCAAAGCCTATTTTAACGGCAGAGTATCGCACCCTGTACCAGTTTGACCGCCGAGGAGACCGCTTCCAGCTCGTCGCCGAAGGCGGCAATCCAATGCACGTCCGGCTCGCGCCGGAACCACGTTAACTGGCGCTTGGCGTAGTTGCGATGGCCCTGCTGCGCGGCGGCGATGGCTTGAGGCTCGCTCATCTCACCTGCGAGCAGTGCGCGCGCCTGCTTGTAGCCAAGTGAGTCCAGTGCCTTGACCGGCCCGTAACGCGCCAGCAACACGCGCGTCTCCTCGACGAGGCCGGCGGCGAACATTTCGGCACAGCGGCGGTTGAGCCGCTCATAAAGTTCTTTGCGGGGCGGGTTCAGGCCGATACGAAGCAGGCGGAAGCCGGTGAGGGGGTCGCGGCTCAGCACCTCCGACATGGGCATGCGGGCTGCCAGGCAAACCTCAATGGCGCGAATGAGTTTGGGCGTGTCGTTGGCGTGGATGCGCGCGGCCGAGGCGGGATCGAGCCGCATAAGCAGACGGTGCAGCCAGGCGCTGCCGCGCTTCTGCGCGCTCAAGCGCAGCCGCTCGCGAAGATCCTCCTGGCGCGGTGGCCCGGCAAAGAGCCCCTCGGTCAGCGCGCGCAGGTAGAGGCCGGTTCCGCCGGTTACGATCGGTAGGCGGCCGCGCCCGATAATTTCCTTGAGTGCCTCCCGTGCCCGGCGGCTGTACTCGCCCGCGGTGAAGGGGTGATCCGGCTCAACCACGTCGATCAGGTGATGCGGCAGCCGCGTCCGCGCTTCGGCGGCAGGCTTGGCTGTGCCCAGGTCCATGCCACGATAGACGGCAACGGAGTCGCAACTGACGATCTCGCCGCCGAAGCGCTCACCCAGCGCGAGCGAAAGCGCGGTCTTGCCGCTGCCCGTGGGACCGAGGAGCAGGACAGCGAGAGGCAGACGGCTTTCGGAAGATAACTCGTCAGGGGCTAAAGTCCGCTCCGGGCTCATGGCCGCCACCAGCCGGGCGGAAAGATCCACCTGGGATTGGTATGGAAGAGCCACCAGATGCAGATGGCTACCGCTATCAGTAGCAGGCCGAAGACCTGGTTGCGGCGGTAGTGGCGCTGCTGCTCACCGCGCCGCGCCTTCTCGGCGACCTCTTCGGAATAGGGCTTGATGCGGGTTTCCACCATGGCTATCTCTGCAATATTCCCGGATGCAGCTTTGCCTGCCTCACCACGCATCAGTATAGGTTGAGCGGCTGCGGAAACCGATTCCTGCCTCCGGGTTTGACTTCCCTGCCCCGCATTGCAGACCATAACCTTTCGGGCCCTGGTAAGGCCGGGGCGGAAGGTAAGGCGCCATGAAGGTTTTGATCCTGGGTTCTGGGGGGCGAGAACATGCGCTGGCCTGGGCGATAAAGCAAAGCACGCGCGTCACGGAGGTGGTTTGCGCGCCAGGCAACGGCGGAATCGCGCAAATTGCGCGCTGCGTACCTGTGGACCTGAAAAGCCTGGAGGCAATGAGCCGCCTGGCCGAGGCCGAGCGGCCTGACCTCACCGTGGTGGGTCCTGAACTGCCGCTCTCACTAGGCATTGTGGATGCCCTCGAGGAGCGGGGGCTGCGCGTCTTTGGGCCCACGCGGGCCGCAGCCATGCTGGAGACCAGCAAAGGTTTTGCCAAACAGTTCCTGCGCCGGCACAATATTCCGACGGCCAACTATGCCGTCTGCTCCAGCGCCGCCGAGTTGCAAAAGGCTGTCGACATCTTTCATCCGCCCATTGTGGTGAAAGCCGATGGGCTGGCCGCAGGCAAGGGTGTAATCATCTGCCCTTCGCGCCATACGGCCATGGAAGCCGCTCGGGATCTCTTCTCGGGCGCTCTGCTGGGACAGGCGGAGCAGCAAGTCGTCATCGAGGAGTGCCTGCAGGGCGACGAAATCAGTTTTCTCTGCTTGAGCGACGGCACCCATGTGGCGCCGCTCGTTCCCGCGCAGGACCATAAGCGGGTGGGTGAAGGTGACACCGGCCCCAACACCGGCGGCATGGGAGTTTACTCCACCGACCGTCTGCTCGATTCGGGCATGACGGAGTGGATTCTGCACCACATCGCCGAACCGACGGTCCACGGCATGGCGGAAGAGGGCACTCCCTTCAAGGGCGTGCTCTATTGCGGCCTGATGATGACCGCGCGCGGCCCGCAGGTGCTCGAGTTCAACGTACGCTTTGGTGATCCGGAGACCCAGGCCATTTTGCTGCGCCTGGAAAGCGACTTAGTGGAGGCACTCGAGGCCGCAATCGACGGGAAACTCTCTGACACGCAACTGCGCTGGATGCCCGGCGCATCGGCCTGCGTGGTGGCCAGCTCCGCCGGCTACCCTGGCAATTACCAAACGGGCTTCCCCATCACCGGCCTTGCCGCCGCCGCTCAGGTGCCGGGAGTGCAGATCTTCCATGCTGGCTCCGCGGAGGCGAACGGGCAGATTGTCACCGCCGGTGGCCGTGTGCTGGGCGTAACCGCCGCCGCTTCCTCGCTGGAAGAGGCTCTGGCCCGCGCCTACCAGGCAATGGCCGAAATCCATTACAACGGCATCTACTTCCGCCGCGACATCGGCCATCGCGCCCTGAAGAAAAAGCAGTAAGCGCACACACTGCAGCTTCCGCCCGGCATGCCCGTACTACGCGCCGCAGAGATGTGCCAAAGTCCGCTTTCACAAGTCTGCGCGATTGGACACACTTCAACCTTTGGCCGCCGCGTGGCGGAATCATCCGCCAACTTCAAGAAACGAGGCTGTGTCTATTTTGACGCTGTGCCAGTAGGTTCCTGCGCCATCGGGGGCTTGGCCTGCTGCTTCTGGAAGCATGCCCGGCACAATACAGGCCTGCCCTGCGTAGGTTTGAAAGGAACCGTGGTTTCCGCGCCGCATTCCGAACAAACGGTCCGCGTCTCAGGGCGGACTCGCTGATCTCCGCTGGCGCGCTTCGCCTTACACTGCTTGCAACGCTTCGGGTCGTTCTTGAACTGTTTATCGTGAAAGAACAACTGCTCGCCAGCTGT
Organism: Acidobacteriota bacterium; assembly: GCA_021846945.1. Lineage (GTDB taxonomy): Bacteria > Acidobacteriota > Terriglobia > Terriglobales > Acidobacteriaceae > Telmatobacter. Next base: position 6,306 of record JAJZVZ010000001.1, on the reverse strand, counting down.
GAACACGAAGTCGGCTCCGCAGTCTATGCACTTCAATACTCGATCTGTGAATTCCATGACCGGTTTCCCCGAGGCAGGGTCATACGTCGATAACGGCCATGGCATTTATCAGCTTGCCGGTCCCGTACCCCTGTCTTCGTATGCCTTTCGATAACTAGGGCCCGGACCGCAAAAAAGTGCAGCGGTAACGATCACACATCCACGATTGATCGTGAATGTAGTCTTACGGTACCACGCTACCCCGCGTGGCATTCCAGCAACAACAACAAACAACAAAGAATCGCGACAGGCCACCCCGCACTTTCAGGTCTTTCCGGCTTCTTTCACTGCTCAAAGCAGGTGAAAGAAACCCGGGCGGCTTCTGTCACGATTCGGTCTTGCAGCATACGTTGATCAGTCTTGCTCCTTACGCGCCTTCTTGCGATTCCGCTTGCGCGCCAAGGCTGCCTTCACCCGGCGCTTCTCGCCTGGCTTCAGGTAGTAGGAGTGACGCTTCACTTCCTTGATGATGTCCTCCTGCTGAACCTTCCGCTTGAACCGGCGTAGCGCATTCTCGAGCGGCTCACCTTCTTGAACACGAACTTCAGCCAAAAATCCCACCTCCCAGCCTGCCAATGGGCATCTTAAGGATACCCTAGAAAGCAAGGTGGCGTATACCATTGACATCTTTCAGGCAAAATCAGTAGCAACTCTTCTTCTTTTTTTTGCATCCAAGTTGAATCGCTGATTCAAACTTCCCGTTTTGGCACATCCTTTACACTCGCAGAGGGATGCATTTGCGGCCCCAGGAGGTTCCAAATCTATGATCCGCGCCCATCAGGGAAAACTGCCCAGGATCCCAGACAGTTGTTATGTTGATGTTTCAGCGCAGATTATCGGCGACGTGACGCTGGGCGAGCGCTCCTCGGTCTGGATGAATGCCGTGCTGCGGGGAGACGTCAACTCGATCCGCGTAGGCTCCTGTTCCAACGTGCAGGATTGCGCAGTGCTCCACGGGCAACGCAACCTCTACCCGGCCATTGTGGGCGACTGGGTCACGATCGGCCACAACGCCACAGTGCACGGCTGCCTGGTGGAAGATGCCGTGGTCATCGGCATGGGCGCGCGAGTACTGAACGACTGCCGCATCGGCGAAGGATGTATTATCGCGGCAGGATCCGTGGTTCCCGAACATACCGTCGTGCCGCCCCGGACGCTCTGGGCTGGCGTTCCCGCCAAGCTTCGCCGGGAACTTGGGGACAAGGATCGTGCGCTCATTCTCGAATATGCCCAGAACTACCTGGATTACGTTGACATTTACCTGGCCGAAACCAAGTAACGAAATGGAAAGTAGCCACGATCGCTGAACTTGCCATGCCCAAGAGCCTGCCGTTCTATTCTTCAAAGCCTCGATTCCGTGTCCGCCGCAGGGGTCAGATTGTCTGCGTGCTGATGGTTGCTCTTAGCCTTTCCTGCCGGATGCTGGCGGAACAGGTGGCGCCGGCCCAGCCTGCGAGCGCTTCCCTGCCGAACGCGCCCCAGCCTCAAGCGCAAAGCCACGATGAGGTGACCGTTTTAGGCTCGCCGCGGGATATTCTGCACGATCAGAAAGTGATCTGGACCAGTCCTCTGCGCCTGCGGCCGCACGATCTGAAGTGGCTTGTTCCGTTCGCTCTGGCAACCGGCGCCGCCATCGCCACGGACCACCGCGCCATGTCGCAGGTGGTTTCGCGCGACCCCAGCTTCAACAATGCCAGCGTCAACGCTTCCAACGCAGTGATCGGAGGCTTCATCGCGTTGCCGGTCGCCATCTACGGTTACGGCCATTTTGAGCAGGACAATCACGCCCGCGTGGCGGGCATCCTGGGCGGCGAGGCGATGGTGGATGCCGTGGCCGTGGAGCAGGGCATGAAGCTGGTCTTCTGGCGCGAGCGGCCCGCCGTGGACAGCGCGCGCGGACGGTTCTTCCAGTCGAGCGCGGGAGTGGATTCGTCGTTTCCTTCGTCGCACAGCGTGGTGGCCTGGGCCACGGCCGCTACCGTTGCCGGCGAATATCCCTCCCCCTGGACGCAGCTCGCGGTTTACTCCGCGGCTGCGGGCGTAAGCCTTACGCGCGTGATGGGCCAGCAGCACTTTCCCTCGGATGTGCTGGTCGGCAGCGTCGCCGGCTGGCTGGTGGGGCACTACGTCGCGCATCGCCACCGCAAGCTCCTTGCTGAAACTGAAAGGCACTGAATCCTAAATTGGACACACCGCAATACCTTGCCGGCTCGCAGATGCACTCTTCACCGGAGCGAGAGCGACAAGCGGCAATCGGCGCTTGCAGTTGATGTCGGCAGGGCTTCGCGATTGGGTTCGAGGCCGAGGCCCAGGCCGGGCTGGTCGCCGATGGCTTCCCGCACTGGTTTGGCGAGGAATGGCGCTTTTACGGACGCACCTTGCTCCTGCGCCGCCGCGCGTGTTTGACTGGTGTCCAAAGGCGGAAAGCATCTATGGGATACGTTCTGGCGCTGGATCAGGGAACTACCAGTTCGCGGGCGATTTTGTTTGATGAGGCGGGAACGATTGCCGCCGTAGCGCAGCATGAATTTGAGCAGTTCTTCCCGCAGGCAGGCTGGGTGGAGCACGATCCGATGGAGATTCTCACCAGCCAGCTTTCCTGCGCTGTTGAAGCATTGGGCAAGGCGGGCGCGCGGCCGCGCGACGTGGCCGCGATCGGAATCACCAACCAGCGCGAGACGGCGATTGTATGGGAGCGGGCGACGGGCAAGCCGATTCATCCGGCCATTGTGTGGCAGGACCGGCGCACGGCTCCGCTCTGTGAACATTTGGAAAGAAGTGGGGCGGGGGACGATGTCTCGAACCGCACTGGGCTTGTGCTGGACCCGTATTTTTCGGCGACCAAGGTGGCATGGATTCTGGACAATGTGCCGGGAGCGCGGGCGCGGGCTGAGCGCGGCGAGTTGGCCTTTGGGACCGTGGATAGCTGGCTGATCTGGCACCTGACGAGCGGGCGCAGGCATGTGACGGACGTTACGAATGCATCGCGGACGCTGCTCTACAACATTGTTAAGGGAGAATGGGACGCTGAAATGCTGCGCCTGTTCGGCGTGCCGGCGAGCATGCTTCCGGAGGTGGTGTGGTCGAGCGAGCGGGTGGGCGAAGTGACCACGACGCTGGGTTTGGGCGGCATTCCGATTGCCGGGATCGCCGGGGACCAGCAGGCGGCACTCTTCGGGCAGTTATGCTGGCAGGCGGGCGAGACCAAGAATACTTACGGGACCGGATGTTTTCTGCTGCAGAATATCGGGACAGAGTTTGTGCGCTCCGAGCACCGGCTGATTACGACGATTGCGGCGAGCGCGCAAAAGCGACGCGAGTACGCGCTGGAAGGGAGCATCTTTATCGGTGGGGCGGTGGTGCAGTGGCTGCGCGATAATTTGCGGCTCATCGGCTCGTCGCCAGACGTGGAGGCGCTTGCCGCAAGCGTGCCGAATACGAATGGCGTGGTGTTTGTGCCGGCGTTTGTAGGGCTGGGAGCGCCACATTGGGACGCGCACGCGGCGGGAATGCTGATCGGACTCCGGCGCGACACTGGACCGGGACATATTGCGCGGGCGGCTCTGGAAAGCATCGCCTACCAGGTGGCGGACGTGCTGGAAGCTGTACATAGCGAGACCGGAATGCCGCTTGAAGCGCTGCGCGTGGATGGCGGCGCGGCGGTGAATGATTTACTGATGCAGTTCCAGGCAGACGTGCTGGGTGTTCCGGTGGTACGGCCGCAGGTGACGGAGACGACGGCGCTGGGCGCGGCTTACCTGGCGGGGCTGGCAACAGGGTTCTGGGCAGGACCGGAAGAGTTGCGCGCCCGGCGGCAGGGGGACAAACGGTTTGAGCCGCGAATGGACGTGAACGAACGGACGGAGCGGCGGCAACTCTGGCAACGGGCCGTGGAGCGGGCCAAGGGGTGGACGGCTTGAAGGGTTTTTGGGGCTGCTATCAGTTGTCAGTTGAGTTGATGATGTAGGTTCGTTCATAGGGTTCATCGAAAGGAACGGGGGGCGATTGATGCGCAGGGAAGCGATGTTGCAGCAGTTGCGCGAACGGGCTGCATCCGGGGTTCCGTGGGATATCGCGGTCGTCGGCGGAGGAGCTACCGGAATGGGCGTGGCCGTGGATGCGGCGGCGCGCGGATTCAGCGTGGCGCTGGTAGAGGCCCATGACTTCGGCAAAGGGACCAGCAGCCGCAGCACAAAGCTGGTGCATGGCGGCGTTCGCTATTTGGAGCAGGGGAATATCTCGCTGGTGATGTCGGCGCTGAAGGAGCGGGGTCTGCTGCGGCAGAACGCGCCGCACCTGGTGCACGACCTGGCCTTTGTGGTGCCGAACTACTCGTGGTGGGAAGCGCCTTTCTACGGCATCGGGCTCAAGCTCTATGACCTGCTGGCGGGCAAGTACGGCTTTGGCGCGTCGAAGCTGCTGAACCGGCAGGAGACGCTGGAGCGACTGCCGGGACTGGAGCCGGAAGGGTTGCTGGGCGGCGTGGTGTACTACGACGGGCAGTTCGATGATGCGCGGCTGCTTATCCACCTGGCCATGACGGCGGCCGATCACGGAGCGGCGCTGGTGAACTATTGCCCGGCGACCGGCTTTCTGCGCGATGCCGATGGGTATGTGAACGGCGTGACCGCGCGCGACGAAGAGACCAGAGAGGAGTTGAAGCTTCCGGCAAGGGTGGTGGTGAATGCGACGGGAGTGTTCACGGATCAGGTTCGGCGCCTGGACGATCCGGACGCAGAGCCGCTGATGGTGACTAGTCAGGGAATTCACCTGGTTTTTGACCGCACATTCCTGAAAGGCGACACGGCGCTGATGGTTCCGCGCACCAGCGACGGGCGTGTGCTCTTCGTCATTCCGTGGCACGGACATGCGGTGGCCGGAACAACCGACACGCCGGTGGAAGGGCCCAGCCTGGAGCCGCGGCCGATGGCCGAGGAGGTCGAATTCATCCTGGAGACGGCGGGGCGCTACCTGACGCGGCCGCCCGGCCGCAAGGATGTGCTGGCGACCTTTGCGGGACTGCGGCCGCTGGTAAAAGGCGAAGGCAAAACCTCGGCGCTGTCGCGGGACCATGTAATTCATGTAGACAAATCGGGTCTGGTGTCAATAACCGGTGGCAAGTGGACCACCTACCGGCACATGGCCGAGGACTGCGTGGACCATGCCATCACGCTGGGCCGGCTGCCGGATATGCCGTGCGCAACGAAGAATCTGCACATCCATGGATATATGGAGAATGCGGCCGAGCTGGGCAGCCTGGAGGTTTACGGCACGGATGCGGAGGCGATTCGCGGGCTGACCGCCGACCCGGTTCTGGACACACGACTGCATCCGGCGCTGCCCTATACCGCGGCTGAGGCGGTTTGGGCGGTGCGCGAGGAGATGGCGCGGACAGTGGAAGATGTGCTGGCGCGGCGCATGCGGGCGCTCTTCCTGAATGCGAAGGCGGCGATGGTGATGGCCGAGCCAGTAGCGAACCTGCTGGCCGCCGAATTGGGGCGCGATGAGCACTGGGCCGCGGCGCAGGTGAAGATCTTTAACGCGCTGGCGGAGCAGTATCGGGTGGGATAAAGGCTCGTACCCTCCCACCCGCCCGGGGGCGACCTCAGCCGTGACTGGTACGAATATGAGCCCGCCGGCTATCGTCGCGCGCTCGACCGCATCGATTGCTGAAAGGCAACCGCAGATCCTTCGTTACGCAGAAGGACAACCTGCGGGGAGGGCGAAGTGGTCGATTCGAGATGGCTGTTGGTTGTCGCTACTCTTCCTTCTGCGTCAGCCTCGTTACCGGACCGGGCGAAAACTCGTCAAGGGTAAGAGTGGCCGGTCGTACGGCCCCTTGCCGGATTCTGAACGGCGGGCTGGGTGCGGGACGCCGTTCTGCGAGAAGCCCGTTCATACGACCTATCACGCCTCGAGTCAGCAAACCGAGGTCCCTCAAAGACTCCGTTGATATGGGCTATTCGGCAAGCTTTTGGGGACAGGTAGCGTTCGCCGTTCGTATAATCCCGAATCCCGAAGTTCCGTTTTCAGTTTCGAGCAAGACCTGAGAAAACTAGAGGATGGCACCAAAGACTGCGAACAATCCAGTCCCGCGTGAGGTCAGGGCGCTGTTCTCGGGTCAGCGCTTGTTCTTGCGCGAGACTTCTCGCGCGGTGACGCCGCTGGGCGGCGCGGCCGTGTTTGTGGCTTTTCTTGAAAAGCTGAACTTCGCCGGCAAGGTGCGCGAGCACATGCCCTTCCGATTCACCTCGCCCAACCAGATCG
>JAJZVZ010000174.1 GCA_021846945.1 Acidobacteriota bacterium | reverse complement strand
CGCAACGCATGCGGCCAAGGACTAATCTGTGCGCCCGTCCACCAGGCACCAGGTCGGCGGACCGTTGACCGCATAGGTGCTGGCCACACGCAGGTTGTTCAGCACGCCCGAGTTCGGATCGACTACCCGCCCCGTAATGGACGAATCATTGAAGTTGGCCGTGTAGATGTACTGCCCCGAGGGATCCTCCACGATGCACTGTGGGCCGGCCCCCGTGCCGAAGTCGGCGGGCGCCGTCGGTTGGAGCTGGTAAGAAGGCGAACTGACGATGAAATAGCCCGCAATACCGCTCTGTGCGTTCTGCCCCAGGACGTTGTTGCCCTGGTTCGCCACATAGAGGAACTTGCCCTTTTCCTCGACCATCAGATAGATCGGATTGGCCTGCGTGGGAGTGTCGGGGACGATGCCGCCGGTCTCAGCCTGCAAGGAGCCATTCGTACCCACGGTGAAGGGCAGAATCTGGCTTGCCGCACTGGTGGGATTGGGGTCGGGCGCCTCATTGTCGAGCACATAGATCACACTGGCTGCGTTCACAATCGCTGTCCCTTGCTTGATACCCAACGGCTGGGCGCCATTCTGGTTCAGCGTCAGTTGTCCGCTCGATGCCGTGTAGGTATAGGGGAAGACGACATCTCCGCTTTCCGGAGTGCCGCTCAGCGTGAGGACGTAGCCGGGAGCCAGCACGAAGTCAATGGGATTGGCCGGAACCGGGAAGTAAGGCAGGGGCTTGCCGTTGGCCGCCGTCACCTGCGCATTCAGAATCAATGAGAGGCGTCCCGTGTTCTGATCGATCTTCCAGACCTCGACGTCGCCGCAGGTCTTGACCGAGGGCCCCAGCGCCAACTGACAGGCGGCGCTCGACGGCGCCTCCTGGTCGAGCGCCAGCACGTAATTGCCGGAAGTATCGCCGATGAGCCGGATCGGGTTGATTCCGACCGGGTAGAACGTCATCTGCGGCGTGAGAATGCCGTTGCCGCCCACCGCGAACGCGGTGATATTGGAGTTCTGGCAAGGGTTGTCAGCGGTGCAATCCGCGCCGCCCTGCGCGTTGATGCCGCGGTTAAGGACGTAGAGGAACCGGCTGCCGGAGGTCAAAACGGCACGTACCGGATTGGCGCCGCCCGAGGAGACCGGCAATCCGTTGATGCGCTGGAGACGTCCCGTATCGTGATCGATCTTATAACCGCTGACTATGCCGAGGTTGGTGTTTTCGGCCGTTACCGTACCCGTGACATACAAAAAGCCAACCGTATAACTCGTGATGCAAGACGAAACACCGAGGACAACGCCGACAGAGAGGGCGCTGATCAGAAGAGCCTTGCCGAATTTCGTGAACTTCATGCGATTCCTTCATCCTGGTCAGGCGCTCGCCGCCAAGGTTGAACGTTCCACAGCAGAGCTGGGTTGGGATGGGTCCCTGCTGCATTGTAAAAGCCAAGGGTAGGTTGTGCCTAGTTTCCAGTGAAGACAGGAAGAAATACGAGGCATTCCGGGACCATCCCCCGTCCCGGACCTTGCAGAATCTGCGACCGGCAACCTTACGAACCCTACTAATCTAGATCCTGATGCCCTCTTGGACGGCCGGATTCAGCCAAAGGTCAACATGCTTCAAAACGGGTAGCCCGGGCTAGGGAATTACGCTCGTTCGCAGTGTTCCGAACCCGGTTTCAGGCCCGGCGGGCAGGCACTTTGCGAAGTTCCGGAACTGCGGGTGGCCGCCGCGCAAGTCCCGGAACTCCGCTCCGGATTACCAGACGCGACAGGAGTTCACCGGATACATAGGCTGCCCCTTCTTGCAGCCGAACGCCTTGCCGAACTCGCCGAAGTTCTGTACTGACCCATTGACGCGCCACTTGCCGGGCGAGTGAGGATCAACCAGGGCCGACTGACGCGCCGAAGCATCGGTCTGGTTCTGGCACCAGACCTGCGCGAAGGCCAGAAAGTAGCGCTGTGCTTCTGTGTAGCCGCCGATCTTCTGCTGAAGGGATTTGCCCTCAGAAGCCAGCGTATCTTCGAGCGCCATGTACGCAATGCGCAGGCCGCCATTGTCCGCAGTATTTTCGCCGAGGGTCAGATTGCCGTTCAGATGCTGGGCGGGTGTATTGCCCTGCGCCGGGGCCGCCACAAAGCCGCTGTATTCATCGGCAACGCATTTGGTGCGCGCGGTGAAAGCCTTGCGGTCGGCCGGGGATTGCCACTCGCGCAGATCGCCCTTGCCGTCATATTGCGAACCCTCATCGTCGAAACCGTGGGTCATCTCATGGCCGATGACGACGCCGATGCCGCCGTAGTTCAAGGCCGCGTCGGCGTTAAAGTCGAAGAACGGCGGCTGCAGGATGCCGGCAGGGAAGTTGATGTCATTGAAGGACGGGTCGTAATAGGCATTCACCGTGGGCGGCGTCATGCCCCATTCTTTCTCATCTACCGGCTTGCCCAGCTTGGCGTAGTTATAGTTGCGCTCATACACGGCGCTCGAGTGAAGATTGCCGATCAGGTCGGTCGGGCTCACCTTCACGCTGGAGTAGTCGCGCCACTTCTCCGGATAGCCGATCTTGTTGCGGATCATGGCCAGCTTCTGCTCGGCGGCTTTCTTCGTTGTCTCGCTCATCCAGGGCAAGGTCTGGATGTCGTCTCCCAGCGATTTCTCCAGGGCAGCCACCAGCTTGTCCATGCGGTCTTTGGCGGCGGGCGGAAAGTTCTGTTTGACCCAGTCCTGTCCCACGGCCTCGCCCAGCGCTTCGTCGGTCATGCTGGTGCACATCTTCCATCGCGCGATCGGCTCCTTCTGTCCGGCCAGCGTCCGTGAGAAGAAGTTGAAGTTCTCATCAAAAAAGGCCTTGGGCAGATCCTGCGCCTGGCCATGCAGAACGTGCCAACGCAGGTAGCTCTTCCAGGCGTCAAGAGGCTCGGTCTGGATAAGCGTGTTGAGCTCCTTGAAGTAGTTCGGCGTGGCTACGTTCAGCGTCTCAAAGTGGCCAATGCCGACCGACCAGAAGTAGTCTGTCCAGTCGAAGGCGGGGGACAGCTTCTGAAAATCCGCAACGGTATAGATGTGGTAGCGGTTGCCGGGCTGGCGCAGATCCGTGCGGCTGGTGGAGGCCTTCGCCATGGCCGTCTCGATCTGCATCACGGCGGCGGCCTCTTTGGCAGCTTGTTCGGGCGTGTCTCCGGCCAGCGTGAACATCTTCTTCAAGTGCTCGGTGTACTCAGCGCGGATCTTGATAAAGCGCGGCGAATTCACGATGTAGTAATCGCGGTCGGGCAGCGACAGGCCGCCCTGGTAGATCACGGCAATTTGTTTGGAAGAATCCTTGTCATCCTGGCCCACGCCGAAATCGAAGAAGCCGTCAGGTGAGCCGTGATTCTCAAGCCAGCTCAGCAGATTCGGGAGTTGGCTGGCGCTCTTGAGCCCGGCGATGGCCGCCCAGGCCGGCTGGAGGGGTGTCAGCCCCTTCTGCTCGATCGCCGCCGTGTCCATGCACGCGGCGTAGAAATCGCCGTACTGCTTTTGCAATGCGTCTTTGGGGTCTTTGGCGGCGGCGTCCAGGTCCTTCCAGAGCAGATAGCGGTTGCGCTCTCTCAGCAGCGAAAACGACCGCACCCAGCGCACCTGATCTGCGGGAATCGGATTATTCTGCAGCCAATTGCCGCAGGCGTACTGGTAGAAATCGGTGCACGGATCGGCCGTGTGATCGATGGCCGATGGGTCAAAGCTCTTGATGGGCAGCGGTTCCGTTGGTTTGGAGGCATCGGCCTGTGAAGCCGCAGGAGTCTGCGCCATCACGGTTCCGGCGGCCAGAATAAGAATGGCAGGAATGCGGTAACAGTTCATCGAAGTTCCTCTTTGATTTCTGGACCAACCGGCTCTCTTCCGGCGTGCAACGCGCCTGCGAATGGAGCCTCAACAATGATCAATATCAGCTGGTCTTGTATGGTCTGCGTTGTTTAGCAGCCTACCACGCAGGGCGAGGCGGGCGCTCGTTTGCGGATCACACGACCACCGGCTTCGGCCGGCTTACGCGCCAGCGGAATTTCGGCCGCTCCGCTGCGCGGTCCCGCTGGCAAAGCATCATCCCGCGCCGTATCCTCGTTTTCATGACCCATTCGCTTATCTTCGACCACATGTTTCAGCTTCCCCTCCCCGTTGCGGAAAAGCTGCTTCGCCCGGTCATCGTGTATCTGGTGCTGGTGTTGCTGTTGCGTCTCTTTGGCAAGCGCGAAATGGCGCAGCTGAATCCATTTGACCTGGTGGTGTTGTTGTCGCTCTCCAACACGGTGCAAAACGCCATCATCGGCGACGACAACTCGGTAACGGGCGGGGTGATCGGCGCGTTTGGCCTGATGGCGATCAATTGGATCGTCGTGCGGATTGCTTTCCGTTCACGGCGTCTCAATCACATGCTGCAGGGCCGGGCCACCATTCTGATCCGGAATGGCCAGGTGGACAAGCAGGCGCTTGAACGGGAGTCGATGACTCGCCATGAACTGCTCGAGGTGATTCATCGCCAGGGTTTCGAGGCCTTCCATCAGGTGCGCCTCTGCGAGCTGGACACCAACGGATCCTTCTATGTGGAAGCGTACGAACCCTCGGTCGCCGACAAGCGGCATGACGAACTGTTGGGACGCCTTGACCTGCTGACCCGCGAAGTGGCGGAACTGCGCGCGGGCCCAGCCGGTCAATGAAAGCCCGGTCAATGAAAGCCCGGTCAATGAAAGCCCGGTCAATGAAAGCATTGACCGGCCGTATCAGTTGCGAGATGCTGAGATTGCGAAATTGCGTTAATGCTTCCGTTTAGTATGCCGTTGCGTCTCAGACGTGTAAGAATTGATATGGCAGGGAGACTTCCCCGTGTATTCGCCCGACGCCCGGAGATTCATTTTTCTTCTTATTTTTGCCATGCTGGCTAGCGAAGCGGCGGGCGCGCAGAAACTCTTGCACAGGCCGCCCCCTCATGCGCCAGCCGCCAAAGCGCCTGCGCCCAAGCCCGAACCGCCGCAAAAGCCCGTTCTGCCCGTGGGCACAAGCTTGCAGGTCGAAGTCTTGCGTCATTACCCTATGAAAGCCGGTGAAACTCTTGACGCGCGGCTGATGCACCCGATTTATGCAGGGGGCAAGCTGGTGGTTCCGCAGGGGACGGAAGTGCGCGGCCAGGTGATTGCCCTGAAGGCAGACAACAAAGCTCGCTGGCACGCCCGCGTGTGGGGCGACTTTACGCCGTTCCACACCGCCGAAGTCCGCTTTGACCAGCTGATGCTGCCGAGCGGCCCGATCCCTTTCACCACCAAGGGAGTGGCGACCGGCGCGCCGGTACTGCGCCTGGCTGCCGGACCGGCGAAGAAGAAGCGCTCCCGCATTTCCCGCGCCTGGTCGCAGGCAAAGGCCAAGATTCACGACCAGATTACTTTTTTTACCGCGCCTGGCCGCGGCGACCGCCTGAAACAAATGCTCTACTCGCAGTTGCCCTATCACCCTGAGCGTATTCCGGAGCATACGGCATGGTCCTTCGAGCTGGCTCAACCGCTTACGCTGCCCATTCCGCCTCCCAGCCTTGCCAAATTGCAGAATCAGTCGGCCCCCAAGCCGGGCAAGCCTGAGATGTGGTCTGTTCATGCGTTGCTGATGAATGGTGTAAATTCAGCTACAGCCAAGCCCGGCGATCCCATACGCGCCGTGGTGGTCGAGCCGGTCTACGACAAGAACAAGCAGCTCGTGGTGCCGCAGAATTCTATTCTTGAGGGCAAGGTGACTCTTGCCAAGGCGGCGCGCTCGCTGGACCGCAACGGCAAGCTGCGCTTCTCTTTTCAGCAGATCCGTTTCCCACCCGGAACGAGGGCTGCAACCCCGAACCGCGCCGTTCAGGGCAATCTGGCGGGGGCAACGGGCAACAGTGCAAACAATCTTTCCCTCGATGCCGAGGGAACCGTAACGCCGCGCAACAAGGGTAATCCGCTCGATCCCATCATGCTCGGCTTGATGGCGGGCCGAGCCCTGGACCAGGACAACATGATCGTGCATACCGGCGTGGCGTCGAATGGATTTGGCTTTATCGGGCGCTTTGTCGGCATGGCTACGGGCAGCTATAACATCGCGGCCGGCATCGGCTTTTACGCGGCAGGAGTTTCAGTTTGTCAGAACTTCCTGCACCGGGGCGCCGACGTCATCTTCCCCAAAGACACCCGCGTCGATATTGAAACTACCCCATTGCGCGCGCCTGTCCTAAAGGCGGAAAGCCAGCCGGTAGGCCAATAGAAGCCTTCCGGCGAGCAGCGTCCCCTGTCGTATCCAACCTCTTTGTTCGATCAGGCTTCGTCGGCTGAAGTGGTGCTCCGCAAGCGGCCTCGCAAGAGAGGCCGCCTGCCAAGAGTATCGAAAAGCTGATAGCTGAAGTCTGCTCTTCTACTCCCACTCAATCGTGCCCGGCGGCTTTGACGTAATGTCGTAGACGACGCGATTGATGCCGTGCACCTCATTCACGATACGGCTGGAGATGCGCTTTAGCACTTCATAAGGCAGCGGCGTCCAATCGGCGGTCATGCCGTCTTCTGAGTGTACGGCGCGCACCGCGGCGGTATACGCATAGGTGCGCTGGTCACCCATCACGCCCACGCTCATCACCGGCAGCAGCACGGCAAAGCTCTGCCAGATGCGCGTGTAGAGACCGGCCGCCTTGATCTCCGAGACCACGATGTCGTCGGCTTCCTGCAGCAGGGCCACGCGCTCCGGCGTTACTTCGCCCAGGATGCGCACGGCCAGGCCCGGCCCCGGGAAAGGCTGGCGGCTCAGAATCTCCTCCGGCATGCCCAGGTCGCGGCCAATGCGGCGAACTTCGTCTTTGAAGAGATCGCGCAGGGGCTCGATCAGCTTCAGCTTCATGTGCTCAGGTAGCCCGCCTACGTTGTGGTGGCTCTTGATGGTCTGGCTGGGCCCCCTGACGCTCGACGACTCGATGACGTCCGGATAGAGCGTGCCCTGCACCAGCCAGTCCACGCCGCCGGTCTCTTTGGCGATGCGGTTGGCCTCATCATCGAAGACGGCGATAAACTCCGCGCCGATGCGCTTGCGCTTGATCTCGGGATCGGTGACGCCAGCCAGCTTTTCAAGGAAGCGTGCGGTCGCATTCACGGCAACAATGTTCAGGCCCAGCTTGTCGCGCAGGTTTTTCTGCACGTTCTGGAATTCGTTCTTGCGCAGCACACCGTTATTCACGAAGATGCAGGTCAATTGATTGCCAATCGCCTTGTGAACGAGCACCGCCGCTACTGATGAATCCACGCCGCCTGAAAGGCCGCAGATGACGTGGCCTGTGCCCACTTTTGCGCGAATCTGGGCGACGGTGGTTTCGATGAAGTGCGCCGGCGTCCAGTCGCCGCGCGCCCCGCAAATCTTGAAGAGGAAGTTCTTGATGATCTGCGGCCCCAGCGGAGTGTGGTGCACCTCAGGGTGGAACTGCACGGCCCAGACGCGCCGCTCTTCATTGGCGATGCCGGCCAGGGCATTGGAGCTGACGGCGGTGCGATGGAATCCGGCGGGCAGCTCAAGCGCCTCGTCGCCGTGGCTCATCCACACGGCCAGCGTGGCGGGCAGCCCGGCAAAGAGAGGAGTGGCGGCGTCTTCAATCGTCACCTCGGCATGGCCGTATTCGCGCTTCAACGCCGACCGCACCCGGCCGCCCAGATGATGAACAATGAACTGCAGCCCGTAGCAGATGCCGAGCACCGGTACGCCCAGTTCCAGCAGTTTGGGGTCGGCGGCGGGAGCGTCCGCATCATAAACCGACGACGGTCCGCCCGAAAGGATCAGGCCGATGGGATGATGCGCCTGAATCTCGCTGAGAGGCACCGTGCATGGCAGCACCACCGAAAAGACGTTCTGCTCGCGCACGCGCCGCGCAATGAGCTGCGTGTACTGCGACCCGAAATCGAGGATAACAATGGTTTGGGTGTCCACGCTTTAGTGTGGCAGGCGGGCTGGCGGGATGTAAAGAACTACCGGGCAGCGGCCTGACGTTACACCGCCTCCTGCACCTTGATCACCAGGCAGGTCATGGTCTTTTCAGAGGAGACCAGCATCTGGTGAGGCGTGCCGGCCGGGACGTGCGCCACGTCGCCTACCTTCAGCTCCTGGCGCGTGCCGCCTTCGATGGAGTCGCCGCGCGTTTCGCCGGGGGCGATGGTTTTGGCGCCCACCACCGTGCCGCCGGTGATCAGCGTCGTGCCGCCGGCAAGGATGATGAAGAAATCCGCGAAACGATCATGGATTTCCGCCTCGCCGTTGCGGCTGCGGAATGAGAGGATGGCGCTGTGCTGCGGATACTCCTTGAGCATCTCGCCGGCTGAGCCGTTGCCCTGCGCAGCCATCTTGCGCAGATATGCCGCGCGCTCCAGCAGCACGGCCGGTGTCCAGTGATCCGCTGCGCTTTTGGGCTGGTCTTTGGGAGCCGTCTCTCTGGAATTTGCATCACCCAAGATTGCCTTTGCCAACCTGTCTGTGTCCATTGGTTCTCCCTTCCGTATGCGGCCTTGCGGCCAGTTGCAAAGAATCTTCAGTCAAAGCAAGCCGGCCATTTGCCGCGCCCGCTTGAAGATTGCCAGAAACATGGGCCGCGTCAATTTGCCGGTGTTGGTATTTTGCAGCGACGGATGATAGCTGGCGATGATCGCCGGCCCGCCGGGCAATGCGTACTCCGCGCCGTGTGCAAATGCGAACCCGGAGCGCGACTGCAGCATTCCCGTGCGCAGCGCATGGGAAAGCAGGCTGTCGAAGGCAATTCGCCCCAGGCAGACCACGACGCGCAGTTCTGTGAGCAGAGCCATCTCCTGGTCGAGCCAGGGCGCACAGTTGCGCAGCTCCTCTGGTGTGGGCTTGTTGGCTGGCGGAGCGCAGCGGGCAGCGGCGGCGATCCACATTCCGGTAAGCTGCATGCCGTCGTCGCGCGAGACGGACGTAGGCTGCGAGGCGAAGCCCGCCTCGTGCAGCACGGGATATAGAAAATCGCCTGACCCGTCGCCGGTGAAGATGCGCCCGGTTCGGTTGGCGCCGTGCGCTCCCGGAGCCAGTCCCAGGATGAGCACGCGCGCCTGCTCGTCGCCGAACGAAGGCACCGGCTTGCCCCAGTACTCCCAGTCCATGTAAGCGCGGCGGCGCACGCGGGCCACCTCGGCGCAGTGCGCGCGCAGGCGCGGGCACCGCTCGCAGGCGATGATGCGCGCGTTGAGCGCTTGCAGGGTGGCTGCGTTGCGGGTCATGGAAGAATTCTACGGCGTCGGCCCCGGCCATGTGGCAAACTTGGGTCGGAGGAAAACGAGCGATGAAATCCGCAAAGTTGTTGCTGCTTGCCGGCGATTTTGTTGAAGACTACGAGATCATGGTTCCCTTCCAGGCTTTGCAGATGGTCGGCCATTCCGTGGATGCGGTCTGTCCGGGCAAGAAGAAAGGCGATCAGGTCCGCACCGCTATTCATGACTTTGAGGGCGACCAGACGTACACGGAGAAGCGCGGCCATAACTTTACGCTCAACGCTACTTTCGACGAGATCGACGCCGTGAAGTATGACGCGCTGGTGA
>JAJZVZ010000173.1 GCA_021846945.1 Acidobacteriota bacterium | reverse complement strand
TCCGATCTTTATCTATGGTCTTCATCCACACAATGTTCGAGAGCAGGGTAAGGCCGTGACTCGATCGCTTGGTGACATTGACCTGGAAAGAATTGGTCATCTCGTACTCATAGGAGTCGGCGTATTCCACCGCCGCCAGGCCGGGATGCAGTCTGCGGGAGTTTTCGTTGCCTACGGTGTCGCCGGAGTTTGGTGTGTAGACGGCCGGGTTGAACTGCCGCGATCCCATCACGTGTTCAGCGTGGTCGCCTACATAGGCTAAGGCCAGCGCGAAGTTGTGACTCAGGTCCTGCTCGATGGTGAGGTTGTAGTCCTGCGTATATTCGACGCGGGAAGCGGGGCCCAGCACGCCGCCGGAAAGCGGCAGGATGAACTGGTACGACTTGAACTGGGAGGGCCCGATGTGGCCGCGCGGGAAAGGATCGCCGCCGGGGTATCCGGCATAGATGTTATCCCACTGCGGAGGGTTGGGAATATTGAGATAGAGGTCGACGGGCTGCATGGCGTCCGTGCGCTGGTAGAGCAAGCCCTCAGGGAAGCCATAGAAGATGCCATAGGCGCCGCGAACTACCGTCTTGCCGTTGCCCAACATGTTATAGGCAAAGCCTACACGCGGACCAAAGTCCTTGAAGTTGTTGTGGTAAATCGATGATGTGGTTCCCGGATCGCCGACAAACATGAGTCCCTTCGGTGCGTCGGGAGCAATGACCGACTGGAAGTTTGGGTTGGCGAGGTTGAACCCGACCAGGGTGTCGTTGAGATCGATGGGAGGCATCCACGGATCCCAGCGCAGGCCGAGGTTCAGCGTCAACCGGGGATGGATCTTCCAGTCATCCTGAAAGAAGAGTGCGGGACGGAGCTCGCGGAGATAGAACTTGCGTCCATTGTCCTGGAAGAAGCTGGATTCGTAGCCGGTGTACCAGTCGGCGATTGGGTTGCCGGATTTGGTGAATCCGGCGGGCAACGTGGTTCCTGGAGGCGCCTGTGTGCGCTGACCGTTGAAGGTGTTGTCGCCGGGAGTGAAGGAATAGTCGTCCGCGTCAATGCGCGTGCGTTCGAGGTCGCCTCCCATGGTGAAGGTGTGGGTATTCAGAACCTTCACGATCTGGACGGTGAAATCGAAAGTGGTGGAGTCCTGCGTGAGAGCGCCGCCGGAGAAGAGATTCACATAGCCGGCGATGTTATTGCGCACCCCAGGGAAGGGAACCAGGTTTTCATTCGGGCTGCCGAAGGGAACATTGTAGCCAAGGGACTGCAGCGTTTTCAGGCCCGGAGCAACGGGAATCTGCGTGCGCGCGCCGCGGAAGAAGCTGCCATAAGCGGCGCCCGTCAGCGTATTGCTGAAGACGTGCGCATCGCTGATGGTCAGGGACTGGTTGCGGAAAAGGTTTGCTGCGTAAAAGCCCAGGGGCGCATTGAAAGGCCGCTGGAAGTTGTCCTCGTTGTAGAAGTAGCGTCCGGTCAGATGGTCTTCGTTGGTTACTGCGTCGTCGAGCCGGATCAGATATTGCGTGTTGTCGATATTAGAGTTGGATGTGGAGTCGAAGGTGCCATAGGCATTGTTGGCTGCGGGCTTGGCAGCCTGCTCGACCGCGGTCAGAAACTGGTTATTCACGTTCCTGGAGAGCGTGTCCATTGCGGTGGGAATGATGTCGTTCACATGGCCGCTGCCGTCCGTATAAGGCTGGCCAGTTACCGGATTGTAGAGCGCAATGCCCAGGGGCACCAGGGCGGAAAAGTCGCCCGTTAATTCGGCCGCCGTGGGGACTTGAATTGAGATCGGGTTTGGCGAGGAGCGCTGCTGCAGGTCTTCCGCAGAGAAGAAGAAGAAAGCTCTCTTGCTTTTGAAGATGGGCCCGCCGACGGTGCCGCCGAACTGGTTCAGCTTATAAGGCGGGACGGTCGTCTGGAAGTAGTTGCGCGCGTCCAATACTGTGTTGCGGAAGTACTCCCAGGCCGAACCATGCAACTGGTCCGTGCCGGACCGCGTGGAGAGTTGTACCAGCGCGCCCGCGCCCGCATGGGTGGCGTCATAGTTGGAAGCCTGAATGGTGAACTCCTGCAGCGCATCGGGATTGGGCATCGTGGGCACAGAGTCGAAGAAGCGGTCAACGTAGACGGTGCCGTCGAGCGTGTAGGTGTTCTGAGTAGCCCTGAGGCCGTTGACGGAGAGACCGGTGTTGTCCTCCTGGCCAGCCTCGGTGCCGGCGGTGGTCAGCACCGTGCCGGCCGTGAGGGTCGTCAGTTGCAGTGGATTGCGGCCATTCAGGGGCAAGTCCCTTATCTGCTGCTGCGTCACCGATTGGGCGACCGTCGAAGTGGTAGTCTCAATCTGCTGGGTCGCAGAGGTCACCGTAACCTGTTGCGTTTGTGCGCCGACCGACATGGGAATCGTCAGATCGATGACCTGTCCGGTGAGCAGCGTAAGAGCAGGCCGATTTTGCGTGGCGAATCCAGAAGCGGTGATTCTCAACTCGTACGTGCCGATTGGAAGATTCGGAAAAACAAAGATACCGCTTTCGTTTGTGGCCACCGATCGTGTGATTCGTGTGCCCACGTTGGTTGCCGTAACCGATGCATTGGCGATGACCGCGCCGCTCGGGTCGGTTACCGTTCCACGAATGGTTCCAATAGATTGTGAGAAACCGTAGTGCGCAGCGCCCAGGAATAGCAGAGCTGCGAATCCGATATACAGTAGTTTGCGGAATTTCAGTTGCATTTTTTCCTCCAGGTCCTTGCAGGAACCTTGCATGTATTGGTTGCTGTGTGTATTCACGGTTTCTGTTTTGACTCCGGTTTTGCCGCCGCGCTGGTACGAGTTCCTCATCCACCATGCGCGGACCATTGAGTTCGCTCCGGAGCGGCGATGACATTCACAGCTTGCGCTGCCTCTGTTCGCCGCAGATCGTGAAAACCTATGCCTCAAACGATTTCCTTTCGTCCATGACTGGGGGAGATGGCCTGTACAGCGATTGCGTGTTGTTAATTCGAACAAAGGCATGTTGAGCCCTAAGTCAGTTCAGCCGGTGTTGTGATCTTGTGGGTCCAGTAGGATTGCAGCGCGAGCATCACGGGTATGCTGGCCGCCAGTCCATCCGCGAGGCTGGCATTTACCTTTTCGCCTTTGACAATGGCGTTGATGAAGTTGCCGGTGTGCGCCTGCTCCAAATTCTGGGCTGAAGGCGCGCGGACCGGCTCGCCGGAGTTTGGAGTAAAGACATAGCCTTGGCGAGTGATGTCGAGGGTCCCTTCCGTCCCTTCGAAGTACACCGAGGGACGCGAATTGCGCACTGAGAGCACAGTCGATTCAAAGTTGAGGTTCCAGTGCCTGTAACGCACGATTGCGCTCACTGTGTCGGGGTTCGTCAGATCGCCGTCGAGTACGAAGTCGCCGCCGAGGGACGCTCCGCTGATCGGGCGCGTATCGTTGAGCATCCACTGCGCCACATCAGCCCAGTGGGTGAGGATGTCGGCGAGCAAACCATTGCCGTAAGCGTGGTAGGAGCGCCAGGAACTATAGCGCGACATCTCAAAGGGCACTTTGGGCGCGGGGCCGAGGAAAAGATCCCAGTGCAATCCGGGCGGCTCGGGGACATTGGGAATGACGCGGCGCTGCCAGGGAAAGTTATGCCAGACGGCGCGCGCAAAGACCACGTTGCCCAGCTTCCCGGCGTCAAAGTATTCCTTCTTTGCCTGCATATAATGCGCGCCGCTGCGCTGCTGCATGCCGCACTGCAAAATACCCCTGCTGCCGGTTGCCGCCTTTACCAGTGCTTCCTTTTCATGCCAGCGGTGCAGGGTCGGTTTTTCGAGGTAGACATTCTTGTTTGCGCCCAGAGCGGCTGTCGCGATCTCCACATGCAGATGATCGGGCGTGGCGATGTAAACCGCATCCACATCTTTTCTATCGAGCAGCTTCTGGTATTCGACCGAAACAGGGGCCTGCGCCACATGCTCCTTGAGCCGGCCTTGAAAGGCGTTCACCTGTTTGTCGTAGATATCGCAGAGAGCGCGAAACTCAACCTGCGGATTCTGCGCGAAGGCCCAGCAGACCTCAGTGCTGCGCCGGCCAAGGCCGATTACGCCAAGGCCGACACGCTCATTGGCGCCGGGAATGGCCGCATAAGCGCTGGCGTTCATGCCGCGCGTTGTGACGGCTGCAGCCGCCGCGGTTCCTGCATAAAGAAAGTCACGTCGATTCATTGGGAAAAAGCCTCCTCCAGGGCTTTGAACGCCGGACGAATTACAGCCGCGCCGTTCTGTGAATGGTCGTCGCGTTCCTCTTCGTTTTCGACCCAGCCCTTCCACCCGATTTGCTTGATGGTGGCGGCCACTTCAGCCAGAGGAAAGGTGCCGGTGCCAAGCGTCACGAGGCGACCGTTCCTGAAATCGCGAAGATGAAAGCCGATGATGCGATGCGCGTGCGCGCGGATGAAAGCCGGTACGTTGGAGCCGCCGTGGTAGGCATGGCCGGCGTCGAACAGAAAGTGAACAAGGGATGGATCGGTCTGCGTATAGAGGGCTTCGATTTCCTCGGGCACCCAATGCTCGTTGTGAAATGCCAGGGTGATTCCCACGCTCTGAGCAAATCGCCCGGCCGTATTCAACCCCTCGATCTTGGCCTTCAGTTGATCGGGAGTGGTAGCCGGAGCGCCGCTCAGGATTAGATGCTGCGCGCCCAGCGCGACGCCGCCGCGCGCCACCGGCTCATACACTGAAGGCGCGGCGATGTGCGTGCTCTTGTCGTACATACTGTCGGGAAAAAAGATATGAATGCCGAAGAAAGTAAGGCCAGTCTGCTCGATGCTGCGGCGGGCCGGCGCGGGATTGGCGAACTGCGCGCTTACATTGCGGAAACTTGACTCAAAGCCCTGATAGCCGATCTGTTTGACCACTTGAAGAGTATCGAGAAAGCTTTCGAAGTGTCTGGGGTTGATAGGGAAGGCGTTTAGTTGTACGCCGAACCGGATGCCCGCCGGGATGTGGCCGGACTGCGCGAAGACGCGTGAAGATGCGAACGGAGAAATGATTCCGGCGCCGGCAAGGGTTCCCATAGCAAGCATTACCTCCCGGCGCGTTTTCTTCTCCGCGGTGGTCTGTGGTGTCATGAATTTCAATCTCCTCCTGGTGGCGAACCAGTCCACAAGATCGCGTTGAGACAAGGCCAAAACAAGCCAGGCGAATATCCACGCGGAGTTACGCCCTCTGAATGGCCCGGAGAATCTCAATGAATGCAAAAAATGAGGCAAGAAACAACCGCTGGACGACAGCCAGCTCACAAGGAAGCAGGAAAAAACACCATCAATGTGCTGTGGACGTCGACAGCCACGGCACTTGCGGACTTCGGTGCTCAGGAACCGTTCTTATTTGCAGTGCCGCGATCGAAGGAGCCACGGCACGAAACGAATCCCAATGGCCCCAGCCATCCTGGCAATGGCGTGGGGAAATTACGCACTGCAAGTCGATCAAAAGTATGCAGAGTGTCACGGCAAGATGGCGCCGTGATACAACAGTTCTACTAATAGGGGCGGATTATAGGCAGATAAAATAACGCCTGTCAATCAATTTTAATCGATTGTTTTTGGCGCGCGCCGGAATGCTGAGGCTGGCGCTAGAGGGAAACGACTCAAATGCTGCCCAAAGCGGATGCGAAGGAATGTCGACTTGAGGCGAGTGATCAGGCTAAATACGGGCTGTTCAATCGTGCTGCGGCGCGAGCCAAGCGCGAAGCGGCATGCGACCGCAAGTGTGCGGGGCGCAGTCCAGCTCTCATGGGCCTTGTGATGTGACCTGGAAGCTGAAAGCGAGGTTAAAATCATCTATCATCGTTGATAATCGATTGACATGTGTGCATGAGCTTCGCTATAGTTACATCCGGCTCAGATGTGCCGGTTTTTTCGGCGGGTGGAAGTGTGCGCAGCCGCGGCCCATTGAGCTTCTTCAGAATTACACACACCTGGCGCGGATGCTCGCCGTGCGGCATGACCGTCTGGGAGCGGCGTCGGTTCCGAAGCCTACGCAGAGTACGGCAGTCGAGTAAGCACGTGTGCATGCGCGCAAGGCACGATATTGCCCGGAAGACGTAAATCGAGGAGAAGATGGCGATAAAGCTGACATCAGGAAAGCTTGCAGGTCTGAATGCTGTGTCGGATGGCAGGGGCGTGATTGCGGCGCTGGCCATGGATCAGCGTGGGTTGCTGAAAAACATGCTGGCGCGGGAACTCGGTGTGAGCGAACCGCCGGACGAGATGATGAGGGAGTTCAAGCAACTGGTAGCCAGGACTCTTACCAAAGAAGCTTCGTCGATTCTGCTTGATCTGGAATATGGCCTGGAAGCAACAAAGAACATCAACGGCAAGGGCTTGCTGCTGGCGTACGAACACGCGGGCTACAGTCCCGATAAGCCGGAGCGGCTACCGTCTCTGTCGGAGGGGTGGTCGGCGCTGCGCCTCAAGGAAGCGGGCGCGAACGCGATCAAAATCCTGGTTTACTACACGCCCTTTGAGAAAGAGTGGGTGAATGAGCGCAAGAAGGCCTGGGTGGAGCGCATCGGCGCGGAGTGCCGGGCCGTGGACATTCCGTTCTTTCTTGAATTTCTGGGATACGACGTGCATGGCGAGGATCCGGCAGGGATTGAATATGCTCGCCGCAAGCCGGAAATTGTGCTGAAATCGATGGAGGAGTTCACCAGGGAAAGGTACGGCGCGGATGTCCTGAAGGTCGAAATTCCCATACAGATGCAGTTCGTTGAGGGAACAAAGGCATTCGAGGGCCAGAAGCTGCACTCCCGGGCAGAGGCGATGGAGATTATTCGGGCTGCAGCCGCGCTCACCGACAAGCCGATGGTGTATCTCTCTGCCGGCGTAACCAGCGAAGTGTTTCTGGAAACGCTAGAACTGGCCGTGGAGAGCGGCGTGAAGTTTCACGGCGTTCTGGGCGGCAGAGCGACGTGGCAGGATGGTGTGCCGGTGTATGCAAAACATGGGGTGGCGGCGCTCGAAGAGTGGTTGAACACCGCCGGTCTGCAGAACGTAAGAAACATCAATCGAGTGCTCCAGTCCGCATTTCCTTGGGATCAGGCTCGCAGTATGCAAGCATGATTTTGCGGCTGCGCTTCGTGAGAGGGTTTAAAGCGCAATACCGGTATTGAAAGCACGGCAAGCTCTGCCGGAAAGGTGCTGGAGGACGTTTGCTACAAGCGGACCAGATTTGCGGAGCGGAGAGCGGGGTTGCTACGCAGGACCGGCCGAATCGGCACCCCTGGCTGATTCTCAGCCTGCTCTTCATCCTCACTGTAATCATGTTCATCGCCCGCCAGGCGCTTTCGGTGATGGCGCCAGTGCTGCGCACCGTCTTCCATCTCTCCAACGCGGCGTATGGGCGGATTGTCTCGGCCCTGGGTTTCGGCATGATGACCGGCGAGTTCCCCATGGGGTACCTGATGGACCGGTTGGGCGCGCGGTTGGGGTTGTCGGCAGCGGTTTGCTGGTGGTCGGCAGCAACCGGATCGCTTGCGCTTGCCGGATCGGGGTTCCAGCTCGGGCTAGCGCAATTCTGGAAGGGAACGGGTGAGTGCGGCGCCTATTCCGGCGGGGTGAAGACGGTGACCCGACTCTTTGAAAAGAAGGACCGCACGCTCGCCATCGGCATCTTTAACGGCGGCAGCGTCATTGGCGCTACGGTAGCCCCGCCGCTGATCGTCTATCTGCTGCACCATTATGGCTTTCGCGTCGCGTTTCTGGCGCCGACGCTGGCAGGTTTTCTCTGGATCCCGGTTTGGTGGATGCTCTATAAACGCGAGCCTTCGGTCAAGGCGGAAGCGGCGCGGCCGGCCATCTCCATGCGGCAGATGTTGGGCAAATCCTCATCCTGGGCTGTGATGCTCTGCCGGTTCTTTATTGGACCGGTCATGCAGTTCTACTGGTACTGGACGCCGAGCTATCTCTTCAACGCCCGGCATTTGACCATGGTTGAAATTGGATTCGTGGGCTGGATTCCATTTCTGATGGGCGATGTAGGCGGCGTGGCTGGCGGGTGGTTCGCAGGTGTGCTGCTGCGCAGAGGGATTTCTGTGCGGAATACGCGGCGCATATCGATGTATGGGAGCGCCCTGCTTTGCCTGACAAGTGTCGCGGTGCCTTTCATGCACTCCGTAGCGATGGCGCTGGTGGTGATCTCCATTGCGATTGCCGCGGATAATTTTCTTTCGGCCCACATGTTTGCCGCGGTCACTGACCTGTTTCCCGACCAGCAGGTAGGACGCGCAACCGGTCTGACGGGCATCGCGGGCGGCTTGAGCGGGATGCTCTTTCCGCTGCTGACCGGCATTCTGGTGGACCGTATCTCTTACGCGCCGGTTTTTCTGCTCGTGGCACTGATGCCCATGATGGGGACGATTGGGCTGTTCGCCGCCGGCCGTCAATACCGGCACCTGGACAAGCCTGCCAAAACGACAGCCTGATTTCGGGAGCGCATCACCTCATAGGCATGAAGCCGGTAACTCAGGCAGGCCGCGCAGGAACGGCGCGATGCACCGCATTCATGGCGGGCATGCCGTCGAGCACGCGAGTGACATCTCTGCAGATCGCCGTGGCCACACGGTCCTGAGCCTCGTGAGTAAAGGCTCCGATATGAGGCGTGAGGATTACGTTTGGCAATGCCTCCAACTCTCCGATCTGCGGCGGTTCCTTGCTGCGGACATCGAGCGCCGCCCCGCCCAGCCTTCCATTTTTGAGCGCCTCCAGCAGCGCCGGTTCTGAAACCACATTGCCCCGCGCGGTATTGATAAAGAGGGCTCCGGATTTCATGGCGCGAAAGCGGGCAGCGTCAAACATGCCCACTGTGAGGGGCGTCGAGGGCAGATGACAGGAGACGACATCGGCGCGCGCCAGCAGCTCATCCAATTCGACGAGTTCTGCCTGCAACTCGCAGAGCATCGTGTTGTCTGGGCTCAGAAAAGGATCGCAGGCGAGGATCCTCATGCCGAAGGCTTTGGCGCGCCGGGCGGTGAGATAGCCGATCTTCCCGGCGCCGACGATGCCGAATGTCTTTCCATAGACCTCGGCACCCGTAAATCTGTGCCGGTTCCAGTTGCCGCTTTTTGTGTCGCGGTCCGCGGCTGGAATGAAACGCGCCAGCGACAACATCATGCCGATGGCCAGCTCCGCAACGCTGATGGCGTTCTGGTCGGGCGTGAAAGCAACCACGATACCCGCATCATCGGCTGCCCTGGTATCCACGTTGTCCAGGCCAACGCCAGCTCTGCCGATCACCACAAGCTCTTTCCCCGCGACGACCAGGGAAGCGGTAACCGGTGTCTGGTTGCGGACGATCAGGGCGCGGCAGCAGCGCACGGCTTTTGCCAGCGCGCCCGGCGACTCCCAGAGTGCGGGCTGGTAGAGTACATCAAAACGGGAGCGGAGCGCATCAACTGCAGCTCCCTGAATCGCTTCTGAAATCAGGATGTCAGGCATAGGGTATCAGATGATTCCGGGTACTAAGACATCTAACAGTAGAATCGATGAGCATCGATCGTCAAGTGCAATCCAGCGTTCCTCGCGGGACGGAGCGTGCTGGAGAACGGGGATGAAAGCGGACGGCGCGTCGCGGGGAGATTGGGCTGTTCGCCTTATGAGATTTGCGGCAGAGGTTCGCCGCCAGGGCATGGTGTGACAACTTCGCCGGATAACCCATTGCTCACGAGTCTCATTTCATAAGGGTGCCGATTTTTCATATT
>JAJZVZ010000018.1 GCA_021846945.1 Acidobacteriota bacterium | reverse complement strand
GCTGAGGGCCTGGATTCGCTCGTTGCTGATGTGGGCAAATGCCGTTGCCGGCTGGAAGTTGATTCCCGTTCCGCGATCGCTGAAGGGGAGGTTGGCCGCGTGACTGAACTTGAGCGGGGCGGCGAGGTCGAGGCCTGTGCCCGGTTCGACTACTTCCTCATCGTTGATATGTGAGTCATTGAGGGCTGGCGTGAAGTCAATGCCTGTGCCCGTCGGCCCCGGGGCGCCGACGGAGGTGATAGTGACGGTTTGCCTGTTTGCAGGAGTTCCAATGATGATTTTGTTGCCGACGGCGAAACCGCGCTCGCCACGGACTTTGATATGGGTGGCGCCGGCGGACGCGTCTGTCGAGAGCTTGGCACGGTTGGCCGGCGTGCCGACGTGCGTGACAGTCACGGTCTCGATGCCGTGGCCTTTGCTGTCGATGTCGAGCCGGATATTGTCACCGATGGAGATGCCGGCAACGGAGGTGACTTTGATGTTGGTGGCGCCGGCAGGCGCGTCAACGGCAAGATAGGCCTGCGTGCCTGGCTTGCCGACGGCAGTGACGGTGGCCACCTCGTAGCGCTCGCGGCCTTCAGGGACGGTGGGATAGGTCGCGCCGTAGCCGAGGGCGATCTTTTGGCCAACGACGAAGCCGGAAGTGCTGGTGACAGGAACGTTGGTTGAGCCGGCGGGGATCGTGATTACGGGACCGTCGGGGAGCGGTTGCCAGAGTGTGGTGTGGTTGCTGGCGGCGGTGCCGAGCTGCGAGATCGTCCGGGTCTCCGCGTTGGGACCGGTACCGATGCTGATTGTATCGCCAGGTTTCATTCCGGTGGTGCTGCGGACGAGGATGGAAGTGTCGCCCGCGCGTGCGGGAACCGCCAGCCCGGAGTTCGAGAGGCCGAGCAGATAGAATTGGTGGGCCGCGAGCTTCGTCCCAGCCGGAATCTTCACCGTTGAGAAGATTGCCTGTTGGGTCGGGTGCTCAGTCAGAGTCCAGTTGGAGACGTCAACATCGCGATCTCCGGCGTTGTAGATCTCGATGAAGGAGTCAGTCGGATTGGCGGGAGGACCGGAGCTGATGCGGAATTCGTTGATCCTGACGGGCCTGACATTGCGGACTTTCTCGGTGATTGTCTCGGATTGCTTTCTGCCTGTCAGGTTCGTCGACGAAACGTGGGCGATGAGGTCGCCGTTGAAGGCGGCGAGGCCGGAGGTGACCTTGAAAGTGGCGCTCACGCTGTCACCGGGGGCGACCGGGCCGGCGAAGGTCTTGGATGATTGGGTAGTGCCGGTAACGACGGAGGTCCACTGGCTGTTGGGCACGGAAATGCTCAATTTGACGTCCGATGCGGGCGCCCCCGTGGTATTGGTAAACGTCACAGTGATGTTCTGCGAGGAGCGCGGCGAGAAAGTCTGCAGCCCCGGCGGAGTGGCAGTGGCAGAGGCTGGCGCAAGGCTAAGTGGGAAGACGCCGTAGTGGGCAGCCACGATGTTGGCCTGCACAAGCTGGTCAGTGGCATCGGTGGGGAAGGTGCCTGCGGCGGTCATTGCGCCCTCATAGAAGGTGCCCTGGGAGCCATTGCTGTTGTCGCCGCCGTTGCCGAGAAGGATGGCCCCCTGCTTACGCATGGGGTCATAGGTCGCGTTGACGCGGGGTCCGCTGAACATGACGGAGAGATCGCCTTTCTGCGCATCGCCGCCCAAAGTGGTCCAGTGATGCGGTTCGCCCTTGGCGATCGCGGTCACAAATCGCCAGTCGATGCTCGGCAGGTTCACGCACAGTTTGGATCCATCGGGGTTGACGCAACCGGCGAGGTTGTTCTCCTGGTCGGTCATGATCCACGGGCCGGGCGGATGGCCGTGGTACCAGGGGGCGGCGTTGCCGTAGTAGGTGGCTTCCATGGTGCCGTTGTCGTCATCGTGGCTGTCGATCTCGGCGTTGCCGTAATCGAAGCAGCAGCCGGAGTTGAAGTGGAGGCCGTTGATGACCCAGTATTGGCCTTCGGCCTGGTCGTCGACTGCGGTGCCTTTGGGGTCGTCTTCGCGAAGTCCCATGCCGGGTTCGATGAAGACGCCGTAGACTTTGTGCCCCATGATCGTAATCGGCGCCATGTCGGCAATCGGAAGATTGTTAAACCCACCCAAGGCCGGACCGCTGAATCCGCCGCGGGGCGCCTGCGTCAGGTCGTTGTGCTTGCCGGATTGGTCGTAGATCGTGCTGACCCAGCAATACGTGCCGGCGCAGAAATTGTCCTGCGCGGCCGCGTCGGCGTATCCGCCCGCATCCGGAACTGGCGACGACGTGGGCTGAGCGACACCAATGTTCAGAGTCCTGCCGTCCGACTGACGCCTCACCTGGTAGAGCGGGCCGCTGTAGGAGGCGTACAGCGCGCGGGTAGTGCTGTGGGCGGCCACACAGGGGTCGCCAGCCGCGGCGTAGATGTCGCATGGGCCTTTCGGCCTGGGCGGAGGGACATTGGATCCCGGCCCGGCCTGCTGTGCCACCGTTAGCGCGGCGCCAATCAATGAGAGTGCTGTTGCCAGCATGAGTGCAAGAGCGATTTTCGTGTTCATTTTCATCCCATTCGTCTTGACGGGTGAGTATATCTAATCATTGGCAGAGCGCGCACGCTTCATGAATGCAACGCTGTTTGGGCGCGATCAGGGTATTACACCGGCAAATCATAATCAGGCGGTGCCGGAAGTGCGCGTGATTGGATGAGTCCGCAGCCGCAAATGAGTAGAGCAAGCGCTGGATAGCCTCGAATACACGTTCCTCGAAACTCGCGAGCATTCGCAAAGCGAATTCGAACAAGGAACGTATTCTTGAGAAAGCGTATTCAAACCTTCTCCATGATTTGCGCGTGCTCGATTCTTCCACTGGTGTATGGCTATTGACAACCCCTGACATAGGATACGCCCACGGCAGCATTCAAAGAAGCTTGAATTGGGAAATCGTTTCCACTATCATCCGACCGTCTTAAGCGAGTTTGGCGTTGCATGCGTAAATGATTTTGCAGCCGCCAGCGGACAGATAGCCGCAGTTGAATAGCCAGGGTGCATTGGGACACGATTCGAGAGCTACTGAAAAGGAAAAAGGCGCGGAGGGGACCGGAGACGCCTATTCCTTCATCACGCATCAAGCTGACACGAAAATGATGCTGGCGTGGCATCTGAGCAAGGCTATGGCGAGAATCAAGCGCAAAGAACTTTTCATGGCGGCACCTTCACGGAGGTTTCTTTGCAATCATCTTTATTGATCTGATTGGATATTGCTCTCATCATTTGCCCCGCCATCCCGGTTTCATCTAACCTCCTGATAGAATCCACGACAACAGAAGAATATTGAGCGGGTGGCACAAAGGCCGGTTACCCGCGCCTTGGGGGTGCAGGATGAGGGCACTGGTGCTCGAAGAGAAACTTCGTTTGTCGCTGCGCGACATTGAGCTAGCGTGCGACATGGGCCCTGGGGATGTCTGCGTTCGCATCGCGCGCGTGGGGATTTGCGGCAGTGATGTGCACTACTACAAGCATGGGCGCATCGGGCCATTCGAAGTGAAGCAACCGATGGTTCTGGGGCATGAGGCGGCCGGCATAGTGACGGCAGTCGGACCTGAAGTGCGCGATCTCAAGGTTGGCGATCGCGTGTGCATGGAACCGGGCATTCCAAACATGACATCGCGCGCCAGTCGTGAGGGTCATTACAATCTTGATCCATCTGTTCGTTTCTGGGCTACTCCGCCCGTGCATGGCTGCCTGACAAATGAGGTGGTGCATCCGGCGGCTTTCACTTTCAAGCTGCCCGCGGATGTGTCGCTGGCCGAAGGCGCCATGGTCGAGCCGTTTGCCGTGGGCATGCACGCTGCAACCAAGGCCAGAATCAGACCGGGGGCCATCGTAGTGGTGATCGGCGCAGGGCCCATCGGAATTATGACAGCACTTGCCGCGCTGGCTGCGGGCGCCGGGCAGGTGATTGTCTCGGACCTCTTCCCGGAGAAGCTGGCGATCGCGGCAAAGTACCAGGGCGTAACTCCCATCAATATCCGCAATGAGTCGCTGGTTGCGCGCGTGGCTGAGGTGACCGGAGGATGGGGAGTAGATGTAGTCTTCGAAGCGAGCGGAAGCCCGAAGGCGCTTGAAGGAGTATTCGATTTACTGGCGCCGGCCGGGACGCTGGTGCTGGTGGGCATGCCCCCTGCGCCAGTTCACCTTGACATCGTGGCTGCGCAGACGAAGGAAGCGCGTATCGAGACCATTTTTCGGTATGCGAATGTCTATCCGCGGGCAGTAGCGCTGCTGGCTTCAGGAAAGGTTGATCTAAAGCCGCTCATTTCGGCCGTCTTTCCGTTCGACCAGAGCATAGCTGCTTTCGAGCGGGCCGCTGAAGGCCGTCCTGCGGACGTTAAGCTGCAAATCGCCGTTGAGGAATCCGCCGCGTGAGGACGAACGACGCCCAGGCCACGATCCTCCCCGGCGATCGTGTTGATGGTCATTTCCTGGGCATGCCGCTCGCCTTGCTGGGCGGCTACATCGCCATCGTCTTCTGCATGACTGGTGACGGCATCGAGCAGGCGTTTCTATCCAAGTACCTGGTGAATCTTGGCTTCGGAGCCAGCCATGCAGCACTCGTATTTACTGTGTATGGGGCTACGGCTGCGCTCTCAAGCTGGCTCTCGGGTGTACTGGCCGATGTCTTCACGCCGCGCCGCGTCATGCTCATTGGCGTGGCGTGGTGGTTGGTTTTTCACGTGCTGTTCTTATCGCTGGGACTTGGTCATGCAAGCCTGCCGCTCACGCTGCTGTTTTACGGGATTCGCGGCTTTGCCTATCCGCTCTTCTTTTATGGCTTCTTCGTGTGGGTCGTGGAGAAGAGCCGCCCACACGAGCTAGCTGCGGCCATCGGCTGGACGTGGGCCATGTTCACCATCGGCTACGGAATCGTAGGATCCTATCTGCCCAGTTTTACCATTGTGTGGATCGGCTACATGGGGACGCTATGGATGTCGATGCTGTGGGTGTTTGCCGGCGGCTTGCTCATCCTTTTCTTTGCCCGGAGCGATCCGCAGTTGCAGCGTGAGGTGCGGAAGCACATGGAGCCGCGGTCAGGCAAACTGGCCGAGATCAGCAAGTGTGTGACGTTGATCTTTCACAACCGAAACATCGCGCTGGCATTGATTACACGGGTCATCTGCAATCTCTCGCT
Source organism: Acidobacteriota bacterium (assembly GCA_021846945.1). Classification (GTDB taxonomy): domain Bacteria; phylum Acidobacteriota; class Terriglobia; order Terriglobales; family Acidobacteriaceae; genus Telmatobacter. The sequence continues at coordinate 40,494 of JAJZVZ010000018.1, read as the reverse complement.
ATTTGGATTTCCGGTAATCATGCCGCTCTTTTATACGTCGCCCCGGATCGGTTTTACGGTGCCGCAGTGGGCGCGGATCTGGGGTACGTTTTTTCTGGTGCAGCCGGTCACGAATGTTGTGTGGGGGCTGATTGGCGATCGCATCGGGTGGATGCGACAGATGCGCTGGTTCGGATTTGTGGGCTGCGGCACAGCGTCGCTGCTGTTCTATTGGCTTCCCTGGCACTTTCCGCACAACATGCTGGCGGCTACGATCGCGGCTCTTCTTTTCGCGTTTACGGTCACGTCGTTTGTGCCCATGGGCGCAATCTTTCCAATGATGGAGCCGGACCACAAAGGCGCAGCCGTCTCGGTGCAGAACCTGGGCGGCGGGCTGGCGAACTTCGGCGGGCCGATGCTGGCTGCATTCATTCTTCCCATCGGCGGCTTCGAGGGCGTGGTCGTGGTGTATGGAGTTCTTTATTATCTGGCGGCTTTGCTGACGCTGTTTATCCATGTCGATCAGCCGAAAGGCGCCTCCGCGGCGTCTCTGGCGACGCATTGAAATGGATCGGCTGTGTCTTTCGTCTTTCATGTTTGACAGTATTTGCAGTGAGAGCGAGGGGATGATGGCGGCCGCGCTCTTCAGCACGGGAATATGGGTGAGACAGCTTTGTTCAGGCGCGATGATTCGAGCAACGAATCGCCATCCGAAAGGAAGCCGTTGCTCGCATTGTTTTGTTGCGCAAAGATTCCTGCTGAAGAACGGCGTCACTCCTCGCATTCGCCCATGCTGACCTGAAAGTATATGCAGACGCGCGCACAATGGGTATGGTCATCTCAAGTGAGACAATGAGAAGAGCATCACTCTGAATGCCAGGATTTTCGAGCCGAGTTCAGGAGGAATTCACAATGGCATTGGCGCGTCTCTTTACTCCCATCGCGGTTGGGGGACTGCAACTGGACAATCGCATTGTGATTGCACCGATGTGCCAGTATTCGGCCAATGACGGCTGTATGACCGACTGGCATCAGTTGCACTACGGTTCGCTGGCCATGTCTGGCGCCGGCCTTCTAACGATTGAAGCAACAGCGGTTGTGCCTGAAGGAAGGATTACCTACCGCGACGTTGGTCTCTATTCAGACGCCACTGAGGTGGCCATGGCCCGAGTGCTCGACAGTATCCGCCAATGGTCTCCCATTCCCATTGCGATTCAGCTCGCACACGCCGGCCGCAAAGCCTCAACCGATCTTCCCTGGCAAGGAGGCGCGCAGCTTGCGCCGGAGTCGCCTATCGGGTGGCGCACAGTCGCGCCTTCGCCGCTCGTGGCCGCACCCTCTGACGCTGTTCCGATGGTCATGAGCCGTGAAGAGATAGCACGTACTCGCGATGCGTTTGCGGCGGCCGCGCGCCGCGCCGCGCGACTGGGAATCGACGCCATTCAAATTCACTGTGCACACGGCTATCTTCTGCACGAGTTCTTGTCGCCACTCTCCAACAAACGCGATGACGAATATGGCGGAAAGCTTGAAAACCGCATGCGCTTTCCCCTGGAGGTCTTTGAGGCCATCCGGGACGCTTTTCCGTCGGGTAAGCCGGTGACCATGCGCGTCTCCGGTACGGATTGGATTGAGGGTGGGTGGTCGATCGAGGAGACATGCGTCTTCGCGCAGGAACTTGAAAGGCGTGGCTGTGCTTTAGTGCACGTATCGAGCGGCGGCCTGCTCCCGGCGAAGATTCCCCTCGGCCCTGGCTATCAGGTACCGCTGGCGCGCCGGGTCAAGGATGCGGTGGCGATTCCGGTGGTGGCCGTGGGTATGATTACTGATTTCGACCAGGCTGAACAAGTACTCGCTTCTGGCGACGCCGATTTGATCGCCATTGCGCGCGCAGTCCTCTATGATCCGCGCTGGCCCTGGCATGCGGCGGCGCACTTTGGGGCTCAGGTCCACGCGCCCCAGCAGTATTTTCGCTGCCCGCCTCATGAAGTGAAGGATTTATTCAAGCAATAGAAGCTGCGTTTGATGCCTTGCCTGGCCTTGATTCGTACGGCCGGCGTTCCGCGCAGGGCTGGCATGGGGACCAGCGCGGCAACGCCCAACACTTGCCGCCGAAAGGATCTGCTTCCCAATCGCGGCCAGCGGTTCCTCTACGCCGATGTGTCTTGAGGGTTCAGCGGTTCAGCAGGCTCTTCGGCCTTTCGGCACGCACTCAGGGCATCGTGCAGCCGGGCGAAGATGCGCGACTCCGGAATACATTCCGCCAGATGGTGCCGGTGAAAATCCGCCAGCGTGTCCGGCGACATCCTGGCAAATCCCAGCGCCACGCCATTCTTGTTTAGCTCTCCGTTGAGCTGCGCAATCACGCGCGACGCCGAGTAGTCGATCTGGGTGATCGCTTCCGCATCCACGATGATCCATCGAATCGCCGAGGGCCGTGAGCCGGCCAGGCGGAGCAACTCCTCGGCAAAGCGGTTGGCATTGGCGTAGAAGAGCGAGGAGCCGAACCGATAGAGCGCCAGGCCCGGGTCGGTAACCACTCCGGGAGCAACGGGAGCGACCTTCCAGGAATTGCCGTTCGTGAGCTGAAGGACACCCGTATGCGGCCGGTAACTGTGACGCACAATCCGCACCAGAGACAGCGCCATCGCCAGCAGGATGCCCGCTTCCACGCCGACAGCCACCACGGTGATTGCCGTCATGAGGGCCACGAGATACTCGCCGGGACTCTCCTGCCGCATGGCCAGCATTCCGCGCACGTCAATCAGGTGAATCGCAACCAGCAGCACGAGCACGCCGAGCACACACCGGGGAAGATACTCGAGCGGGTGCGTGAGAAACAGCAGGACGAACAGAACCACCGCGGCCGTTGCCAGTTGCGCCTTCTGGCTTTCGCCGCCGGCTGTCTCAACCATCGCCGTCTGCGTGGGGCTGCCATTCACCATAAAGGTGCCGGTCAGCGCTGCCGCCAGGTTTGCCGCGGAAAGCCCCATCAGATCGCGGTTTTCGTCGAGCTTCTGGCCATTGCGCAGCGCGTAGGCGCGCGCCGTGGCCGCGCTCTGCGTCACAATCATGATGGCGCACGACCCGGCCACCGGAACCAGCGCCAGAATCTGGTGCCAGGGCAGCCGATTCAGACTGGGATGCGGCAGCCCGCCGGCGACTGTGCCGACGGTCGGTATTCCATGCGCCGAGAAGTGCCACAACGCGCTCGCCACCGTCACGCCCACGACCGCAACCAACGGTCCGGGCACCTTTGGCGCCAGATACCGCAGGGCCAGCACCACGGCCATCACCGTTCCCGAGACGAGCACCACGGGAAGATGGAGCATCGGCAATTCGTGCACAACTTCCACCAGTTGTCCGATGGTTCGCTGCGAGTGGACTGGCAGCCCCATCGTTTCGCCCAACACGGCAATGCCCACCTGAAAGCCGACTCCGGTGAGGAAGCCCACCAGCACCGTCTGCGAGAGAAAATCGGCGATGAATCCCAGGCGAAAGAGCCGCCCCAGCAGCAGAAATGCCCCGGTGAGCAGCGCTACATAGCCGGCCAGCGTGACCCAGGCGGGGCTCGCCATGGGAGCCATGCCTGCCAGTCCGCCGGCCAGAATCGCCCCCGTCGCAGAATCCGCCGCCACCACCAGGTAGCGCGACGATCCGAGGACAGCGAAAGTCGCCAGGGGAGCCAGCAGCGTGTAGAGCCCGGTCACGACCGGCATCCCGGCGATCCGCGTGTATCCCAGGACCTGGGGAATGTTCATTGCGGCCAGGGTAATGCCCGCGCGCGCATCGCGCAGGACGTCCCTCCGCCGAAATGGTTGAAGACCCTCGAACACAACCAGCAACCTCCAATTACGGTCCGTCCAGCGCCACTTCTGTGGCGTCAGGGATGCAGTAGACTCGCGCTCTGCGGAACGGACGACTGTCGTGACTGATTTTATAAGACGACTGCGGCAGATTGGTGCGCCGGCATCCGCCGGCCACCCCCTGCTTCACTCAATATGCATACGAAAGAATCGACTTGAAGAATGGCATCTCGGAGCGGTCGAGTTGCACTCGCGAGCGAATGGAATTCCAACGTTGAATCGGAAGAACGCGTACAATTTTCCAGGCAATTCTATGTCGAATTTCACGCTGCCCTCGCGCATTGAAGTCATCGATTCGCACACGGCCGGCGAGCCGACTCGCTGTGTGCTTTCTGGTGGGCCCGATCTGGGCTCGGGGCCGCTGGCCGCGCGGCTGGAGGTGCTGCGCCGGGAGCACGACGCCTGCCGGCGAGCGATCCTGTGCGAGCCGCGGGGCTCGGAGGTGTTGGTGGGCGCGTTGCTGGTGAAGCCGGTGGACCCGGCAGCTGCGGCAGGCGTGATCTTCTTCAATAACGCCGGCTACCTGGGCATGTGCGGCCACGGCATGATCGGGGTGGCTGCGACCCTGCGCTACCTGGGACGGATTGGCGCGGGCAAGCAGCGGATCGAGACGCCGGTGGGCGACGTGACCATTGCGCTGGCGGAGACGGGCGACGTGACCATCTCAAATGTGCCGGCGTACCGCTATCGCAAAGATGCTGCCGTGGTGCTGGACGGCTACGGCGAAGTGTGCGGGGACGTGGCGTGGGGCGGGAACTGGTTTTTCCTGGTTGAGGAGCATCCCTTCCGGCTCACGCTGGAGCACGAGGAGGAGCTGACGGCATTCACGTGGCGGTTGCGGAAGGCGCTGGCTGAAAAAGGCATCACCGGAGCAAACCAGGCCGAGATCGACCACATTGAGCTGTTCACCAGGGCGCACTGCGCGGAGAACCACAGCCGCAACTTCGTGCTGTGCCCGGGAAAGGCCTACGACCGGTCGCCGTGCGGGACGGGAACCAGCGCGAAGATGGCTTGCCTGGTGGCCGACGGGAGACTGAAACCAGGCGAGCCGTGGCGGCAGGAGGGCATCCTGGACACCGTGTTTCTGGGACACGTGGAGCTGGACGGCGACCGGATTCTGCCCTTTATCACTGGCTCGGCTTACGTAACGGCGGAGTCGTCGCTGATCTATGAGCCCAGCGATCCCTTCCGCAACGGAATTCCACTTCCGAACGGAATGGCACAATGAGCGTCTTGGCTCGATTCGATGTCGCGATCGCCGGGGGCGGAATCGTGGGCTGCGCCTGTGCGCTGGCGTGTGCGCAGCGCGGACTGCGGGTGGCGCTGGTGGAGCGGGACGTGCTGGGCAGCGGCGCGACCGCCGCGGGCATGGGGCACATTGTGGTGATGGACGACTCCGAGGCGCAGTTTGCTCTGACGCGGAGTTCGCAGGAGCTATGGCGAAGGCTGGAGTTGCCGTTAGCCGCCGAGTATGTGGAGACTGGCACGCTCTGGGTGGCAATGGACCGCGAGGAGATGGAAGGCGCGGAGCGAAAGTGTGCCAGTTACCGAGAGCGCGGCGTGCCCTGCCGGCTGCTCACCACGCGCGAGCTGGCCGAGGCCGAGCCGAATCTGGCTCCGGGTTTGGCCGGAGGGTTGCTGGTTCCGCAGGATGCGGTAGCGTATCCCCCGACAGTCGCTCTGGAGCTGGCAAGGCGAGCGGAAGGGCTGGGCGCGCGGATCATGGTGGGACGCGCGGTGAAGGCTCTCGGACATGGACTTCTGCTGCTGGATGACGGGACCGAGGTGCGCGCGGAGCGCCTGGTTCAGGCGCAGGGCGCGGATGCAACGATTGCAATGCCGGAGTTGCCCATCCGCAAGCGCAAGGGGCATCTCGTAATTACAGACCGCTATCCGGGATTTGTGCGGCATCAGCTGGTGGAACTCGGCTACCTGAAGAGTGCACATGGCACAGAAGCCGACTCGGTTGCATTCAACGTCCAGCCGCGCACAACGGGGCAGGTGCTGATCGGGTCGTCGCGGCAGTACGGCGACGAGAGCTCCAAGGTCGACCAGCGCATTCTGAGCGCTATGCTGGCGAGAGCGGTGGTATATCTGCCGGGCGTGAGTCAACTGAATGTGATTCGGGTGTGGACGGGGTTCCGCGCGGCGACGCCGGACAAGCTGCCGCTGATTGGACCCAGCGTGGATGACCAGACCGTGTGGCTGGCGACCGGTCATGAGGGGTTGGGGATTACAACTTCACTGGCAACAGCGGAGCTGATTGCGGCGGGGCTGACGGGCGGCCAGCCGCTGATCGCGCCGGAGCCTTATCTACCGGGACGTTTTGGAAAGCTGGCGCCGAATGTAAATGCCGGCAAGGAGGGATGATGCACTGGACTGGCGTAATGCCTGCGATGACAACCGCCTTTCAACTGGATTTCAGCGTGGACCACGGCACGGTGGGGCGCCACGCGCAGTGGATGGTCGAAAACGGCTGCAGTGGAATCATCTGCCTGGGCTCGCTGGGCGAAGCGGCAACGCTGAGCTTTGACGAGAAGATCGAAGTGGTGAAGACCACAATCACCGCGTTGAAGGGCAGAGCGCCGGTGGTGGCTGCCGTCTCCGCGCTTTCGACAAGCGAGGCAGTGGAATTGGCCCAGCGCGCGCACGGCGAAGGCTGCTCGGGACTGATGATTCTGCCGCCTTACGTCTACAAAGGCGACTGGCGCGAGAACAAGGCGCATGTCAGTGCGATCCTGAAGGCGACGCCGCTGCCTGCGATGCTGTACAACAACCCGGTGGCGTATGGGACGGACTTTTTGCCCGAACAGATTGCGGAACTCGCAAACGAGCACCCAAACCTGGAAGCGGTCAAGGAATCGTCGGCGGATGTGCGGCGGGTGACGGCGATCCGGACGCTGCTGGGCAACCGGCTGGCGGTGATGGTGGGTGTGGACGACGCGATTGTAGAAGGAATCGCCGCGGGGGCGGTGGGATGGATTGCGGGGCTGGTGAATGCGCTGCCGCGCGAGTCGGCGGAGCTGTTCCGGCTGGCCAGCGAAGGGAAGACGGCGGAGGCTTTTGATGTGTACCGGTGGTTTTTGCCGCTGCTGCACATGGACACGGTGCCGAAGTTCGTCCAACTGATCAAGCAGGTGCAGCAGGAGGCAGGCGTGGGCTCGGCGCGAGTGCGCGCGCCACGGCTGGAACTGGAGGGCGAAGAACTGGCCGCGGCAAAAGCCGTGCTTGCACACGCACAGGCGCACCGCCCGGCCGGGCTGAAAGCGAGCACGCCGTTCGCGCAGTCGGGAGTCCACTGAGCTGCAATCAGCAGCGGGAACCGATATTCCGCTTTCAGGCTGCACCGCCAGCGCCTGTTTGGATGGGCTCGTGGAAATCAGATCCCGGAAGACGTTGCATCGGGTTCAGGATGCAACTTTGCTTGTTGCACGGGAACCGCTGCGGAGCGCGTTGCGGCTTGGAGAGTGGAGATCTTGGCGGGGAAGATCGGTGGGCGGGCGCTGGCGGCGTCCCACCCGTAGAGGAATTCGGCTGCTGCGCCGCAGATGCGGCCCTGGCATGAACCCATCCCGCAACGGGAATGCAGTTTCGCCTCGCGCCAGTTGCGGCGCGTTGCCAGATCGCGATGCGTCACATCTTCGCAGCGGCAGACGATGGTTTCTGCGGAGGGGAGCGCGCGCAGTTCTGGCCGCGGAGTGAAGGCGCGATCGAGGCTTGCCGCGAAGCTGGCCCATTTGCGGCGTTGGCGCGCGAGCGCGCGGGCCTGTGCCAGATTGCCGGCGGCAGCGAAGCCGGCGATCTGGCCGTCGACGAGCGCCTTTTCCATGCCGCCAATGCCGGTGAGCTCGCCCACGCACCATAAACCCGGCACGGAGCTCTGCTGGAGGAAATCGACGGCGACGTAGCCTGCCCGGATCGAGCAGCCGAGAAGCCTGGGGAGTTCAAGATTGGGTACCAGATGATAAGCGCAGGCGAGCCAGTCGCACGCCAGCGTCTGCTCTTTGCGGCCGTTGATCAGGGTCACGGATTCGACACGATCTTGGCCGTTCGCGCGCGTCACCCACCAACCGATTCGGTAGGAAGCCGAGAGGGTTCGCCTGCGGTAGTCCGCGCCTTCAATCAGCTTGTAGGGATGAGCCAAAGCGGCAAGGCTGAAACGGACCAGCGCTGCGAGCGGCGTCTGCTCCACGATGGCTTCGACGCTTGCTCCCGCATCTTTGAGCGCTGCGGCCGCGGCAAGGAGCAAAGGTCCGGAGCCCGCCACGACGATGCGCTTATCCGCAATGTCGAGGCCCGACTTGACGAGCGCCTGCAGGCCGCCAACGCCCGTCACGCCGGGCAGCGTCCACCCGGGAAATGGCAGGAATCGCTCACGGGCGCCTGTGGCCAGGATCAAGTGCTCGAAAGCAACTTCGTCTCCTCCGTCAGCGCTTTCGGAGCGGAGCCGGCCGGGGGCGGGAGCATCGATGACTTCCACTCCGTACCGCACGGTACAGCCTGAATTGGCGAGCCGGGCCGACCAGATGGCGAATTGCCCGGCGTGGCGGTTGTCGCGGGTTGTTTTCGAGGAGAGCCCTCTCCAGATCTGGCCGCCGATGGATGGATTGGCGTCGAGAAGGCAGACGCGCTTTCCCGTCTCGGCAGCGACGGTGGCGGCAGCGATTCCCCCGGGTCCCGCTCCCACAACCACCACATCGAATGAGCTGCTCATTCGGTGACGACCTCCATGCCGGGAGCGCAGAGAAGCTGACAGGCGCGGCGGTGGGGAACGCCGTTGATGGTCATGCGGCACTCCATGCAGACACCCATGCCGCAGAGCGCGGCGCGCGGCTTGCCATGGAGGGAGTATCGGCAAGGCTCGCCAGCCATCGTGACCGCCGCGGCTACACTCGTTCCCTCGTTCACAAGCATCTGCCTGCCGTTGATCGCGACGGGAATCTGCCGCTGGTTCAAACGCGCTTCCTTTCGGGCTGGTCAGTCACCAACACGCCAAACGCACGAACTGAACTGCAAAACATCTTTCCTGTGTCGCGCACAATTTTATACTTCAGCGGCTGTGCTCACGGTTCTTGCCGCGGACCGGCCAGTAAACGGCAGGATGGCCCTCTATTTCTCCACAACAGCTTTCGACAGATTTCTTGGACGATCGACGTCCACTCCGTGCTCGATCGCCATGAAGTAGGCGAAGAGCTGGAGTGGAACAACTTCCAGGACGGGCAGAAGGTATTCTGAAGCCGGCCCAACAAAGACGCAGTCGCTCGCCAGCTTCGCTACCTCGGCATCGCCGGTGTTGGCGAGGGCGATGACCCTGGCGCCCTGCAACTTCATATCGCGCAGCAGTTGCACCGTTTTTTCGTAGCGCTCTACTGAAGCCTCCAGCGCGCGGTCCACTGTGGCGAGCACCACCAGTGGTACGCGATCGCTGACCAGCGCGTTCGGGCCATGCTTCAGTTCGCCAGCCGGATAACCCTCGGCATGGACGTAGGAAGCTTCCTTCAACTTCAGCGCTCCCTCGCGTGCGATGGCGTAGTGAATGCCGCGGCCCAGGTAGAGGAAGGTGGATGCTGTTTTGTATCGGGCGGCCAGTGAAGCCATCGTCGCTTGCCAGTTCTCGAGCTGCGCTTCAACCGCGGCAGGCAACAATTGCAGCTCATCGATGTGCGCGGCGAGAGTAGCCGCGTCCATGCGGCCGAGACGCGCGCCCTCGTAAAGTGCCAGCAGATAGAGCACGGCCAACTGACAGGTGAAGCTTTTGGTGGCCGGAATCGCCTTTTCCACGCCGGCGGCAAGCGGCATGGAGATGTCGGCCTCGCTGGCCATGGTGGAGGAGGCCGCGTTGGTGATCGCCAGGGTTCCGTGCCCGCGGCGATGCGCCTCGTCAAGGGCGGCGAGAGTGTCGGAGGTTTCGCCAGACTGCGAGAGCACGAGAACGCTGGGACGGCGCAACTCGTCTGCGCCGTTCCCCCCGCGGCAACTGTACTCACTGGCATACTCCACATCGACAGCCAGGCCGCAGAGGTCTTCAAGCAGGATCTCGGCGTAGAGGCCGCTGTGGCGGCTCGAACCGCTGGCGGCGATCAAAATCTCCCCTGCCGGGTTGGGCCAATTCCTCAACAGAGCGGAGACCTCCGGCTTAAGGCTGTTGCCGGCAAGATAAAGCGCCAGGGTGCGGCGCAGCGCCGCGGGCTGCTCGTAGATTTCGCGCAACATTTCATGAGCAAAACTTTGCATTCTCTCGTTCCTAAAGGCGTACCCTCAAGGGCAAAATGGGCCTACACTTGATGATAATTCGCGGTGATGCGTGCGGCATGAAGGAGCCCATCCACCGCAGCTTGAGCGCGTCACGCCTCTGGCGGCGGTGGGCAAAGGCGGGGAACTCGACTACACTGGGCAAGGAAAGCGTGTTCATGATGCCCGACATGCGAGAGTGGCGGAATTGGCAGACGCACCAGACTTAGGATCTGGCGGGGCAACCCATGGGGGTTCGAGTCCCCCCTTTCGCACCAATCATTTGTAGGCAATCGCCTTTTGACCACGCCTATTTGAGAATCTCCGCATATTTTGGCTATGTCAGCCGCATCTGCCAGGCGTTCGCAGGCCTCACCAGCACAGGCTCAGGGAGAGCGATCTTAAGCGCCTCTGGAAAAGCTTCAGCGAATCATATAAAGTTTCCTAACCCGCTACCATTACGGCTGCGTCAGCAGTAGCCTGCTCTGCGGCATATTGATGTGGCGTGGCCCCGGAAGGCCAGGAGGTGTGGCGGATGTAGGCCCAAAGATAAAAACATCCCAGCGCCAGAAGAACCAATGGGGCTGGCCGGAGCAGCAGCACAGTCATGACTTTGCCGACTAGGCTGGATGTGGAGAATGAGAGATTCCTGGTAAGTTCAAGTTGCAGCGCAATGGGGACATCACTCGTAACAAGAATTCCTGCTGAAGTCAATGCAAGCGCAATCCACCGCCTCACCCCACGTTCAGTCCAGAGGATGGCGCACGCAGGAATCGTCAACATGAGCAGCTTCGCATCATAGGGCCGGTGATAGACGGGCAGAAGAGTGAGAACCGAGATCGCCGCGAGTGCGAAAGGGGCCTGTTCTGGGGTGTAGCGCCTTCTTATTACCACAAAAGCCCAAGCCAGAATCAGGGGACCTACGATGAGATAGCTGGCTGGGTTATAAAAGCGTGGGTCATCCTTGAACACGCTGAGTACGGACTGCAAATCTATGATAGGGCCAATCGTTCTGCTGCTCACCCCAGACGGACCGGGATCAGAGGTACCACCGCGAGCCGACGCAATTGCCAGATTCCTTTGTAGTTCGTAACGCCAGTGTGGGGAAACAGGTTCAATCCAGATGACAGTAATGAGCCCTAAAGTAACTGTAACCGCCAAAGTTTGAAGAGCACGCCTACGGAGGGGGCCGCCCGAAATAAGAAGGTAGAGCCAAAAAAATCCCGTGTCATGCGGCTTGAGAACCATGCTGATGGCGAGGAGTAAAACGCCAGCTTGCCCACAGTAATCTGAAAGAAAACACCATACTGCGATAGTACACAGACTTACGGCAACTCCAGCCATATTCCCACTCATTAGAAGTTGTTCACAGTTGGCAAGTAGAAAGCCGGCTAAGCACACCCAGATGGCTGGTGCGGACTTCGCTCCGAGATTCCACAGGACAAACGAGGCAAGAGTAATAAGCGCAGCGGTCAGAATCATCCACAGGTTTTGCGCGACTACCCAAGGGAAGAGCGCAAATGGCATTAGGAGAATTAGCGCTGTTGGCAAATTAACGCTAATCGCAATTATGGTTGATGCATATTCTCTTGCAAGTGGAGCGGTCGGAAGCCTGCCCCCCTCAGCTTTATACTCCTGAAGAACGGTGTTTTCCTCATAGGGATCCTCGTGTTGAAATACACAACGTGAGCCATAATAAATTTCGCTGAAGTCTAACATGTTTTTCCAACTTAACGTGCTCGCGCGCAGCTTATAGCTCCAAAAAGTGAATAGGCTCATACAAAGGAGTAGAACTGCTGATCCGCTCCAAAAGGTTTGGTTGATCTTATAGATTCTTTCCACTTACATGCCCCTATGAACCGCGCCCGTTTATGTAAGTTGGAGCGCTATCCCGTTATTGACCATCGGCCACAATGGCGACGTGGCTGCACAGAGCTGCGAAGGTCCCCTCTATCGTGTCGGAAGCGCCTGCAGGGTCACCGTGAACACGAGGAGGCCCACACGCAATTCATGCGCCATTTATGGCAACACGATGCGCTTCTAAGTCTGTTTGGAAATTCGACTGAAAGTGTATTGCAGATAGAAAACTTATCGCGTAGTAATTCGTAATCGTGTGACTTATATCTCGTAACCAATTATGCGGTGTCCGAAGTAACATGAATCCAAGTCTGCATGAATCAATGCCCGAAAACCTGTCGTAATTCACGAATCTGAACTTCCCAAAATGGAAATTCAGGCACACGTAATAAGTGAGAGCTTTTGACCATAACGCCGCGCGGGTTACTGGAAGAGGAGTGAGATGACAGAAAGAACGCACCCGGCAAGCTGTGTCAGAGTGCCCCGGCGGCTGATTGAGTGCAATTCAAAACCGCTCAGTGTATCTCTACGTTCCCAGTTAACTAATACGCGGGGTGCTGATCTATGCGTGGACTCGGCGATTGAAAAACCCGGCGGATGAAGACCCAAAGATAGAAACATCCCAGCGCCAGAAGAACCAGGGGAGCTGGCCAAAGCAGCACATTCATGAGCTTGCCCGTCCAGGTGTTCAAAGATGCTGTTATGTTCTTCGTGCAGATGAGCAGCAAGACGAGTGGAAGATCGCTGGTCACAAGAATTGCTGCTGAAGTCAGAGCAAGCGCCACCCACCGCCTCATCCCGCCTTCGGCCCAAAGAATGGCGCATGCGGGAATCGTGAGCAACAGCAGCTTCGCGTCATAAGGCCGGTGATAGACGGGCAGAAGAGTGAGAACCGAGATCGCCGCCATCGCCAAGGGAGCTTGTTCTGGCGCATAGCGTCTTCTCATCACCACGAAAGCGCATATCAGAATCAGGAGACCAGCAATGAGATAGCTGACTGGATTATAAAATTCAGGATCATTGCGAAAGACACTGATGGTAGCCCGCAGGTCGATGATCCGGTCTACGCCGCTGTTTGTGGCTGAGGGCGCGGGATCGTTCAGACCGCCGTGGACCAGCTCACTGCGAATGTTCCTGTGCAGTTCGTGCATCCATTGCGGGGAGACCTGACCGATCCAAACAGTTGCGAAGACCCCTAGAATGCCGGCTACAGCCAATGTCTGGAGAGCGCGCTTGCGCAGCATTCCGCCTGAAAGCAGGAAGTAAAGCCATACGAAGCCGGCGTCATGCGGCTTGAGGAGAAGACTGATCGCCAGCAGCAGAACACCAGCCGGCGCATAGCGATCCCGGAGGAAGCTGCACGCGGCAATGATGCAAAGGCCTACGGCGATTCCCGCCGAGTCTCCAAGGAAAAAAAGGTTCTGGCAGTTGGCCAGGATAAATCCAGCCATGCAGAGCCAGAGAATCGGCGCTCTGTCCGCACCAAGATCCCATAGCAAAGAAGCGGACAGCACAAGAAGCAAGGCGCTTAGAAAGATCCAGAGCATCTGCGCAATTCCCCATGGCAGCAGCGCAAGGGGTGCGGCAAGAAACAGTGCTGTCGGTAAATTGATTCCATTGATCAATGCGGCCGGGGCGGCTCTTGCGGCGAAAGATTCGGTTGGAAAGCTGCCGCCCTCAGCCTCAAACTCGCGAAGCACGGTGCCTGGATCATAGGGATCTTTGTGCTGCAATGCGCATCGGGAGCCATAGTAGATCGCCCCGAAATCCACCATCCCGATTCCACCGTGCATCTCGCGGCGCAGCGTGTAACCCCACAACGCGGAGAGACTGACGCACAAGATGAGTAGTAAGGTTTCCAGCCGTCGGCTTGCGCTCATCTTTCACTCCCCATATGAGGTTCGGCAGAGGTTGCGGCTGACTTTTTCGCGGCTCCGTCATGCAGTGTTACACCAGAGGAGGATGGGCGGTAACGAATGTAAGTCCAGAGATAGAAACTCCCCAGCAACAGAAGCGCCAGCGGAGTCGGACGAAGCACCAGCGCAGTCATCAACTTTCCCGTCAGCGTAGATGGCGAGAATGCCAGCTTGTCGGAAGCTGCCAGCAGCAGGATCAGAGGAGAATCGCTTGTCAGCAGGATACCCAGTGACGTCAGTACGAGCGCAATCCACCGTCGTGCTCCGCCCTGGCTCCAAAGCATCGCGCATGCAGGAATCGCGAGCAGCAGTAGTTTCGCATCATAGGGCCGATGATAGACGGGCAACAGCGTTAAAGCAGAAATTGCTGCCAGCGCAAGCAGCGCACTCTCCGGCGTGGCGCGCTTCCGCAACGTCGCAAAGGCCCAGACCAGAATCAGGGAGCCCGCGATAAGATAGCTGGCTGGATTATAAAAATGAGGGTTGTCCCAAAAAACGCTGAGCGCGGCCTGCAAGCTTATGATCGCACCGATACTATCGCTGGTGATTCCAGATAGACCAGGATCATCCACGCCTCCTCTCACTAACTCAGCGGCAAGGTTTCTGTGCAGTTCCTGCGGCCAGTGCGGCGAGGACTGCGCGATCCAGACAGTCGTGAGGATGCCAAGGATCGCGGCTATCACCAGAGTTTGCAGCGCCCGCTTGCGCAGCGCGCCGCCCGCCAAAAGGAAATAGAGCCATACGAAGCCGGCGTCGTGCGGCTTGACAGCAAGGCTTATTGCGAACAACAAAACTCCGGCCAATACAAGGCGGTCTTTGAAAAAGCACCAAGTGGCTACGACAGAGAAGCCCACGACGATTCCGGCCACATTGCCAAATAGCAGGAGCGTTTCACAATCGGCCAGCATGAAGCCGGCCAGGCAAACCCAGATCAGCGGCGCCCTGCTTGCTCCCAGGTCCCACAGCAAAGCAGCCGCCACGGTGAGGAATCCGGCAATCAGGATGAGCCAGAGGGTTTGCGCGACGCTCCACGGCAACAACGCAAAGGGAATTGCAAGAAAGAATGCCGTTGGCAGATTGACTGCGTTGGTTGCGACGGTCCGCATTACTCTTCCATTGATGGGATCTGCCGGAAATCTTCCTCCTGCCGCTTCAAAGTCCCGAAGCATCGTGCCCGCGTCATAGGGGTCCTGGTGCTTCAATGCGACCCGGGCACCGAAATAAATTTCGCCGAAATCGACCATGGTTGTCGCAGGCAGAAAGCTTCGGTGGATGTTGGAAGTCAAAAGAGAGCAAAACACGATGCACGAGAGCAGAACGACGGATCCCTTCCACCAGCTTCCGTTCATCCTGTTTCCTCCCTATAAGGACTCGTGCTGCGTCTCCGTGGAAATCGTGAAGTCGACTGATGTAGCCGGAATGGCGCGACGGTATCCACGGCGGGCTTATTCGCAACGCCATGCTGCCGCGGGCCACCAGCAGGCTGCGAGTTACCGGTCATCTACGCTCAAAGAATAGAGAAGTCGTCGCCAGCAGTGCCAGCTGCAGCAGGGCCAAAGTCATCATCGCGCTCGCCGGGTTGCGCGGGCAAGAGGATCAATTCCTTGTAAAGGGTAGCAGGATTGTGAGGCCAAACATCTTCGGGCGCAGGAGCGATCCGGTGCGGATTTCAGAGCAGAGCAAGCCGGCAGAAGTATTTGAATTTCACTTTCGCGCCAGTACTTCCCATGAAATTCCGGACAAGACTGCGGGTGCGGGTCAGCGGTTGCCAGGTATCTCCAGCGCACGGGTAAGGCTGCTGACGCGCTCCACATGGTGGCCGCGGCACCAGGATTCCAGGCTGTGCGCGAGGCGCTCGGTGGCGCGCGGGTCGGCGTAGCTGGCTGTGCCCACCTCGACGGCGGCAGCTCCAGCAAGCAGAAACTCCACGGCATCCTCGGCGGTAACGATGCCACCCATGCCGAGAATAGGAATGGAGACGGCCTGTGCCGCCTCATAGACCATGCGCAGGGCGATGGGCTTGATGGCTGGGCCGGAGAGTCCGCCGGTGATGTTGCTAAGGCGCGGCCGGCGGGTTTCCACATCAATAGCCATGGCAAGAAAGGTGTTCACCAGGCTGAGCGCGTCGGCGCCGGCGCCGGCGGCAACCTTGGCCATGTGGGCGATCGAAGTGACGTTGGGTGAGAGCTTGACGATCAGCGGACGCTGCGTGATCGATCTGGCCTGCCGGACCAGATATTCCAGCGAGCCGGGGTCGGCGCCGAAGGTCATGCCGCCGACATGGACGTTGGGACAGGAGACGTTCAACTCGTAGGCCGCGATACCTTCGGCATGATTGAGGCGCTCGATGACGCCGAGATACTCGCTCACCGAGTAGCCAAAGACGTTGACGATGACCTTGCAACGGGGATAGCGCGCCAGCGCGGGCAATTTGCGGGCGACGAACTCTTCGACGCCGATGTTCTGCAGACCGATGGCGTTCAACATGCCGGCCGCGGTTTGCACGATGCGTGGCGCGGGGTGGCCGGTGATGGGCTTAAGTGAGATGCCCTTGGTGACAAACGCACCGATGCGCTCCAGCGAGACGATCTCTTCGAACTCGATTCCATAGCCGAAGGTACCGCTGGCGGCGATGACGGGGTTGGCCAGTTCGAGACCGGCCAACTGGACTTTCATATCGGGCTTCACGCGCGGCAATCTTCCTTTTGGGGCTCGTGGCCACGGAACTTCCTGCCACCGGCAGTTCTGTGCATTTCCTGCGGACTCGGATCACACAGAGCCCACCACAGGCGCGATCTAAGCAGTCACGGGCTCGCTGGCATTCACCTTCACCGGCGTCAGCCAGCCGAAGCGGTCAGGCTTCAATCCGTTGGCGATACCGAAGAACTCGTCGGCGATCTTCCGGGTGATCTCGCCGGTCTTGCCATCGCCGATGACGATGCGATCGATGGAGCGGATCGGTGAAACCTCGGCCGCGGTACCCGTAAAGAAGACCTCGTCGGCGATGTAAAGCATCTCGCGCGGCAGGGGCTGCTCGATGACCGTCAGGCCCAGGTGGCGCGCGATGGTGAGCACGCTGTCGCGGGTGATGCCGGAGAGGGCGGAGTTTGCCAGCGGCGGCGTGTAGAGGACGCCGTTGCGGACAATAAAGATGTTTTCGCCAGAGCCTTCGCTGACCAGGCCGTTCACGTCGAGAGCGATGCCCTCCTGGTAGCCATTGATCTCGGCCTCCATATGAATCAGTTGCGAATTCATATAGTTGGAGCCAGCCTTGGCCAGGGAGGGCATGGTGTTGGGAGCCAGTCGATTCCAACTGGAGATGCAGACGTCCGCGCCCCCGTGGCCGGCAATGTATTTGCCCCAGGGGAAGTTGGCCATATAGACCTCGATGGGCGAGCCTTTGGGGCTGACGCCGATCTCCCCATAGCCGCGCAGTACGACCGGACGGATGTAGCATGGCGTAACACCATTGGCTTCAATCAGTTCCACTGCGCCGGCGCAAAGCTCTTCCAGGGAGAATGGCACCTCCATCCGATAGATCTTGGCCGAGTCCAGCAGGCGCTGCATGTGTTCCGGAAGCCGGAAGACAGCCGAGCCCTGTGGTTGGCCGTAGCAGCGGATGCCCTCAAATACGCTGGAGCCGTAGTGGATCACATGGCTCATCACGTGGATGGTGGCCTGCTCCCAGGGAATGAGGTTGCCGTTGTGCCAGATTTTGGAGGTGGTTTGGATAGGCATAGAGGTCGTGTAGCTCCTTCTGACGATACGCGTGTATTGATTAGGGTATCGCGAAGTGGAGGCGACTGTCACGGTGGCGAGGACGCAATGAGGCGGGATTCCGTGGGAGGACCGGCTAAACCGGCCCGGTATTTCCCCGGCTGGCGGACCAAGTTGCGAATTTTCGAGCGGCGCAGCGCCGGCTCCCGGCATCCAACCAACCATTTGGATGACAAATGGCATCTCGGCGTGGTCTAAAAGTGACTGCGGCACAACGATCTTCCCCGACGAAATAAAGGACGCCAATGAACACGGCATATATCAACCGCATTGCGACGGCGGTTCCCCCGCACGACGTTCACCGGGCCTTTATCGATTTTGCCGGCGGCATGCTGCCCGAAGGTACCGTCCATAGCCTCTTTCGCCGCATGGCGCGCCTGGCGGCCATCGAGCATCGCTACTCCTTCGTGCAGCCCGTGGCAACCGCGGATGGCTCATGGCGCGACGCTGACGGGCTTTATATCCGTGGCAGTTTTCCCGGAACCGCCCGCCGCATGGAGGCGTTCGAGCGGTTTGCGCCCCAACTGGCACGATGCGCGCTGGATAAGCTGGCGCTTACGCAGGAGGAACGGCGCAGCATCACGCATGTAATCGTCACCTCATGCACGGGGCTTTACGCGCCCGGCCTGGACTTTGAGACGGTGGAGCATCTGGGGCTTAACCCTTCAGTCGAGCGCACCATGATTGGCTTCATGGGATGCTATGCCGCCATTAATGCCCTGAAATCCGCGCACCACATTGTGCGCTCCGAGGCCGACGCCGTGGTCCTGGTTCTGAACATCGAGCTATGCACCCTGCACATGCAGGAGACGCAGGACCTGGAGCAGATCCTCTCATTCCTGCTTTTTGCAGACGGTTGTTCGGCATGCCTCGTCAGCGCGCGGCCAGCGGGCCTGGCAATCGACAGCTTTCTGGCGGTCCGAATCCCCCGGACCAGTGAGCTGATTACCTGGCGCATCGGCGAGTTTGGCTTTGACATGCAGCTTTCCGGCCAGGTTCCCGCCGAGTTGCGCCGCGCCCTTGCGGAGATCGGCGGCTTGATCACGCGTGGAACGAATCTGCTCTCCATCGACCTGTGGGCGGTGCATCCCGGAGGCCGCTCGATTCTGGATGCGGTTGAGAAGGGGCTGTGCCTGCCCGCGGAGGCGCTGGCGGATTCGCGCGATATTCTGGCTCGATACGGGAATATGTCGTCGGCGACGGTGATGTTTGTATTGCAGCGGATGATGCGGCGCGCGCAGGCCGGGCAGCGGGGCTGCGCCATGTCGTTTGGCCCCGGAGTCACGGCTGAAACCATGCTCTTCCATGCTGCCTGACGTGCCGGACTTCAGCCAACGCGCCCAGCTCACCGAGCTGATGGATGAGCCTTGCAGCCGCGAGGAGCTGCGCGCCTGCCTGCGCGATATCGCTCGCCTCAACCGCTGGATGATGGCGTCACGGCCATTGCTGCGCTGGCTGGATACTATCGCGGCGGCGCCCGGCGCTCAAGTTCACGGTCAGACTTCAGGCAAGGAGCCGCTCCGCGTTCTCGACGTCGGCTGCGGCTACGGAGATGGATTGCGGCAGATCGAGCGATGGGCGAGGCTGCGCGGGCTTGCCGTGGAGCTGACGGGGCTCGACATCAATCCCGATGCGGTGGCTATCGCGGCTGATGCCAGTCCGGCAGAGAGCCGCATCCGGTGGGTCAGTGCCGACGTGTTCGCATACGCCCCCGAGAAGCCGGTCCACCTTGTCGTAAGCTCTCTCTTTACGCATCATCTGGACGAAGCGGATGTGGTGCGCTTTCTTGAATGGATGGAGCGCCATGCCGCTTTGGGGTGGTTCATCAGCGATCTTTCCCGCGCCGCGTTTCCCTACCATTTCTTCCGGATCTTTGCGAAGGTGGTGAGCCTGCATGCCTTCGTGCAACATGACGGCGCCGTCTCCATAGCGCGGGCCTATGTGCGGGAAGACTGGCAAAGGATGTGCGCCGCGGCAGGATTGCACAATGGCGCCGTCTCGATACGGGGAGTCAAGCCGGCAAGGTTGTGTATCGAGCGGAGGAAGCCGCGATGAGTGCGCTCCCTGCAGCGGTGGAGAACCTCGTCATCGGCGGAGGCCCTGCCGGAGCGATGGCCGCCATGCGGCTGGCGGAGGCTGGGCGTTCGGTCACCCTGATCGAGAAAGAGCATGGCCCGCACGACAAGGTCTGCGGTGAGTTCCTGAGCCGCGAGGCGGTCGCATATTTGCATCAGGCCGGTGTTTCGCCGGCGCACCTGGGCGCGGCGGCGATTCGCATGGTGCGCCTCGCTTCGGGCCGCAGAGTGGTGGAGACCGCTCTACCGTTTCGCGCGCTCTCGCTCTCGCGGCGCGTGCTGGATGCGGCCCTGCTGGAGCGTGCGGCGTCGCAGGGTTGCGACGTGAAGAGGGGCGCTTGTGTCGCAAGCCTGACGCGCGATGATGACACCTGGTTTGTGCATCTCGGCAACGGCGAAAAACTGCGCGCGCGAACGGTCTTTCTCGCCTGCGGAAAACATGACCTGCACGGCTGGAACCGCGCCGGTGGTGTGCAGGGCGACCTGATCGGCTTCAAGCTGCACTGGCGGCTGATGCGGAGCCAGACGGATGCCCTTCGAGAAGCGATGGAGCTCTTTCTTTTTTCCGGGGGATACGGCGGATTGTCGCTGATCGAGGAGGACCGGGCGAATCTTTGCCTGGTGGTGCGGCGTGCGGTGCTGCGCGTGGTGGGCGGATGGAATGGTTTGCTTGCGGCGATCGCCGCGGAGAACCGGCATTTGCGCCAGCGGCTGCAAGGGGCTGAAACCACATGGGCTCGACCGCTGGCAATCTCGCCGATTCCATATGGGTACCTTGCGGAGCGTGCCGGCGGCTTATGGCGGGTGGGCGATCAGGCGGCGGTGATTCCGTCGTTTACCGGCGACGGCATGTCGATTGCGCTGCACAGCGCCGCGCTGGCCGCGCAGATGTATCTGTCCGGAAAGGGCACTGAAGAATACAGCCGCACTCTGCGCACGCAACTTGGCAGGCCGATGCGTCTGGCAACCTGGCTCTCGCAGGCGATGGTCACCGCGGGAGGCCGCCGTGCGGCTCCGCCGCTGCTCTCGCTTCTGCCTCGTGCAATGCAATGGATCGCAGCGGCAACCCGCATTCCGGACCAGGCTCTGCTGATCCGCATGGCGCACCATGGCACTTCTCTAACTTCCGCGGAATAGCCAACATACCGCAGGTTGACGCATGCTTCTCTATGGCAGAGCCGCCAGCGCTTGCGGGGGTGTGGCGGCTGGCGTAGGCTTGCAGCAGCGGTTGCTTCCCCTGCAATCAACCGGAAATTCATTCATTGAAGAAGGTGGGTCGGGCCATGTCACACGGTGAAAATTCAGGCATCACAGCGCCGGTTTCCATCGACGATTATCGGGGTTACGCCGGTTTGCCGCCGCTGGCCGGGCTGCTGAGCATGCGCGAAGCCACGACCCAAGGGCTGACGGTGGCGGAGTCAGTGGAGCGCATCAAGCGCATTCACTGGGCGCTGAAGCGGCTGCACTCCATCTTTGTCGCGCGCATTCCCGCCACCGCAATTTACGAGTTGAAGATGGCCTTCAGCCTGCACGCGCACTATTGCGCCGAGCACGTCAGTGCCCTTGCCAGGCGCGTCCGCGAGATGCGGCAGCCTCCGTACGGGCTTGAGGTTTCGCCCGACGCCATGCTGGATATATTCTTCGACGAAGTGCTCGCTGCGCCCGCAGTCGGGGCGCTGCTGGTGGGGATCTACGAGAAAGCGCTGCCGTCCGTGACGCGCGCGCTGACGAACCTGATGGCCGATACCAACCGCCTCTTCGACCATCCCACGTATCGCGTCTGCCGCTTTGCTCTGTTGGAGATGGAAGAGGCGCAACGGTACGGTGTGGAGGCGGTGCGCTGCCTGGTGAAGGATGAGGACCGCAAGGCGCTTGGGGATTGGCCGGCGACGCTGGACCGGATGCTGGCGGCTGCCGGAGATTTGGTCGGCAAGGCGGCCAGGAGCGGTGAGAGCGTCGAGCGGCAGTTTTCGGTGACTCCGTATCGCTACGACCCGGCGCCACGGCGCGACCAGCGGTTCATCGATCCCTACAACATGGGCGTCAATGCCGAAGCCATGCTCTTCGATCCCGGGGTTGAGCCGCTGCCGAAGACGATCATGCTCTATTTCAAGCGCATGCGTGAGATTGACGTACCGGAGATGATGTCGAGCATCCTCACTGAGGTGACCGGCAAGCCGTGGGAGTATTACCGCGACATGACGCGCCAGCTTTGGGATGAGGCGCGGCACGCGATGATGGGGGAAGTGGGCTTCGTCTCCCTGGGCGTCGATTGGACGCGTATACCGTTCAATTTCACCTGGTCGCTGGGGTTGAATACGAAGCTGAACGCGAAGGAGCGGCATGCGGTGCTGTTCACCATCGAGCAGGGACTGATGCCGAGAAGGAACGGCAAGGAGCAGGAGTGGGAGATCGGCGTCGCCACGGCCAGCCCGCTCACTGCAATGATTCAGGATTACGACTGGGCCGACGAGGTGCTCCACGCCCGCATCGGTAAGGACTGGCTTGTGCCCGAGATCGGATCGCAGGTGGCGGCCATGGAATACGGCGATCAGGCGTGGTCGAAGGTCCTGGTGGATTGGAAAAAATGGAAGGACGACGGGCTGACCGCTCACCGCAACTGGTGGCCGGAGGTGTATCGCTCGGCGTGCCTGCATTGGGGCACGGAGCCCGATCCCGAACTGCTCGCCTACAATACCACCTATGAGAACACGCGCGCGGATTTGAAAGAAGTAGGCGTGAGCTGACCGCGCCGGGTCCACCTGGCGAATTCCCGGGGTCTCAGGCCGACCGGGTCTACGCGATATACTTTAGAGGAGTTGTTGGCAATTATAGATAAGGGGCCTTGATAATCGGGTCTAATCGATGACAGCATTGACATTTACGATCGTGGTCTGGCTTATGTCCACGATGGCGGGATTCCTTGGCGCGCTGACAGGACTTGGCGGCGGGGTGGTGGTTGTGCCCGTGCTGGCGCTGGCGCTTGGCGTTGACATCAAGTACGCTATCGGCGCATCGCTGGTGTCCGTCATTGCAACCTCGTCGGGCGCGGCTGCGGCCTATGTGAAAGAAGGCTTCTCGAATATCCGCATCGGCATGCTTCTGGAAGTCGCCACCACCCTCGGCGCAGTGGCCGGCGCGTATCTGGCCGCCTACACAAGTACCCATGCCATCGCCATCATTTTCGGACTGGTGCTGGTTCAATCCGCCTATCAGTCTTTGGTGAATCGAAATACTGAAGACGAGGAAATCGTGCAATCCGACGCGCTGGCGAGGCGCCTGCGGCTGGGCAGTGCCTATCCCCTGAAAGGCAAGTCCCAGGAATATGGTGTGACCAACGTTCCCACGGGATTCAGCCTGATGTTCGGCGCCGGCGCGCTTTCGGGGTTGCTTGGAATTGGCTCGGGAGCCGTGAAGGTGATCGCCATGGACCGCGCGATGCGGATTCCGTTCAAGGTGTCCACGACAACCAGCAACTTTATGATTGGCGTGACTGCGGCGGCCAGTGCTGGCGTCTACCTGAGCCGGGGCTATATTGACCCGCGCGTGACCATGCCGGTGATGCTGGGCGTGCTGGGCGGGGCTTTCCTGGGAACCAAGGTGCTGGTGCGCGCGCGGGTGCGGACGCTTCGGATTGTCTTCGGGGTCGTAATTCTGGTGCTGGCGGTGGAAATGATCCTGAATGGCATTATGGGAAGGGTGTAGCGGATATGGATGATCGCAGGCTCGAGAACATACTCGGCAATCTGTTGCGGGCTGGGGTCTTGCTGGCGGCTGTGATCGTTCTTGCCGGCGGCATTCTTTACCTGTTCCATTACGGCTCAAACCCGGTTTCCTACCGAACTTTCTCGGCCGGCGGACCGGACAGGCGAACGGTGCCCGGCATTGCGCAATCAGCGGCGGCCCTGCACAGCGTGGGGCTGATTCAACTCGGGTTGCTGTTGCTGATTGCCACGCCGGTGGCGCGCGTGGTGATGGCCGTGGCCGGATTTTACCTTGAGCGCGACCGCCTTTATGTGGTCGTAAGCCTGATCGTGCTGGCGGTGCTTACCTTCAGCCTGATGCACGCCACCTGATCGGGGCAGCCTGGCTTCTTCCCGCCGCTTCCGCAGCCTGCTTTTTGTGCTAAGGTTCAAACCGTGATCGATAGGGCCCAAGACGAAGATGGCAAGAAGGCGCGCCAGCCACGTCTCTTGCCGGGATTATCGGTCAAGGATGGGTTGATCCGGCATCCATTTGACCTGGAGTTTGGTGTGCGAACCAGCGGGCTGGTTGCCGGCAGACATCTGAAGAGCGGCCACCGGCACGATCAGCACGCAACGGCCTACTATGCCATCGCGCCATCGGTCTTCCAGTCCATCCTGGCGCGCTGGCGGCGATGCCGTCCGATCGCGCCGGTCGATGAGTTCACCTTCATCGATCTGGGATCCGGAATGGGACGTGCTGTGCTGCTGGCTGCCGAATACCCATTTCGTGCCGTCATTGGCGTGGAGTTGCATCCCACGCTGGCGCGGATCAGCCGGAAAAATATGGCGTTATGGCGGGCAGCGGGCCGGGCGCAGGCGCCTATGCGGGTGGTCTGTTGCGATGCGGCGGAGTTTGAGCCTCCGGCAGGGCCGTGCGTGGCGTTCATGTTCAATCCCTTCGGTGCGCCGGTGTTGCGGCGGCTGCTGGCGTTCTGGAGCAAGTGCTTTGCCGGGTGCGAAGGACAACTGGACATTTTGTATGTGAACAACGAACAGGAGCACGTGCTGGAGCGGCAACCGGGCTTTACGCGGCTCTTTGTAGGGCAGGTCCAGCGATCATCGGCGGATGCCGAGGCCGACCGTGAAATTCTGACGAACCAGTTGGACGGAGAATACGCCGCCACCGCCTGGGAAGACTGCTCGATTTACAGGTGGATGGAAAAGCCGTGACCGGAAACGGAAACCCACAATCCCCTTTGTCCGCGGGATGGGGGCAATTCCAGCCTTGCCGCGTAACCTGCTTCCTGCCCGACCGCTTCCGGGGCATTCTCAGTTGCCCGGCGGATCAAAAAAGGCCAGAGATCGGTTGTTTTCGATTGGCGACAGCTATCGACGCCATTGATAAGTTCTTTCGTTTCGACCGATATTTGACTCCTATACTGAACGAGCGAGTCAATTGCGGCTTCCTAAGGAGACATCATGGCCAACGAATCGAAGTGCCCGTTCTCGGGCAGCATGCTTCAGCACACAACGGCAGGAGCAAAAGGCAACAGGGATTGGTGGCCCAACCAGCTGAACATCTCAATCCTGCATCAGCACTCCTCGCTGTCCAATCCGCTGGGTGAGGAGTACGACTACGCCAAAGAGTTCAAGAGCCTCGACCTGAACGCTGTCATTAAGGATCTCCATGCCCTGATGACGGAATCTCAGGACTGGTGGCCGGCCGACTTCGGCCACTATGGGCCGCTCATCATCCGCATGGCCTGGCACGCCGCGGGCACGTACCGCATCCACGATGGACGCGGCGGCGCCGGCAGAGGCGCGCAGCGGTTCGCGCCGCTCAATAGCTGGCCCGACAACGTCAATCTTGACAAGGCGCGCCGTCTGCTGTGGCCGGTCAAGCAGAAGTATGGCCGCAAAATCTCCTGGGGCGACCTGATGATTCTGGCCGGGAACGTGGCACTGGAGTCGATGGGCTTCAAGACCTTCGGCTTCGGTGGCGGCCGTGTGGACATCTGGGAGCCGGAGGAAGACGTCGATTGGGGCCCGGAAACCACCTGGCTGGGTGACCAGCGCTATAGCGGCGACCGTGAACTGGCGAACCCGCTGGCGGCCGTGCAGATGGGGCTCATCTACGTGAACCCGGAGGGGCCGAATGGCAACCCGGACCCGATTGCCGCGGCGCGTGACATCCGCGAGACCTTTGCCCGCATGGCGATGAACGATGAAGAGACGGTCGCCCTGATTGCCGGCGGCCATACCTTCGGCAAGACCCACGGCGCCGGTCCTGCCAGCCACGTTGGTCCAGCACCTGAGGCAGCCGGCATCGAAGAGCAGGGGCTGGGCTGGAAGAGCAGCTTTGGCACCGGGAAGGGCGGAGACGCCATCGGCAGCGGTCTGGAAGTCACCTGGACCACAACTCCGACCAAGTGGAGCAACGATTTCTTCGAGATCCTGTTCGGCTACGAATGGGAGCTGACGAAGAGTCCGGCCGGCGCCCACCAGTGGAAGCCCAAGGGCGATGCGGGCGCGGGCACGATACCGGATGCCCATGATCCATCCAGGCACCGCGCGCCTTCCATGCTGACCACCGATCTTTCTCTGCGCTTCGACCCGGCCTACGAAAAGATTTCACGGCGCTTCCTGGAGCACCCCGAGGAGTTCGCCGATGCGTTTGCCCGTGCCTGGTTCAAGCTGACGCATCGTGACATGGGGCCCGTTTCCCGCTACCTTGGCCCGCTGGTGCCCAAGGAAACGCTGATCTGGCAGGATCCGGTTCCCGCCGTCGGCCATAAATTGATCGATGACGGCGACATTGAGGCCCTGAAGGCGGAGGTGCTCGCGTCCGGTCTGTCGATTTCACAGCTCGTCACGACCGCGTGGGCGTCGGCTGCGACGTTCCGCGGCAGCGACAAGCGCGGCGGTGCCAATGGTGCGCGCATCCGGCTGGCGCCGCAAAAGGACTGGGAGGTGAACCAGCCGGCCGAACTGGCAACGGTGCTGTCGAAGCTGGAAGCCGTCCAGAAGAAGTTCAATAGTTCGCAGACCGGCGGCAAGAAGGTCTCTCTGGCTGACCTGATCGTGCTTGCGGGTTGTGCGGCTGTCGAGGCCGCGGCGAAGAAGGCCGGTCACGACGTAAAGGTTCCCTTTGCGCCAGGCCGCACGGATGCCGCGCAGGATCAGACCGATGTGGCGTCATTCGCCCTGCTGGAGCCGATGGCGGACGGGTTTCGCAATTACGTCCGAAAGGGACTGGAAGAATGTGCCCCCTACATGTTGCTCGACAAGGCGCAACTGCTGAACCTCACTGCTCCGGAAATGACCGCTCTGATCGGCGGCATGCGTGCCCTGGGCGCGAACTTCGGGCAATCCCAACACGGCGTCTTTACCAGGCGGCCTGGGACTCTGACCAATGACTTCTTCGTGAACCTGCTCGATATGGGTACGAACTGGCAGAAGTCTGAGACTGCTGAGGGCGTATTGGAAGGGCGTGACCGGAAGACCGGCGAGATCAAATGGACGGGCACTGTGGTTGACCTCGTCTTTGGCTCAAACTCCCAGCTCCGCGCCGTTGCCGAGGTCTACGCAAGCAGTGATGGGCAGCAAGCCTTTGTGCAGGACTTCGCGGCTGCCTGGGCCAAGGTCATGAACCTGGATCGCTTCGACCTCGCCTGATCCCGGAGGACGTAGCTGAAGAGAACCAGGTGTGATGTTCCGATAGGCTGTTCGTCTTTTCTTTCTGAAGAGAGGCGCAGAGGGCGTCAAATGCCTCAGCGGCGAGATCAGGAGAACGGATGAGCAGCCTGAAGGAAACAAGCTGTCAGAACGGTTGATTTCATCGCCTCTCCGCAATGGCGTCAACGATTCAGGAACACAGACACAGCTTATCTGCCAGATGCGCTACGCGATCGGCTGCAGGTGTGCCGTAAAGTGGCGCAGAAACGGTGCTTCGTAGGTCAGGCGCATGCCTTTGATCTGGTCGCGCCTTCGGAATACTTCAAGTATGACCTCAACGACGTAGTCAATATGGCTCTGCGTGTAGACACGGCGCGGAATTGCCAGTCTCACCAGGTCCATCTGTGCCGCTGCAGCGAACATAAGGCTGCCAATCTCGACGGAACGGACGCCGCCTTCGAGGTAGAGCTCCGCTGCCAAAGCTACGCCGGGAAACTGCTCGGGAGAGATGTGAGGCAGAAAAGAACGCGCATCCAGGTAGATGGCATGACCGCCGGGAGGCTGAACGATCGGCACGCCGGCTGCTGCAATGTGGTTGCCGAGATACGCCGTTGAAGCGATGCGGTAGCGCAGGTAGTCCTCGTGAAGCGCTTCCTGAATTCCCACGGCAATGGCTTCGAGATCGCGTCCGGCGAGGCCGCCGTAGGTCGGATAGCCCTCCGTGAGAATCAGGAGATCTTTCTCCTGCTGCGCGAGCAGGTCGTTGTTGGTGCACAGAAAGCCGCCGATGTTTGCCATGCCATCTTTCTTGGCAGACATGGTGCAGCCGTCTCCATAGCCGAACATTTCCTGTGCGATTTCTTTGGGCGACTTCAATGCGTAGCCCTCTTCGCGGAGTCTGATAAACCAGGCATTTTCGGCGAATCGGCATGCGTCGAAGTAGAGCGGAATGCCGTGATGCCTGCAGACCGCACTCACCTGGCGAACATTTTCCATCGAAACGGGCTGGCCGCCTCCGGAGTTGTTCGTCACGGTGAGCATTACGAGCGGAATCCGCTCGCGGCCGACCCGCGCGATCAGAGATTCGAGTGCCGCTACATCCATATTCCCTTTGAACGGGTGATGCAATGCGGGCTGGCGGCCTTCGGGGATGAGCAGGTCCACGGCTTCGGCGCCGAGAAATTCAATGTTGGCGCGCGTTGTGTCGAAATGCGTGTTGTTTGGGACGACATCACCCTTCTTGCACGCCACACCGAAGAGGATTCGCTCTGCCGCGCGGCCCTGATGCGTAGGAATCACATGCTTGTAACCAGTGATGTTCTGGATGGAATCGCGGAATCGATCAAAGCTGCGGCTGCCGGCGTAGCTTTCGTCGCCTTCCATGATTGCGGCCCATTGATGCACAGACATCGCGCCGGTGCCCGAGTCGGTGAGGAGATCGATGACAACGTCATCGGCGGGCAGAAGGAAAAGGTTGTAATGCGCCTCTCTTAATAACTCTTCGCGTTGCTCGCGAGTCGTCCATCGGATCGGCTCGACACTCTTGATCCGAAATGGCTCGATGATCGTCCTTATCGGCATGATTCGGTCCTCTTCTTTCCGGAGCACATTCTGTCTGGTGAGATCGGCTCCAGCCATCGTAGCGCAGTACCAACTGCCGTGGTGTTCCTACCTGATATTTGTAGCAGGGAAAATGTGGCGCAGCGGTGAGAGGCGGTCCTTCCGTCCGCAACAGGATCGCCGGATCAAATTGAAGGGAACGGAATCAGCCGGCCCTTGAATTCAACGGTATGTATACGTAAGGACCCGGATGAAGGGATGGCGAACCCGATCAGTCTGATCAGCCGCCAACTGCAACCATGCTCGCCGCTTGAAAGCACGTCGGCCATGAAGTGTGCGAGGCAATCTCAGTCTGGCCGGCCTTCGCGGCGGAAGAGCTGCGCGTGATCGACCAGATCTTCCAGAAAGCTGGACGGCCGGCCATCGACGCGGCCAGAGAGCCTGCCAGTATGCAGGAATCGGGCGACAGAGATTGATGGATCGGGCTTTGGGCATGACGAAAGCCCCCCGGCGCGCTACACTTACAATCTTGATTGCACAGGAAGCCACCCAGACCAGCACTGGAAAGGAACGGATTGACCACGGGCGCAAATATTCTGTTGCAAACCCTGCTTGCCAATAGCATCGACACCTGCTTTATGAATCCCGGGACGTCGGAGATGCACTTTGTCGCGGCGCTGGACCGGGTCCGCGAAATGCGCGGTGTGTTGTGCCTGTTTGAGGGCGTTTGCTCGGGTGCTGCGGATGGCTACGCGCGAGCGCTGGGCAAGCCCGCGGCCACACTCCTGCACCTGGGGCCGGGACTGGGCAATGCGTTGGCGAATTTTCATAACGCCCGCAAGGCTCACTCCCCCGTGGTGAGTATTGTCGGTGAACATTCGCTTAACCATCTCAAGTATGACGCCCCTCTCAGCGCCGATATCGAAACGTTTGCCCGCACAGTCTCGGAGCACGTGCGGACCTGCAGGAACCCGCACGAAATCGGGACAGATGTTTCGGCCACAATTGCGGATGCAATCCAACCACCCGGTCAGGTAGCGATGCTGATCGTGCCGGCGAATCTTTCTTGGTCGGCTGCGGAGGGTGTGGGACCGGTGATCGCCAAGCCTGAGCGGCAGGTTGCGTCGGGCGATGTGGTGCGGCGCGCTGCCAGCCTGGTGCGCAATCCGCGCACAGCCCTGCTCCTGGGCGGATCGGCGTTGAATCCACGCGGACTGGAGGCTGCGGCCCGTCTCTCCGCCGCCACCGGAGTGCGGATTTACATGGCAAGAAACGTAGCCCGGATCTGGTCAGGGCGCGGGCGGTTTCAGCCACGCCAGATTCCCTATTTTCCCGAGCCCGCCATCGAGATGCTGCGTGATCTGGAAAACCTGATCCTGGTGGAAGCCAAGGCTCCAGTCTCGTTCTTTGGCTATCCGGGAACTCCGGGATGGCTGGCTCCGGAGAACTGTGCGATCTCGCTGCTGGCCGATCTCGATGAAGATGGTCCGGCCTCGCTGGAGGCTCTCGCGCAGCAGTGCGGCGCCGCCAGCGCTGCGCCCGCCTTTGGGCATGAACCGGTTACCGTTCCTGACGATGGCACGCTGACGCTGGACAGCATCGGTCGTGTGATCGCTGCCCATCTTCCGGAAGACGCATTGATTTCTGAAGAGATGGTTTCATCGAGTGAGCCTGTACTGACGCATTTGGCCAATGCGGCGCGGCACGAGCGGATGCCGGTAACAGGGGGCTCAATCGGACAGGCCCTTCCGGTCGCGGTGGGGGCAGCCGTGGCGTGTCCGGACCGGAAGGTGCTGGCGCTCGAAGCCGACGGCAGCGGCATGTACACACTGCAGGCGTTGTGGACCATGGCGCGCGAGAACCTCAATGTTCTTACTGTCATCTTTGCCAATCGCCGCTACCGGATTCTGGACATTGAAATGCGGCGCACCGGAGCAGACGGTTTCGGCGAGATCGCCAACAACATGATCGATATCGGACGGCCGGATCTGGATTGGGTCAGTCTGGCAAAGGCCATGGGTGTTTCGGCCACGCGCGCGGCCACCATTGCGGAGTTCCACGCGCAGTTCCGCGACGCGGTTAGCGTGAACGGTCCGAGGCTGATTGAAGCCGTGGTCGAGGAAGGCTGAGGCCAGGATTTCGCCGCAAACAGGCTTCCTCGCAGGCATCGAGCCTCCCCTCTGATTTCTCAAAGCCTGTGCTGCCGGTGAAACCGGAATCTGGCGAGATCGGCTGCCTCGACTCCCCATCGCCCAATACAAATCGTCTGCTCCGAGAAAATTTCGTGCCTGAGAGTACCCTGCTCAAATAAGCTGGAAGACAGACTGATGACCGCCGACCAAATCGCCGAACTGCGCGCCGCCGTCGGAGACGATGGCCTTATCACCGGGAAGAGCCAGTTGCAGACCTACGAATGCGACGGGCTTACGAATTTCCGCGTTCTGCCCGGGGCAGTCGTACTGCCAAGTACTGCACAGCAGGTGCAGGCGGTGGTACGGCTCTGTGCCCGGCACAAGATTCCCTTCGTAAGCCGCGGCTCCGGCACCGGCTTGAGCGGAGGAGCTTTGCCGGCGGCGGGCGGCATTGTGATCAGCCTGACGCGAATGAATCGGATCCTTGAGGTGGACATTCCCAACCGGTTTGTGGTGGCGGAACCGGGCGTGATCAATACGCACGTGACGCAGCGCGTCGCTTCCCGGGGATATTTCTACGCGCCCGATCCTTCATCGCAGTCGGTATGCACGATCGGTGGCAATGTGGCGGAGAACTCGGGCGGAGCGCACTGCCTGAAGTACGGTTTTACCGTGACACACGTACTGGCGCTGGAGGTTGTGCTGCCGTCCGGCGAGCTGGTCCAACTCGGCTCGCCCACGCTGGACGCGCCCGGTTACGACCTGGCCGGTGTCTTTGTCGGATCGGAAGGAACGCTGGGAGTGGCAACCAAAGTTACGCTGCGCATCGTAAAGCGCCCCGAGGTGATCCAAACGCTGCTCGCCGCGTTTGACTCCGTTCAGGCTGCGGCGCAGACGGTCAGCGACATTATTGCGGCTGGAATGCTGCCATCGGCGCTGGAAATCATGGATACATTGGCGATTCAAGCTGCGGAAGCCGCCGTGCATGCCCATTATCCGGTGTGCAATGGGCTGTTGCTGGTGGAACTGGACGGACCGTGCAGTGAAGTCGATGCGCTGATGCGCGAGGTGCGCGCGATCTGCAGCAACAATGGCGCGTGGGAGATTCGCGTGGCCCAATCAGAGCAGGAGCGCGCATTGGTCTGGAAGGGGCGTAAAGCCGCCTTCGCGGCCGTAGGCCGCATCTCGCCCAACTACATCGTTCAGGATGGCGTCATTCCGCGTACCGCTCTGCCGCATCTGCTCACCGAGATCGACCGCATGGCTTCCGCGGAAGGTCTGCGCGTGGCCAACGTCTTTCATGCCGGCGACGGCAACCTGCACCCGCTGGTGCTGTACGATCGCTCCATTGCCGGGCAGGAAGAGAAAGCATTGGATCTTTCCTATCGCATCCTGCGCCTCTGCGTGGATAACGGCGGCTCCATTACTGGGGAGCACGGCGTGGGCAAGGAAAAGCAGGAGGCGCTTGGCTACATGTTTTCCGAACCGGATCTCGCAACGATGCAACTGGTGCGCTGCGCATTTGATCCGGAAAGCATCGCGAATCCGGATAAAGTCTTTCCGCGGCCACGTCTTTGCGCGGAAAAGCCCGGACCCTACACGCCGCATCCGTTGGAGACGGCCGGAGTCGCGGAGATTTTCTAATGTGCGCCTTGTCTGCGATGACACTGGAACAGGGATTAACTCAGCTCGGATCGATTGTCGGGCAGGAACACGCATCTCTGTGCGACGGAAGGATTGTCGCCGCGCCAGGTGACATCCGGCAGGTTGCCGAGGTGCTGCGCTTTGCGCAGGCAAGCGGCCTTTCCGTAATGCCGAGTGGCGGCGGCACCAAGTTGAATTGGGGCAATCTGGTTGCGCCCGGCATCGAGCTAAGCATGAAGCGCATTCACGCACTCCGCGAACATGCCTGGCAGGACATGACCTGCACCGTAGACGCCGGGCTGACATGGACAGCAATGCAGGCGGAACTCGCCCATCACGGACAGATGGTCGCCCTCGACCCTCTATGGCCGGAGCGCGCGACCGTCGGAGGTATTGTTGCCGCGAACGACAGCGGCGCGCTGCGCCTGAAGTTCGGCGGCCTGCGCGATCTGATCATTGGCATGACGATCGTGCTCGCGGATGGCACTATCGCCAAAAGCGGAGGCAAGGTCGTTAAGAACGTCGCGGGCTACGACCTGCACAAGTTGATGACCGGCAGCTTCGGCACGCTGGGTGTGATTGCCGCGGTGAACTTCCGCCTGCATCCCGTGGAGGAGCACGCCCGAAACTGGACGGTAACAGGGCGCGATGCGGCCATTGCGGATGCAGCGGTCTTTGCTGAACCGCTCCATGCTTTGATGGATTCGCAAATGGTCCCATCCTGCGTGCAAGTGCGCACGTCCAAACAGGAATGCGCGCTCGACATCCGCATTGCCGCGGTGCCTGAGTGCCTGGAGGAAAATGCCGAGCGCATTCAGAGCATCTTCGCGCAATTTGCGGTAGCTGAATCGGACGACGCCGTTTGGCAGGCGCGACAGCGGCTCTTCGACATGACGGATGCCATTCTGCTGAAAGTCTCTGCGCTTCCTGGCGAACTCTGCAGTTTAAGCGCGGAGTTGCAGCGCTGGGGAGCAGCAGAGGGGGCGGATATCGCCACTGCGGCCCAGGCAACGGGCTTAATGACGATTGCACTCGATGCGGCGCCTGATGCGGCGATAGCGCTTGTCACGCATTTGCGGAAAAGCATAGCGGCTTGCGGCGGCAGCGCCGTCGCGCTGCAGTTACCGAATGCTCTTCGAGACAAACTCGATGTCTGGGGAATGGACCCCGGCTCTCTTCCACTGATGCGCGAAATCAAGCGCCGCTTCGATCCCGGACGCACACTCAACCCCGGCCGTTTTGTGGGGAAGATTTGACAATTATGCTGCCTGCCATCGACCAGAAAGACGCGCTTCCTTCCAGCTTCGACGCGCACCATCCGCCCGAGAAAAAGTACCTCGACGAGTGCGTGCATTGTGGCTTCTGCCTGCAGGCCTGCCCCACCTATCTGCTTTGGGGCGAAGAGATGGACTCGCCGCGCGGACGCATTTATATGATCAAGAAGGCCGCTGACGGCGAGGCTCCGCTCGATAGCTGCTTCCGGCAACACATGGACCGATGTCTGGGCTGCATGGCCTGCATGACGGCTTGCCCCTCGGGCGTGCAATACAGCAAGCTGATCGAGCCAGCCCGTGCGCAAATTGAGCGCAACCTGCGGCGCGGCTGGGGCGATTCAATCTTCCGCAAATTGCTCTTTGTTACGTTCCCGCATCCCGCGCGGTTGCGTCTGCTGGCGCTGCCCTTGCTTCTCTACCAAAAGAGCGGCCTCCGCTGGCTGGTGCGAGCAGCTGGCATACAAAAGCTGCTGCCAAAGCGCCTGGCGGCGATGGAGGCGCTGTTGCCGGAAGCGCCGGGGCATCTGTTGAATAAGCTGCCTTCGACCATCGCGCCCAAGACGGCTCCCCGCCGCCGCGTAGGAATGTTGGCGGGATGCGTGCAGCAGGTTTTCTTCTCACATGTAAACGCCGCAACCGCGCGTGTGCTGGCCGCGGAGGGCTGTGAGGTGGTAATCCCTCGCGAGCAGCCATGTTGCGGTGCGTTGATGCTCCACTCCGGTATGGAAGAGGAAGCTGCCGTCCTTGCCAGGAAGATGATTGCCACGTTTGAAGCAACTGAAGTCGACACGATCGTGATCAACTCCGCCGGGTGCGGGTCCACGATGAAGGAGTACGGACATCTGCTGCGTGACGATCCGGCCTGGGCTGGGCGCGCCGCTGCTTTCTCTGCGAAATGCAAGGACATATCGGAGATTTTGTGCGAGCTTGAGCCGCAAGCGCCGCGGCATCCACTCAAGGTGCGCGTCGCCTATCATGACGCCTGCCATTTGCAGCATGCGCAGGGCGTTCGCGAGCAGCCTCGCCGCCTGCTGTCCGGCATTCCTGGGCTGGAGGTCGCGGAGATTCCGGAGGCATCGCTCTGTTGCGGATCAGCCGGTGTCTACAATCTGCTGCAGCCGGAAACAGCGAATGAACTCGGCAGCCGGAAGGTGGAAAACCTGCTGACGACCGGCGCGCAGGCGGTGATCTCTGCCAATCCGGGCTGCCTGCTGCAACTTATGAACGGCCTGCGCAGGCGTGGATTAAAAGCTATGCCGGCATTCCACATGGTAGAGTTACTCGATGCCTCGATCCGCGGAATCTCCGCCCAAAGATTGCTGCAAGGCGACAGAAACGGGAATATCACGGTGAACTGAAGAAGGATGGTCCTCGACATTCGCTCCTGCGAATTGTCATGCATGATTCCACTTCAATCGCTGGCTTGCGGCCCCGCCATTTTTATTGATTTGAGCAGCGGGGGACGGCGAATTTAAGATTGCAACGGATAAGTCCATGCGCACTCATTCTCGACGCATGTGCTGAAAAATTTACGAATAGGGAGCTGCCCAATGCCTGTAACCGTCGATGTCCCCGGTGTTGAAGTGCTTGCGCCGGTCAGCGAAAGCCACTCTGCAATCCTTACGCCTGACGCCGTTGCTTTTCTGGCGGACCTGCAGCGGACATTTAATGGACGCCGCAAAGAACTGCTGGCCGCGCGTCACGAGCGGCAGAAGATGCTTGATGCCGGGGCAAAGCCTGACTTCCTCGCTGAGACCAGGAAAATTCGTGAGGCAGCCTGGACCGTGGCCCCGCTGCCCGGGGATATTCTCGACCGCCGCGTGGAGATTACCGGACCCGTGGATCGCAAGATGATCATCAACGCGCTCAACTCCGGCGCGAAAGTCTTCATGGCTGATTTCGAGGACTCGAGCACACCACTCTGGAACAACCTGCTCGACGGCCAGATCAACCTGCGTGATGCGATCCGGCGCACGATCACTTATTCCGATCCCGCAACAGGGAAGCAGTACAAGCTGAATGATAAGACGGCTGTTCTGTTTGTTCGCGCGCGCGGTTGGCACCTCGACGAGCGTCATGTGCTGATCGATGGCGAGCCGATGTCCGGGTCTATCTTCGACTTCGGGCTCTACTTCTTTCACAATGCGAAAGAACTCCTGGCTCGCGGCAGCGGCCCCTATTTCTACCTGCCCAAGATGGAGAGCCATCTGGAAGCGCGGCTGTGGAACGACATCTTTTTGCGCGCGCAGGAAAAGGTGGGCCTGCCGAGCGGCACGATCAAGGCTACCGTGCTGATTGAGACGATTCTCGCCACGTTTGAGATGGACGAAATTCTCTATGAGCTGCGCGAACACTCGGCAGGATTGAACTGCGGGCGGTGGGACTATATCTTCAGCTTCATCAAAAAGTTTGCCACTGACCCGCAAGCGGTGCTGCCCGACCGTGCCCTGGTGACCATGACGACGCATTTTATGCGCAGCTATTCGAAGCTGGCCATCAAGACATGCCACCGGCGCAACGTGCATGCGATTGGCGGGATGTCGGCTTATATCCCGGTTAAAACCGATCCCGTGGCGAATGATAAAGCGATCGCCCAGGTGCGCGCCGACAAGGAGCGGGAGGCTGGCGACGGTCACGACGGAACCTGGGTGGCACATCCCGGGTTGGTGCCCGTAGCGATGGAAGTCTTCGATCGCCTGATGCCGCAGGCCAATCAGATAGCGAAGCAGTTACCGGATTTCAACCCCACTGCCGTGGACCTGTTGCAGGTTCCCCCGGGGCAGATCACGGATGCAGGCTTGAAGCAGAATGTCGCGGTGGGACTTGGATACATGGAGGCGTGGCTGCGCGGCATTGGCTGCGTGCCGCTCTTCAACCTGATGGAAGACGCCGCGACCGCGGAGATCAGCCGGGCGCAACTCTGGCAGTGGGTGCATCACAAGGCCCGGCTCAGCGACGGAAGAATTGTAGACAGTCCGCTGGTTGAGAATCTCATTGCCGAAGAACTCGCGAAGCAGAAAGCCATTGTGGATGCCGAACGCTATGCGGCTTATATGGAGGCCGCCGACCTTGTGCGCGAACTGATCCGAGCGCCGCAGTTCGTCGAGTTCCTTACCTTGCCCGCTTATCAGCGTGTGCTGAAAGAGGAAGGTAGATAGGAGGATTGCTGATCGTGCCTCCCGATGACGGAGCGAGGGACTCCGAGAGACTTTTCTTGTGGCGACAAGGCAGATGGCGCCGCCGGGGAAACAGCAGGAAACAAGCGATGCGTGGGACTATTGCAGAATAACGAGTAGGTATCTTCGGGCGAAGAGGGACGATACTTACTCGATAGTCATGGCAAGGAAAGCGGATCTCTTTCGATAACTAAATATGCAGACCGTAAGCATAAAGGAGCGCCAGCAATCCGATAACGGCTCCGAGAAAGATACTGTGCTTCAAGGTGAAGCGAAAGAGCTTCGCCTGCTCCATCACTGACAATCCCGTTGCCGCTGCCGCGACGGCGATGGTTTGAACGCTGATCATCTTGCCCATGACGCCGCCGGCGGCGTTGGCTGCCGCCACCAGAGTCGGGTCAAGCCCGAGGTGGCCGGCGGTAACAACCTGCAGGTTTCCAAAGAGCGCATTGGAAGAAGTATCCGAGCCAGTCAAAAAGACTCCCAAAAGGCCCAGAAGCGGACTAAAGAACGGGAATAGCTTGCCGGTCGAAGCGAAAGCAAGGCCGAGCGTCGCCGTCGCGCCGCAGTAGTTCATCAGAAAGCCAATGCTCAGCACAAGCGCGATGGTGGCTATTGGAAGCGCCAGTTGCCGTGCCACCCGCAGCAGAATTTTCCCCATGCGTAATGGACTGACCCGAAGGCAAATGCTCGCGAGAAACGTGGCTGCCATACAGGCGGTTCCGGCTGCGGAAAAAAAGTTGAATGAGAAAGTGGCGGGATAGGGAGAAGGTGCGGAAGCGACAGGTGGCATGCGCAGAACCACATTGTGGAGCAGCGGCCAGGCCAGGACGATGCTTGCCTTGTTCAGTATCTTCTGAACAGATGAAAAACCCCAGAGAATGACACAGATTACCAGCAAAGCATATGGGGACCATGCATAAAGAATTTGGCCAGCGGAATGTTTTGGCGGAATCTTCGTTAGTGGACCGTTGCTTTGTTCCGCGGAGGCTTCTGAAGCAAAAGATCGGATATCAGTTCCTCGCGGAACGTAACAAGCAGCACCCTCCGGCGTCTCTGGATCGCCTGATCTCCAGGAACGAAAGCGACAAATCGCTATGAGCGCGATCATGGATGTGAGCGCCGCAAGGATCGAGGAGAGTTGCGGTCCGATGTATGTGGATACAAGAACCTGAGTCACCGCGAAGGAAATGCCTGCGGCCAGGGCGGGCAGCCAAATTCCGGTCATAGTACTGAGGCCGCAAGTGACCACGAGAAGATAGACAGGCAGGATCATGGCCGCAGGCGCGCAGAGAAAGGCCACCAGCGTACTCAACCTGTCGAGGGGCAGGCCTGTGATTCCGGCAAGCGTAATGACTGGAATTCCGATTGCGCCGAAGGCGACTGGGGCGGTATTTGCGAGCAGGCAAAGCGCAGAGGCGCTGAAGGCAGAAAAGCCCAGGCCAGTCATCATCGCCGCAGCAACCGCCACCGGGGTTCCAAAACCGGCGCCACCTTCAAGAAACGCTCCAAAGGAAAATGCAATCAGAAGTGCTTGCAGCCTTGGGTCGGGGGTGAGATGCGCAACCGAGTCGCGAATGATCTCAAACTTACCGGTGTCAACCGTAACCTGAAAGAGGGCAATCGCCCAAAAGATAATCCATGATATCGGAAAGATCCCAAAGGCCCCTCCATAAAGGGCCGCGCTGACTGCTGTTTTCGCAGGCATGCCGTACCCCGCGATCGCCAGCGCCATAGTAGCCGCAAGACCCGCTGTTCCTGCAATCCAGGCCGCTTTCCTGAGTACACCGAGGATGAATAGCAAAATGAATATCGGCAACGCCGCGAGCAGGGTTGAAATGCCCAACCCCTGTCCGAAGATAGTGTATGTCTGGTGCCAGTGCGTTAGTGCCTCATGCATCTCATATCTCTCAGAGTTGGCTTATTACCCGATCGGGCAGGCCTGTGCCAGACCCTATGCGTCGGTGCGGTCGGAACGGTGTTCCAAGTTTACCGCAACCGCGGCCGATAGGAGGCTGTTTACTGCACTTTGCTGAATAGATGCTAAGGCGCGCTCGCGTGCCTGACTGCCGCATTCTTCCGCGAGCTTCCTGGGATGACTTTCAAACTAACGTTGGAGAAGACCGCGGTTTCAATCGTTGCCGGGTTATGTGAGCATACCGCCAAACCCAGATAGATCGGGTCGCTCATCTTCAGAGCGTACGCGCCAAGCTCCTGAAGTGGCTGCCCCTCGCGGGCTGCATACATGGTGAACCAACCGGCCTTGCGCTCCAGGCGAATCCGCACCGGCGCGTCAATTGGAAAGCGGATGGCGTGGGTCAGATCTCCTGCTGCCTCGCGGAACTGCAACTCTGTAAGCCCGCTGCCATGAACCACCGCATCGGCGTAGGGTGCGTCACCAGCCAGGCTTTGTCGCGCCATGATTGCAGCCTTGCGATGACTGGGCGGTTCCTGCTTGGGGAAATGCACGGTTGCGGTAAGAGAGAAGTCCCCTGGAATACGGCGCCATACATAATGAAACTCGTCCTTACTGCCCCACATATTGGCGCCAGCGCCCGATACCAGGTATTGGTTTTGTGCTGGGTTGAAAGAGGCAGAACCCGGCAAGGCTGGATGACCGACATCGGATTGTCCGGCAAAGATCCCGATCGCGCTCGCAGCTTTCCCAAAGTCGGCGGGCGTAACAACCACGGCCGGGGCCGGGCGTGTCGGATCCGCCACCTGCATAAATTCGACCCGGGTATCGTCCGGATCAAAGAGATTGAAATTCCAGCGATTGTCGAGTCCGTATCGTGGCGCCTGAAGGTGCATCGTGGGTTCCAGCTTATGCACCTCCATCACCACGGCATTGATATCCGGGACGGTGAATGCGAGATGGGCCGCGACACCCGCGCGCCTTCTTGTTAAGGAAGTACTCTCACCGATATTTGACAACTCGATAAAATCGCCACTTGGTCCCGGCATTTGAATGTGATCAATTACTGGCCGGCTACGATCCGCAGTCAGCCGCCGCCAGATTTCGTGAAAGCCAAGCGTTTTCACGTAGAAGTCATAGGCGGTATCGAAATTAGTCGCGATAATCCCAACATGCTCCAGGTTAGCTGAGAGCCGGTGAGCACTGAGATATTGCCCCCTGGTCCGATCTGCCAGGGCCTTGGGTCCGTATTGCACAAATTCGAGAAAGTCGAGATCCTGGCCAGGCAAGTTAGTAAGTGTAAAGCCTCGGCTGCCATCGGCATCGCGTCGAATCTTGCTTGGATGCAGGCCACGGGCGATGAGCATCCTGCGCAGACCCGCAATCTGATCGGTAAGGATCGCGAATCCAACCATTGGCCGTGCCTGATTCGCGTCTAGTCCCGGAATAATTTTGAGAAACTGGCGATCGTTGATCTTGAAATAAGCGGCGGCCACGGATCCATCGCGGTTCCGGGCATCCGATGCCTCTTCGAAGCCGGCGATGCGAGAGTAAAAGGCGCGAGCCTGGCCAAGATTGGTGACACGGATGCTGACTCGCGCGATTCCGAGCAGTGGCAGTTGACCTGCCGCCGAAATCCGGAACAGGCAGCAACCGACGAGGAACAGAAAAGAGAATCGTCTCATCATTGGCCCTCTATTACACCTTCATTATCTACGGAGCTACTGCACG